>NZ_ANBZ01000071.1:0-325200 GCF_000316965.1 Pseudomonas sp. 313
TCGCCCAGCGCTATGGCGTCGGCGGCGCCCGGGCCGAGGCCGCCGCGGGCTTCCCCGCCATCCACAGGCGCGGCCTGCCGCAGCTGCGCGCCAGCCGCCAGGCCGGTGCGGGCGAGCAGAACGCTCGCCTGGATGCGCTCCTGGCCATCATGACCGCGCTGGACGACACCTGCGTGCTGCACCGAGGTGGCCCGGCGGCCCTCACCACCATGCAGCAGGGCGCCCGCGCCGTGCTGAAGGCCGGGGGCAGCGCCAGTCTTGCCGGGCGGCGCCAGCTGCTGACCCTGGACCGCCAGTTGCTGGTCGCCAATGCTTCTCCCGGCGGCGCCGCCGATCTATTGGCCGCCACCCTTCTCGTCGATCGCCTGGAGCCATGGCTCCCTGGAGACCTCTGATGGAACACTTCACCTGCAGCTATCCGGCCAGCCAGCGCCGCCAGGGTCGCGCCCTGGTCGGCTGTGTCGGCTCGGGGGACCTGGAGGTCCTCCTCGAACCCGCCACGGCCGATTTCACCCTCAAGGTGACCACCTCGGTCAACGGCAGCGAACCGCGCTGGCGCGCCCTCTTCGACCGGCTGTTCGCCACCCGCGAGGACCTGCCGGCGCTGACCCTGGACATCCATGACTTCGGCGCCACCCCGGGCGTGGTACGCCTGCGCCTGGAACAGGGCCTGGAAACCCTCGACCTGGAGGACAGCACCCATGGCTGAAGCCCCTCTTCCCGATGTCCAGGAGCTGCTGCACAGCCGCAGCTTCGTCGAACTCGGCGCCCGCGAGCGGGCCCGTGTGGTGCTCGATGCCGGCAGCTTTCGCGAGCTGGTCGGGCCCTTCGAACGGCTGATGTCGCCGTGGCTGCCCAAGCAGGGCATCGTCTGCCAGGCCGATGACGGCGTGGTGGTGGCCAAGGGGCTGATCGACGGCCAGCCCGCGGTGGTCTGCGCCATCGAGGGCGCCTTCCAGGGTGGCAGCATGGGCGAGGTGGGCGGCGCCAAGATCGCCGGTGCCCTGGAGCTGGCGTTGGAAGACAACCTCGCGGGCATCCCGACCCGCGCCGTGCTGCTGCTGGAAACCGGCGGCGTGCGCCTGCAGGAGGCCAATCTGGGGCTGGCCGCCATCGCCGAGATCCAGGCGGCCATCGTTGCCTTGCGCTCGCATCAGCCGGTCATCGGCGTCATCGCTGGCAGCGTCGGCTGCTTTGGTGGCATGTCCATCGCCGCCGGCCTGTGCACCCAACTGATAGTCACCCGCGAGGCACGCCTGGGACTCAACGGTCCCCAGGTGATCGAGCAGGAAGCCGGCATCGAGGAATACGATTCCCGCGACCGCCCCTTCATCTGGAGCCTGACCGGCGGCGAACAGCGGGTCGCCACGGGCCTGGCCGACATCTTCGTTGCCGACGACAGCGCCGCCGTGACCACCGCCATCCGCCAGGGCTTCACCCAGGGCGTTGCCGCCCCTCTGCGCAGCCAGCGGGCCGACCACTACCTGACGCGCCTCGTCGATCTCGATACCCGTCCCCAGGCGGACGCCGCCGCGGTCCGCCACCTCTATGCCGGAGACCAGCCATGAGCACCCAGCCTTCGCAACGCGGCCTGACCTGGTTCCAGGCCCTGGCCAGCCAGGGCGAGGCCGTCACCGGCCTGCCCGCCTCCCTGCGCGTCGCCGACCTGGAACTGGCCGGACGCCCCGCGCGCTGGCTGGCGGTGGTAGCAGATGCCGAGAATCCCTTTCCCCGCGCCCGCCAGGGCGAGGTCGGTCTGCTGGAGGGTTGGGGCCTGGCCCGAGCCATTCAGCAGGCCATCGCCGAGGATGCTGGCGCCCAGGTGAAACGCACCCTGATCGCCCTGGTGGACGTGCCCAGCCAGGCCTACGGTCGCCGCGAGGAGGCCTATGGCATCCACCAAGCCCTGGCCGGCGCCGCGGGTGCCTATGCCGAGGCGCGCCTGGCCGGACACCCGGTGCTGGGCCTGCTGGTAGGCAAGGCCATGTCCGGGGGTTTTCTCGCCCATGGCTACCAGGCCAATCGCCTGCTGGCCCTGCGTGATCCCCAGGTGCAGGTGCACGCCATGGGCAAGGCCTCGGCCGCGCGGGTGACCCTGCGCAGCGTCGAGGAGCTGGAACGCCTGGCCGCCGATATCCCGCCCATGGCTTACGATCTGGACAGCTATGCCTCCCTGGGCCTGCTCTGGCGCCAGCTGGAGGTCGGCCAGCCCGATCAGCCCTCGACCGCCGATCTGGAGCAGGTACGCCAGGCCCTGGCCGAGGCCCAGGCCGATGTGCTCGCCAGCGGTACCACCGATCTCAAACTACGGTTGGACGGCGCCAACCGCGCGGCCTCTCGCGCAGTACGCGATCGCCTGCGGGCGGGATGGAAGGCGTGACGAGCGGGCGGATGGGCCCGTTGGGCTTCGCTGGCGCTCAACCCAACCTACGGAACACCTGCGTAGGTTGGGTTGAGCGACGCGAAGCCCAACACAGGCCCCACGACCTCCTATGGGGCCTGACCCCGGATACCCTTCCCGCGGACGCCCCCACCTGGGCCCACCAGATCGCCCAGGCTGGCCTGCCCGTAGTGGTCCGCCGAACCGCACCCGAGGCCGGCCGTATCCCGGTCGGCCTGCGCGGCGCTACCCGCGCCGAGCGCTTGGCGGCCTGGCTTGTACCAGCCGCCGTAGTGCAACAGCGCGCACCTGAAAACCTGCGGATCACAACCGGCTGCCGCGATCTACCGGTCTTCGACACCCTTGCCCGCCTGCAAACCCGGCTGGACGACCTGGGCTTACCCTGGGGCCCCACCGGCGCCGCAGGTTACGAGCTGGCCTCTGGCTGGCCGGCGCTGCACGCCGCGAGCGATCTGGATCTGCTGATCCGCTGCACCGCCCCGCTGCCACGCGAGCAGGCGCGGGCATTGCTGACGTCCCTGCAGGCGCAGGCGCTGTGCCGCCTGGACATCTTGCTGGAGACCCCACTCGGCGGTGTGGCCCTGGCCGATTGGGGTGGGAACGCCCCACGTGTGCTGCTCAAGACCGCGGCCGGTCCCCAGCTGGTGAGCGATCCCTGGTCAGGGGAGCGCGCCGCATGAGTACCCTCTTCCAGTTTCCCGGCCAGGGCGCCCAGCGTTCCGGCATGCTGCATACCCTGCCCGAGGACCCCGAGGTCCGGCGCACCCTGGAGGAAGCGGCCAGGGTGCTGGAGGCCGATCCCCTGAACCTGGACACCGCCCAGGCCCTGGAACATACCCGCGCCGTGCAGCTCTGCCTGCTGATCGCCGGCGTCGCCACGGCGCGCCTGCTGCTGAGCCGCGGACCGGCGCCACAGCTGGTGGCCGGGCTGTCCATCGGTGCCTATGCCGCGGCGGTGGTGGCCGAGGCCCTGGACTTCGCCGATGCGCTGCGCCTGGTGGCCCGTCGCGGCGAATTGATGCAGGCGGTCTACCCGTCCGGCTACGGCATGCTGGCGATCCTGGGCCTGGGGCGTGGCGCGGTGGAGAGCCTGGTCGCTGACCACCATCGCCCTGCCGCGCCGCTGTACCTGGCCAATGCCAATGCCGAGCAGCAATACGTGGTCGCGGGCAGCGATGCCGGCCTGGCCGCGCTGGCCGAAGCCGCGCGCGCCCAGGGTGCCGCAGCGGCCAAGCGCCTGGCCATGAGCGTGCCGTCCCACTGCCCGCTGCTCGCCGAAGCCGCCCAGACTCTTGATCAGGCCTTTGCCGAGGTCGAGCTACGCGCGCCCCGGCTGGCCTATCTGAGCGGTACCTCGGCACGACGGCTGGTGCGTGCCGAGCAGTTGCGCGACGACCTGGCCTTCAACATGGCGCGGCCCATCGAATGGCACGCCACCCTGGAAGCCGCCTGCGAGCGTGGCGTGCGCCTGGCCATCGAACTAGCGCCGGGCAGCGTGCTCAGCCAACTGGCCAAACGCGTCTTGCCCGCGGCCGGGGTGCTGGCCTGGCAGGACACCCATCCTGACACCCTGGACGCGCTCAGGCGCGAGGAGGCGGCACGACTGGACTGAGCAATCCCCATACGGCGGCTGCCCTCACCCCAGCCCTCTCCCCGAGGGAGAGGGGGTAAAAGCGGGCGCAGCGGCCAGGCTTCACCCCACCCCAAGCACAACCGAGGACAACAACAATGATCATCTACGGTGTAGCGCTCCTGGCCGTCTGCATGCTTGCAGGCGTCATCATCGGTGACTTCCTGGGCGTCCTGCTCGGGGTCAAATCCAATGTCGGCGGGGTGGGCATCGCCATGCTCCTGCTGATCTGCGCCCGACTCTACATGGAGCGGCACGGCGGCATGAGCAAGGAATGCGAATTCGGCGTCGGCTTCTGGGGTGCGCTCTATATCCCGGTGGTGGTGGCCATGGCCGCCCAGCAGAACGTGGTCACCGCCCTGCATGGCGGACCCGTGGCAGTGCTGGCGGCCGTCGGCGCCGTGGGTATCTGCGGGGTGACCATCGCCCTGATCAGTCGCAGCCATCGCGGCGAACCGCTACCGCCGTTGCCTGACGAACCCGTGGCGCCAGCGCCGGCCGTAGCCCACGCCGCACCGGCCGGAGGTCGCTAGGATGAACGATATCGTCACCAAAGCCCTGCAACACAACGGCCTGGTCGCCGCCTTCGCGCTGATCGGCCTGATCATGTGGATCTCGGTGGTCCTTTCGCGCCGACTGACCTTCGGCCGGGTGCATGGCTCGGCCATCGCCATCGTCATCGGCCTGGTACTGGCCTGGGTCGGCGGGACCGTCACCGGCGGCCAGAAAGGCCTGGCCGACCTCGCGCTGTTCTCCGGTATCGGCCTGATGGGCGGCGCCATGCTGCGCGACTTCGCCATCGTGGCCACCGCCTTCGAGGTCCAGGCCACCGAGGCGCGCAAGGCGGGGATGATCGGCGCCGTGGCCCTGCTGCTCGGCACCGTGCTGCCCTTCATCGTCGGCGCCGCCGTGGCCTGGGCCTTCGGCTATCGCGACGCGGTGAGCATGACCACCATCGGTGCGGGCGCCGTGACCTACATCGTCGGCCCGGTGACCGGCGCCGCCCTGGGCGCCAGCTCCGACGTCATGGCACTGTCCATCGCCACCGGCCTGATCAAGGCCATCATCGTCATGGTCGCGACGCCCGCCTCGGCGCGGCTGCTGGCGCTGGACAATCCGCGCTCGGCAATGGTCTTCGGCGGCCTGGCCGGCACCGTCAGCGGCGTCACCGCGGGGCTCGCCGCCACTGATCGCCGGCTGGTGCCCTATGGCGCCCTGACCGCTACCTTCCACACCGGCCTAGGCTGCCTGCTGGGGCCGTCGCTGCTGTTCTTCTGCGTGCGGGCACTGGTGGCTTAGTTGCGCGCGTACATCCGGCATTCGGCGACGAAGGCCAGCAGATTGGGATCGCGCTCGCGGCTGCGCAGGAACACCGCGCCAATGCGCTGCTGGAGGCGATAGCGCGGGGCCAGGGGCAACAGCTTGAGGCGGTTCTGGTAGACCGCCTCGACCCGCCCCGGCAGCAGCGCATAGCCCACCCCGGAGCTAACCATGCTCATCAGCGAGAAGATGTCGTTGACCTGCATGATCACCTCCGGCTCGAAGCCGGCCTGGGCGAACACCTGGCGACCATCGCGAAAGGTGGCGAAACCCTGGGTCAGGGTCACGAAGGGCACCCCCGAGAGGTCGCGCAGGTCCACCTCGGCCTGGTCGGCGAAGGGCGAATCACTGGGCGCGGCGAGGAAGATGTCGTCGCTGAACAGCTCGACGCTCTCGCAGTCGGCATCCACCACGGCGTCGTCCAGGGCCACGAGCATGGCGTCCAGCTTGAAATCGTGCAGTTGCTCGGCGAGGTCGGCATTGGAACCCAGCACCAGGTCGATGTTGAGTTCGCTGCGCCTCAGCTTGAGGCCCATGATCAGCTGGGGCACGGTCTTGACCGTCAGCGAATAGAGCGCCCCCAGGCGAAAGCGATCGGCCGAAAAGCCCGCCGCCTGGCGCGTGAGCCGGACCGTCTCGGCCAGGTCCTGCATCAGTCGCTCGGCCCGAGCCTCCAGCACGAAGGCGCCATCCAGCGGCGTCAGGGTACGCCCCTCATGCTTGAACAGTGGGCAGCGCAGGGCGTTTTCCAGGGAGTGGATGGCGCGATGCACGCTGACATGGCTGGTGCCCAGCTCGGCGGCGGCCCGCGCCAGGTTGCGACTGCGCATGAAGGCCAGAAAGATCTCCAGCTTGCGCAGGGTGAGTTCATCGGTATCGGACATGACGGCCAGCGGGCGAGGAAGACAGCTGCTCACCATGCCCGGATGGGCGGGCGGCGTCGAGTCTTCGAATCGCCCTGGCGGCGCCTGGCTCCCTCGGTGCAATCCCGAGGGTAACCAGGCGCCTCATCCCGGCCCTACAACCAGCCCTTGATCTGCTGGCAGACCGCCGTGGTGGAGATGCCGTAGCGGTCGTGCAAGGTCGGTAGCGCCCCGGCGTCGAGGAAGGCATCGGGCAGCGCGATCTGGCGGAAGGTGGGCGTCACGCCGTTGCGCAGCAGGGTGGTCGCTACCGCCTCGCCCAGTCCGCCGATCACCGAGTGGTTCTCCGCCGCCACCACCAGCCGTCCCGGCTTGCGCGCTTCCGCCAGGATCGTCGCCTCGTCCAGGGGCTTGATGGTCGGCACGTGCAGCACCGAGACGTCCACGCCATCCGCTGCCAGAGCCTCGGCTGCCTCCAGGGCGCGCATCGTCATCAGCCCGGTGGACACCACCAGCACGTCACGACCGGGGCGCACCACCTGGGCCTTGCCGAGCTGGAACCGGTAGTCGTAGCGATCCAGCACCAGGGGCACGTTGCCACGCAAGAGACGCATGTAGACGGGACCCTGGTGGGCGGCGATGGCAGGCACCGCCTGCTCGATCTCCAGGGCATCGCAGGGGTCGATCACCATGAGGTTGGGCATGGCGCGAAAGATCGCCAGGTCGTCGGTGGCCTGGTGGCTGGGGCCGTAGCCGGTGGTCAGCCCCGGCAGCCCGCAGACGATCTTGACGTTGAGGTTCTCCTCGGCGATGGCCATGCAGATGAAGTCGTAGGCGCGGCGCGAGGCGAATACTGCATAGGTGGTGGCGAACGGCACGCAGCCTTCGCGAGCCAGGCCGGCGGCGGCGCTCATCAGCAGCTGCTCGGCCATGCCCATCTGGTAGAAGCGCTCGGGGTGGGCCTTGGCGAAGATGTGCAGGTCGGTGTACTTGGCCAGGTCGGCGGTGAGGCCGACGATGTCCTGGCGCTGCTCGGCCAGGGCCGCCAGGGCGTGACCGAAAGGGGCCGGCCGGGTCGGTTGGCCCTCGGCGGCGATGCTGGCGATCATCGCCGAGGTGGTCAGGCGTGGCTTGGTGGCGGTGCTGGTAGTCATCAGAAGTCCCTCCCGGCATCCAAGGCATCGAGGGCCAGGGCCCATTCGTGCGCCTCGACGCGGATGAAGTGAGTCTTGTCGCGGGTTTCCAGGAAGGGCACGCCCTTGCCCATGCGGGTATCGCAGAGAATGATCCGGGGCTGCCGGCCAGGGTGCTGGCGGGCCCGGTCGAAGGCGGCGACCAGCGCCGCGCGGTCGTTGCCGTCGACGCGCTGGACGAACCAGCCGAAGGCCTGCCAGCGTTCGGCCAGGGGCTCGAAGGCCAGGATCTCGCGGCAGTGCCCGTCGGCCTGCTGATTGTTCACGTCCACCAGGGCGATGAGATTGTCCAGCTGCCAGTGAGAGGCCGACATGGCCGCTTCCCAGGTGGCGCCTTCGTTGAGTTCGCCATCGGACAGCAGGTTGTAGACGAAGGATTTCGATTGCTTGCGCTTGAGGCCGAGGCAGGCGCCCACGGCGATGCCCAGGCCCTGGCCGAGGGAACCGCCGGTGATCTCCATGCCTGGGGTGTAGGCGGCCATGCCCGACATGGGCAGGCGGCTGTCGTCGCAGCCATAGGTCTCCAGTTCCTCGAGCGGCACGATCCCGGCCTCGATCAAGGCGGCATAGAGGGCGATGGCGTAGTGGCCGATGGACAGGTAGAAGCGGTCGCGCCCTTCCCAGTCGGGGTCCTGCGGCTGGTAGCTCAGGGCATGGAAGTAGGCGACGGCCAGGACGTCGGCGACGCCCAGGGCCTGGCCGACATAACCCTGGCCTTGGATCTGGCCCATGCGCAGGGCATGGCGGCGGATGTTGTGGGCGCGCTCGGCCAGCGAGAGCGGTGCGCGTTGTGGCGAAGAAGCGGTCATGATCTGTACCTCGATTAGCGATTGACCAGGGCGGCAGGAATGCGCAGGACCAGCGTGGCGCCTATCACCAGCACCCCGGTGATGAGGAACATGCCGATGGCGCTGGAACCGGTGCTGGTGGTGATCCAGCCGATCAGGTAGGGCGAGCAGAAGCCGGCCAGGTTGGCGAAGCTGTTCACCGCGGCGATGCCAGCGGCGGCGGTGACCCCGCCCAGCAGCGTGGTGGGCAACATCCAGAACAGCGAGGACGCGGAGAGGATGCCGGCCGCGGCCAGGCACAGGCTGAGGATCGACAGGGTGACGTTGTGGCCGAAGACCCCGGCGAGGCTGAGGCCGCAGGCGCCCAGCAGCATGGGAATCACCAGGTGCCAGCGGCGCTCGCGATGCTTGTCCCCGCTGCGCCCGGCCAGCAGCATGGCGACGATGGCGCACATATAGGGCAGGCTGGTGAGCAGGCCGATGTGCAGCGGATCGGCGACCCCGGAGTTGCGCACCAGAGTCGGCAGCCAGAAGGTGATGGCGTACTGGCCCATGACCACGCAGAAGTAGATGGCGGCCAGCAGCCACAGCCGGCGATCACGGATGAAGTCGCGCACGCTGGCGTGCTCGGTCTTGTGCTGGTTGTCCTCGGCCAGTTCCTTCTGGATCAGCGCCTTTTCCTCATCGTCCAGCCAGGTCGCCTGGTGCACGCCGTCCTTGAGATAGCCGAGCACCATCAGCCCCACCACTACCGTGGGAATGGCTTCGATGACGAACATCCACTGCCAGCCGGCCCAGCCGTGGACCCCGGCGAACTGATTCATGATCCAGCCCGACAGCGGTCCGCCGATCATGCCCGACAAGGGAATGGCGACGAACCAGAGCACCGTCATGCGGGCGCGGCGGTAGGAGGGAAACCAGTAGGTGAGATAGAGCAGCAGGCCCGGCGCCAGGCCGGCCTCGGCCACGCCGAGCAGGAAGCGCAGGACATAGAACTGCCAGGCCGTCTCGACGAAGGCGAACATCCCGGAAAGGATGCCCCAGGTGATCATGATGCGGGCGATCCAGCGGCGGGCGCCGACCTTGTGCAGGATGATGTTGCTGGGCACCTCGCAGAGGAAATAGCCAATGAAAAACATGCCGGCGCCGAGGCCGTAGACGGCTTCGCTCAGCGCCAGGTCGTTCATCATCTGCAGCTTGGCGAAGCCGACGTTGACCCGGTCCAGATAGGCGCAGAAGTAGCACAGCATCAGGAAGGGCATCAGCCGCCAGGCGGTCTTGCGATAGGCATTGGCGCGCGCCGAGGTGGCCGCTGCCAGGGTGAGCGTAGTCATGGTCTGATCTCTTGTTGTTATGGGCGCCGCAGCCGCGGGCACCCTTTTCGATGCAGAGCGTTGAACACGAGGGGGCGATCAGTGGATCAGCATGCCGCCGTTGACGTCCAGGGTGACGCCGGTCAGGTAGCCGGAGAGATCGCTGGCCAGGAACAGCGCGGCATTGGCCACGTCTTTGGGCTCGCCGAGGCGGCCCAGCGGGATGCCGTCGATGATCGACTGGCGGCGTTCGTCGTGCATCAGCCCGCCGGTGATGTCGGTCTGGATCAGGCCGGGGGTCAGGGCATTCACGCGGATGCCATCCGGCCCGAATTCCCGCGCCATCGCCCTGGTCAGGCCCAGCACCCCAGCCTTGGCGGCACTGTAGTGCGGTCCGCCGAAGATGCCACCGCCGCGCTGGGCGGACACCGAGGACAGGCAGACGATGCTGCCACCGCCCTGCTCGCGCATGGCCGGGATCACCGCCTGGGACATCAGCAGGGTGCCGCGCAGGTTGACGTCGAGGATGCGGTCGTAGTCGGCGCGACCGATCTCCAGGGTCTTCACCGGCTGGGTGATGCCGGCATTGTTGACCAGCACGTCGAGGCGACCGTACTGGGCGAGCGCCTGGTCGACCGCAGCCCTGACCTGGGCTTCGTCGGCCACGTTGGCCGCCAGGCCCAGGTGACCTTCGCCGAGGCTGGCGGCGGCATCGCGGGCGGCGCTGGCATCCAGATCGAGGATGATCACCCGCGCGCCCTGGGCGGCGAAGGCCTGGGCCGTGGCGCGACCGATGCCACGGGCGGAGGCGGCGCCGGTGACGAGGGCGATCTTGTCTTGCAGCAGCAGGGAATGCAGGGGCATGACGCTATCCTTCTTGTTGTTGTGGAGGGCTGTCGCTGAGGGCCAGAGTGCCCCTGCCCCAGGGCCCCAGCAACGCAGCCTGCGTCAGACCGTGCTGAATAATATTCATGCCTACGGCTTGGCAGCCCCGCCTGGCCAGCCGAGAATCGGACGTGAAACGCCTACAGGACCGCGACCCATGGATTCAGGCAAGACGCTTTCCCTGCCACCCCTGAAAGCCCTTCAAGCCTTCGAGCAGACCGCCCGCTTCGCCAACGTCGCCCGGGCTGCCGAGCAACTGGCGCTGACGCCCTCGGCGGTCAGCCATCAGTTGGCCAAGCTCGAGGCTCTGGTGGGTCGCGCGCTCTTCGTCCGCGGTGCGCGCGGCATGACCCTGACCCCGGCCGGGGAGCAATACCTGGAAGAGGTCAGCGAGGTACTGCACCGATTGGCCATGGCCACGGATCGTGCGGCCAGCGATGCCGGCCTGGAATGCCTGCGCCTGCACTCCGCGCCGAGCTTCGGCCTGCTCTGGCTGATGCCACGGCTGGAACAGTTCCGCCAGAGCCATCCCGACCTGCAGATCAATCTCTCCTGCTCCTACGAATCCCTGCACTTCAGCCGCGACAAGGTCGACATCGACATCCGCCACGGCCTGCCCAGCTGGCCGAACCTGGAGATCCGCACCCTGCAGCGCGAACGCCTGGCGGTACTGGCCGCGCCGCAGTTGCTGGAAAAACGCCCGGTCCAGTCGCCGGCGGATCTGTTGCACAGCGAACTGATCCTGTCCGAGGCCACCCTCATGAAGTGGCCCAACTGGTTCGCCCAGCAGGGCCTGGCGCTGCCGGAGCGACCCTACACCCTGAGTTTCGATCGCTCCTACATGACCCTGGAAGCCGCCCGCCATGGTCTGGGCTTCGCCCTGGAGAGCACGGTGCTGGCGGCGGACTATCTGGCTCGCGGCGATCTGGTGCGGGTCTTGCCCCAGGACGACGACCTGCCGGTGGCCGCGCACCACCTGGTGTTTCCCCGGGCGCACTCGCGCTACGCCCGGGTGCGGCGCTTTCTCGACTGGCTGCAACAGGAGCTGGGCCAGCCCTTCGAGTATTAGTCTGCCTGCAGCCGCTCCCGGAGCAGCGCGACGAACGCCTGAGCCGCCGGCGTAAGGCTGCGGCCGGTGGGGGTCAGGATGCCCAGCGGCCGGGCCAGGCTCTCGCCGCGGACCGGCAGGGCCACCACCGGGGCCTCGCCGCCCGCCGACTCCGGCAGCAGGGCCAGGCCCTGGCCGGCCGCCACCAGGGCCAGCAGGGTGCTCATGTAGTTGGCTTCCAGCGCCGCCACCAGGCGCAGGCCGGCGGCGGCGAAGGCGAAGTCCAGGCACTCGCGCACGCTGCTGTCGCGACCGGTGAGCAGCAGGGGTACGGCGTCGAGTTCGGCCAGGGTGATTTCGGCACGGCCCGCCCAGGGATGGTCGCGAGGGACGAACAGCTGCAGGTGATCGACATACAGCGGCTGGAACTCCAGGCCCACGGCCCGTGGCCGGACGCCGATGCCCAGATCCACCTGCCCTTCCCGGACCAGCGCCTCGACTCTACCGGCCACCACATCCTGCAGGCGGACCTCGATGGCCGGATGACGGGCCTGGAAGGTCTTCAGCAATTCGGGAAAGGGGCCCATGAAGAAGGATGGCAAGGCCGCCAGGGTGATCCGTCCCCGGCGCAGGCCCGCCAGGTCCCGGGCATGGGTCTGGACATCGCCCAGGTCCACCAGGACCCGTTCCAGGGGGCCGCGCAGTTCTTCACCCGCGGTGGTCAGCTGGACCCGCCGCGGGGTGCGCTCCAGCAGCTGCACCTCCAGCCACGCTTCGAGTTGCTGGATCTGCACGGTGAGCGCGGGCGGTGACAGGTGCAACTCCTCGGCCGCGCGGGCGAAGGAGCCCTGGCGGGCCACGGCGAGAAAGGCCTGCACGTGCTGGAGCAGATTTTTCATTTTGTTTTTCTGAACGCTGCTTCGGAAGATTCCAATTTACAGGACATCGGACGTCTTCGAATACTGGACCTACAACAACAAAACCTCCCGTGCGCCCGCCTGCCGTGCCACGGTCCAAGGAGTCCGCCATGCTCGCCCTGCTCGGTGTCGTCACCATTCTCGCGTTGCTCGTCGCGGTCATGAGCAAACGCGTTTCACCCCTGGTCGCCCTCATCGTCATCCCTATTGCCGCCGCCCTGATCGGTGGCTTCGGCCTGGGCACCAGCGCCTTCATCATCGCCGGGATCAAGGGCGTCGCCCCGGTGATCGGCATGTTCGTCTTCGCCATCCTGTTCTTCGGCATCATGACCGACGCCGGGATGCTCGATCCCATCATCGACCGCATCCTGCGCACCGTCGGCACCCGGCCGACGCGCATCGTCTGCGGCAGCGCCCTGCTCGCCCTGCTGGTGCACCTGGACGGCTCCGGCGCGGTGACCTTCCTGGTGACCATCCCTGCCATGCTGCCGCTCTATACCCGCCTGGGCCTGGACCGGCGCATCCTGGCCTGCGTTGCGGCCATGGCTGCCGGGGTCAACTTCCTGCCCTGGACCGGGCCGGTGCTGCGCTCTTCCGCCGCCCTGCACGTGCCGGTGGCCGATCTGTTCCAGCCGCTGATCCCCGTGCAGCTGGTGGGTCTGGCCTTCGTCTTCGCCAGTGCCTGGTGGCTCGGGCGCCGCGAAGAAAAACGCCTGACCCTGGCCGGCCAGGCGCCCTGGCTGGACGCTAGTGGCGCGGGCGCTGCACCGGAGCGGGTACTCAGCGAGGCCGAGCGTGCCCTGCGTCGCCCGGAGCGTTTCTGGATCAATCTGCTGCTGACCCTGGTGGTGATGGGCGTGATGATCGCCGGCTGGGTCGATCCGGTGGTGATGTTCATGCTCGGCACCGTGGCCGCGCTGTGCCTGAACTACCCCTCGGTAGACGCCCAGAAGGCGCGCATCGACGCCCACGCCAAGACCGCCCTGACCATGGCCAGCATCCTTTTCGCCGCCGGCGTCTTCACCGGCATCATGCAGGGCAGCGGCATGCTCAAGGCCATGGCCCAGGTGGCAGTGGCCGGCATCCCGGCCGGGCATGGCCAATTGATCCCGGCGGTGGTGGGCTTCCTGTCCATGCCGCTGAGCCTGCTGTTCGATCCGGATTCCTTCTACTTCGGCGTGATGCCAGTGATCGCCGAGGTCGGCCGCAACCTGGGCGTGGATCCGGTGCAGGTGGCCCAGGCCTCGCTGCTCGGGGTGCACACCACCGGCTTCCCGGTCAGCCCCCTGACCCCGGCGACCTTCCTGCTGGTGGGCCTGTGCAAGCTGGACCTCGCCGATCACCAGCGCTTCACCATCCCCTTCCTGTTCGCGGCCTCGGTCCTGATGACCCTGACCGCCCTGCTCCTGGGAGTCTTCTAGATGACCCGTTTCCTTCGCATCGGCTGCGGCGCCGGCTATTCCGGTGATCGCATCGAACCCGCCGTGGAGCTGGCCGAGCATGGCCGTCTCGACTACCTGGTGTTCGAATGCCTGGCCGAACGCACCATCGCCCTGGCGCAACAGGCGCGACTGGCCGATCCCGAGGCCGGCTTCGATCCGCTGCTGGAGGCGCGGATGCGCCGCATCCTGCCACTGCTGCGCCAGGCGAACCGTCCGCGCCTGCGGGTGATCACCAACATGGGCGCCGCCAACCCGACCGCGGCGGCGCGCAAGGTCGCGGCCCTGGCGCGAGAGCTGGGCGTCACCGGGCTGAAGATCGCTGCCGTGGCCGGCGACGACGTGCTGGCCCAGCTGCCGGCCGACGCCCTGCTGGACAATGGCCAGACCCTGGCCGAACTGGGCGACCGGGTGATCTCGGCCAACGCCTACCTGGGCGTGGACGGCATCGTCCAGGCCCTGGAAGCCGACGCCGATGTCATCGTCACCGGCCGGGTGGCAGACCCTTCCTTGTTTTTGGCGCCGCTGGTGCATGAGTTCGGCTGGGCGGCGGATGACTGGGAACGTCGCGGACGCGGCACCCTGGTCGGCCATCTGCTGGAATGCGCCGGGCAGGTCACCGGCGGCTACTTCGCCGATCCCGGCTACAAGGACGTGCCCGACCTCGCTCGCCTGGGCTTTCCCCTGGCCGAGGTAGACGCGCATGGCCACGCCACCCTTACCAAGGTCACTGGCTCCGGCGGTTGCGTGACCCCGGCGACCTGCACCGAGCAGTTGCTTTACGAGGTGCATGACCCAGCGGCCTATCTGACGCCGGACGTGACCGCCGACTTTTCCGGCGTCGCCCTGGAGCAGTCCGCGCCCGACCGGGTCGCGGTCAGCGGGGCCCGGGGCCAGCCGCGCCCCGAGCAGCTCAAGGTCTCGGTGGGTTATCGCGACGGCTGGCATGGCGAAGGCCAGATCTCCTACGCCGGACCGGGCGCCGTGGGCCGGGCCAGGCTGGCGGCTGAGGTGGTGCGCGAACGCCTGCAACTCTGTGGCGTACCGGTGGAAGAGCTGCGCTGCGAACTGATCGGCTGTGACGCCCTGCATGGCGCGACCCTGGCCGCGCGCGCCAGCGGCGAACCCTGGGAGGTGCGCCTGCGCGTTGTCGGTCGCTGCGCCAGCCGGGCGGCGGCGGTGCAGATCGGCAACGAGGTGGAAACGCTGTACACCAACGGCCCGGCTGGCGGTGGCGGCGCCACCAAGGCGGTCCGCGAGGTCATCGCCGTGGCCTCGCTGCTGTGGCCGCGTACGGCCGTCACCCCTACCCTGGAGCTGGAGACGCTGCCATGAAACTGCGCGAGATCGCCCACGTCCGTACCGGCGACAAGGGGGACATTTCGAACATGGCGGTGATCGCCTATCGCCACGAAGACTTCGAGCGCCTGCGCCAGGCGCTTACCGCGGAACGCGTCGCCGCCTGGTTCGCCGACAGCCGCCCGGCCGACGCCGCGCCGGTGCGCCGCTACGAATTGCCGGCCCTGGGCGCGCTGAATTTCGTGCTGCCCGGCGCCCTGCGCGGCGGGGTCACCCGCTCGCTGGCGCTGGACGCCCACGGCAAGGGCCTGGGTGCGGCGTTGCTGGATCTGGAGCTGGAGGACTAGGCGTCAGCTGTGGAAGCTGATGCACTGGTCGGACAGGTCGTTGATGAAGACACTGTCCTTGTCGAGCGGGACCTGGGCGCCCTTGCGGCGCAATTCGTTGATGGCGTGCAGCAGGATCAGGTTGATCCGCTCGACTCTCAGGTCTTCGGCGCGGATCAGTCGCGTCACCCGGGCATTGTGATCGATATCGATAAGAGTGATCAGCAGGCCGTCATCCCTTTGCTCCAGCTGGTGACGCAGCGGGGGATCGAGCTGGGCCAAACGTTCGTGCAACTTGTCCATGCCGGGCCTCGCTAAAACCAGACGTGTACCCTCAAGGCTAGCCGTCACGCTGAGGAACGCAAGACAACTATGCTGGCGCGGCAGACGGCCAGCCAGGGGATTGGCCGCACTGTCACGAAGCTGCCATCCGTGGCGGCCAAGCTGGGTGACCCGATCGCCCCATGGCCGAGGTCACCCGATGGATACGCCTGTTGCCGTCACCCCCATTGCCCTTCCGGCGCCCCGCCCTGCCACCCTCCCAGTCACGCTTCGCCGGTGGTCGGCGGCGGCCCAGGGCCGGCGGATCGCCCAGGCTACCCGGCAGCTGATCGCGCTTGGTCATAGGCGCATCCTGCTGGTTGCGCACGTTGAGGCTGACGCCCTCCGGGCGGACGCCGAATTGCAGGGGCACGGCGAGGTCATGCTGGCGGCGGGCCTGCCGCTGCTGCCCCGCCTGGAGCTCGATACCGCGTCGAAGCTGGACTGGCCCGAGTGGCAGAGCGCCCTGGAGGCGGTCGCACCCACGGCGCTGCTGTGCACCCGCGCGGCCCTCGTGCCACCGCTCGAGGCCGCCTTGCGCAGCCATGGGCTGCTCTCTCAGCTGATCGTGGGCGGCACGGATAACGGCGTCGCGACGGCGGGCGCCACCCACCACTGATCCCGAACGGACGCGCAGACCGGCTCCGGACGTCGCTTTGGCCTCGTCAGAAATTCGAACCCCGGATCGTCCGTCCCGCCTGATCGGGCTGCTGCAGATTGCCCGAGGTGGCGGCCTTGGCCGGATTCCAGTCGATCTCGGCGCGCTGGACCGCGGCCGCGGTGAAGCGCTCGTTCAGCTCCGGCGCCAGGCGATGGCCCCAATAGGCCAGCTTCGCCTTGTAGCCTACGGTGATCTCCTTTTGCGGCTGCAACAGTGCGCCGACGATGGCCTGCACCGCCTTGTCCGGCGAATCCTTGGTGGGCAGGTCGGCGCGGTGGCCGGTGTAGGTGGCGGCATGGCCCCAGATCGGCGTATCCAGCGCCCAGGGCAGCACCGTCGACAGCTGGATGTTCGGCTGGCGGCCGCGGCGCAATTCCTGCTGCAGCACCCGACCGAGACTGAGCACCGCAGCCTTGGATGCCGAGTAGGAGGCCTGGTAGGCGTGGGGGATCTCGCCGTCCACCGAGGCCACGTTGACCAACCGGCCGTAGCCCTGGCGACGGAAGCGCTGCAAGGCCAGGTGGCTGCCGATCACCACGCCCTTTACATTGGTATCCAGCAGGCGCAGGTGGTCTTCCAGAGGCACCTCTTCGAAACGCCCAACCGCCACCACGCCGGCATTGTTGATCCAGCCATCGATACGGCCGAAGCGCTGCTCGGCCTGCTCGGCCAGGGCGGTCATCTGCGCCACCTCGGCCACGTCGGTGGGCACTGCCAGAGCGGCCACGCCCAGGGCCTGGACCTCGACCGCCAAGGCTTCCAGCGCCTCGCTGCGCCGCGCCGCCAGTACCAGATTGGCACCATGCCGAGCCAGCGCCAGGGCCACGCCGCGGCCGACGCCACTGGAGGCGCCAGTGACAACGATAGTCCGGCCATTCAGCTGCTGACGATCGATCCGCGGCGCACGGCGGGACGAGGTGCGATTCAGCAGAGCCAGGGCGGCAGGCAGGGCAAGCAACAGCGGCAGGGTACGCATCAGGGGGGCTTCCTCAGGGTCTGTGTCTGAGGTGTGACTCCTCGGCGACCGCGCTGACGTCCCGCAGCGAGACGACCGGGGCCAGCGATGCCGGCGCTTGCCGCTTCGGTTGTCTGCGGTAACTACCGTGCCAGGGGCGCCGCTGCCGGCCATGACCGTTCGGCGGAACGCCTCAGTCCTCGGACTGGCGATGCGGCATGGCGATGCCGTGCAATTTGAGCCGCCGGTAGAGGGTAGCCCGGGACACCCCCAGCGCCCGGGCAGTAGGGATGGCCTTCCAGCGATGGCGGACCAGGGCCGCCAGGATCGCCCGCCGCTCGGGGCTGTCGACCTCGGGTGGCGGCTCGGCGGCAGGCGCCTCACCCGTCCGCAGACTGGCCGGAAGATGTTCGAGGGTGATGAGCGCGCCGTCGCACAGGGCCCAGGCGTAGCGCAGCACGTTGCGCAATTCCCGCACATTGCCCGGCCAGTCATGGGCCAGGATGGCCTCCTGCACCTGGGGCGCCAGCTCCGGCGCAGGGCGCTCGCCGCATTCCTCTTCGAGCAGCCGCCGCGCCAGTGCCAGGCGGTCGGCACGCGTGCGCAGCGGCGGCAGCTGGAAGACGGCGCCATTGAGGCGATAGAGCAGGTCTTCGCGAAACAGCCCGGCGGCGACCTGCGCCTGGAGATCACGGTGGGTGGCGCAGACCAGCCGCACATCGACCCGCCGCGCCTGGGCGCTGCCTACCGGCAGCACCTCGCCCTCGGCCAGCACCCGCAGCAGCCGGGTCTGCAGCGCCAGGGGCATGTCGCCGATCTCGTCGAGAAACAGGGTGCCGCCATCGGCCGTCACGATCAGGCCATCGCGACCCTGGCGCTGGGCGCCGGTAAAGGCCCCCGCGGCATGGCCGAACAATTCGCTCTCGATCAGGCTTTCCGGCAGCGCCGCGCAATTGAGGGCGACGAAGGGCCGCCCGGCACGATCGCCACCCTGGTGCAGGCCGCGGGCAAACACCTCCTTGCCGGTGCCGGTCTCGCCGGTCACCAGGATCGGCAGGCCATGGCGATAGAGCCGCAGAGCGGTCGCGAGCGCCTGGCTGACCCGGGACTCCTCTTCGGGGTCCGCCGTACGCGGCTCGCGAACCAGCGGGATCACCACCCCAAGACGCTGCCGCGGCGCCCGAACCCGGGCGTGGAAATGCGCTTCTCCCAGGCGCAGGGGTTCGCCATCGTCCTCCTGCAACCGCACCGGGGCATCGCGACCGAAGAGCTCGTCCAGGCGCTGCGGCAGATAGCCCAGCTGAGCGAGGCAAAGTTGCCGGGCCGGGCGATTCAGGCCGGTGAGGCGCCCATTCGAATCCCAGGCCAGCAGGAATTCCGGCTGGGTGTCGAGATAGCTGGCCTGGGCATGGCCGCAGAGCACCCAGTCGCCCCGGGCGCTGTGCATGAAATAGGCATTCTCGATGCGCTGGGCGCTGTCGCGGGTGAATTGCTGGATCAGCAGCTGGCTGCGGCGGTCGTCCGGCGAACGCGGCGCCGAGACGTCCAGTACCCCGAGCAACTCGCCGCTCGGCGCGAACACCGGTGCGGCGGTACAGGTCAGGCCAGTAAAGGCCACGCGGAAGTGATCGGCCTTGTGCACCGTCACCGGCGCCCGGTCGGTGAGCACCGCGGCGACCCCGCAGGTGCCCTCCTCCTGCTCGGACCAGCAGGTGCCCAGGTAGAGCCCGGCGCGCCGGCATTCGTCGTCCAGCCGATCGCTGACCCGGTAGTCCAGGGTATGGCCCTGGGCGTCGGCCAGCAGCACGCAATAGTCGGCCGCCTCGACCCGCGCATGCAGGGCGCCCAGTTCGCCGTCGGCGACGCGCAGGAAGTCTTCCGCCGCCTGCTGGTGCTGGCGCAATTCGTAGCGCGAGAGGATGCGCGGGCCGCGCAGGCTGCCCGGGTCGAGCTGATACTGCTCGAAGGAACGGCGCCAGGAATCGAGGATGCGCCCGGGCGGACTGGCCGAGCGCAAGGGCGCGCGCAGGGCCTGGTCGATGGCGCGGGCGTGATAGCGGGCCTGGGTAGACAACATGGGCGTCTCTCCCTGAATTCCGGTCATGGCATGGAAGGCCGGTCATTGTTCTGGCCTTCATTTAGCGCTCCCAGGACGCTGCCTTCAAGTCCGCGACCCCGTGAGACGAATCGTCTCAGCGTCTCGCCATCCCGTCGCAGTCGTGAGACGCCCCGGCGCGTGGAGGCGCTCCTCCCACTACCTGCCGCCTCCTTCCAAACCCGCGCCCTGCCTGCACTGCAGCGGATTCATCGCGGCTTGGCACCGGCCTTGCTCAGGGCTCTGCGACGCTCCCATCACAACGACAAGAGGGCCAGACCCATGAGCGCACCCCGGCATCGCCACACGGCTGCCCTGACCGCTGGCCCAGGCGTCGGAGTCCAGCCATGCCCATAACCGTCGGCATCCTGCCCAACCCCGCTTCCGGCCGAGACCTACGCCGGCTGACCGGCAATGCCGCCCTGACCTCCAGCACCGACAAGGCCGGGGTGGTGATGCGCCTGCTGGCCGCCTTTGGCGCCACCGGCGTGGAGCGGGTGCTCTTGCCGCCGGACATGACCGGCATCGCCGCCGCCGTGCTCAAGGCCAGCGGCAGTCGCCAGGCCCGCGAGCAGCGCTGGCCGGAGCTTACGTTTCTCAACCTGCCGCTGACCCAGACCGTGGACGACACCCGGCGCGCCGCGCGGCTGTTGCTGGCCCAGGGCGCGGCGGTGATCGCCGTGCTCGGCGGCGACGGCACCCACAAGGCGGTGGCTGCCGAGGTGGGCGACCTGCCGCTGCTGACCCTCTCCACCGGCACCAACAACGCCTTTCCGGAATTGCGTGAGGCCACCAGCGCGGGGCTGGCCGGCGGCCTGGTCGCGGCCGGCCGGGTCGACCCGGCACTCGCGTTGCGGCGCAACAAGCGGTTGCGGGTGGAAGTGCCCGAGCGCGGCATTCGCGACTGGGCGCTGGTGGACGTGGCGGTCTGTCGCCAGGCCTATATCGGTGCCCGCGCGGTGACCCAGGTGGAGGATCTCGCGGAGGTCTTCACCACCTTCGCCGAGCCCTGGGCCATCGGCCTGTCGGCCCTCTGCGGCCTCTGGCATCCGGTCGCGCGCAGCGCCCCCCATGGCGGCTGGGTGCGGCTGGAGCCCGAACCTCCGGCGCAACTGACCGTTCCCCTCGCCCCCGGCGTACTGGCCCAGGCCGGCATCGCCGCCAGTGGCCTGCTCCTGCCCGGCGAACCCCGGGCGCTGTCCCTCGCTACCGGCACCCTGGCGCTGGACGGCGAGCGGGAAATCGAATTCGGCCCCGAGGAGCGTCCGCAGGTGACGCTGGACCTCGACGGCCCCCTGAGCATCGACGTGGAGCGGGTATTGGAACTGGCGGCGCAGCAGCGCCTGCTGGTCCGCCGCCTGCCCGCGTCGCCCCTTGGCAATCCTGGAGAACAATAAGATGAGCGAGAACCCCAGCGTCGAAAATCTGAGCCATGCCTACCGAGTGATGCGCACCATCCGCGCCTTCGAAGAGCGGCTGCACGTGGAATTCGCCACCGGCGAGATTCCCGGCTTCGTCCACCTCTATGCCGGCGAGGAGGCCTCGGCCGCCGGCGTCATGGCCCACCTGGGCCACGAGGACAGCATCGCCTCCACTCACCGTGGCCACGGCCACTGCATCGCCAAGGGCGTGGACGTCTACGGCATGATGGCCGAGATCTACGGCAAGAAGACCGGGGTCTGCCAGGGCAAGGGCGGCTCCATGCACATCGCCGACCTGGAAAAGGGCATGCTCGGTGCCAACGGCATCGTCGGGGCTGGCGCGCCCCTGGCCGCCGGCGCCGCCCTGGCGGCCAAGCTCAAGGGCAGCGACGCCGTTGCCGTGGCCTTCTTCGGCGACGGCGGCTCCAACGAGGGTGCGGTGTTCGAGGCGATGAACCTGGCTTCGGTGTGGAATCTGCCGTGCATCTTCGTCGCCGAGAACAACGGCTACGCCGAGGCCACCGCCGCCAACTGGTCGGTGGCCTGCGACCACATCGCCGATCGCGCCGCCGGCTTCGGCATGCCCGGGGTGACGGTGGACGGCTTCGACTTCTTCGCCGTCCATGAAGCCGCCGCGGCCGCCGTGGCCCGCGCCCGGGCCGGCGAAGGCCCCTCGCTGATCGAGGTGAAGTTCACCCGCTACTTCGGCCACTTCGAAGGTGATGCCCAGACCTATCGCGACCCCAACGAGGTCAAGCAGGCCCGGGAGCAGCGCGACTGCCTGATGCAGTTCCGCGAGCGGGTGACGCGCTCCGGCCAACTCCAGCCCGCCCTGCTCGACAGCATCGACCAGGAGGTGGAACAGCTCATCGAAGACGCCGTGCGCAAGGCCAAGGCCGATCCCAAGCCCGGCCCGGAAGACCTGCTCACCGACGTCTACGTCACCTACGCCTGATCGGAAAACAACAAGGAGCGCCACCATGGCCAGAAAGATCAGCTACCAGCAAGCCATCAACGAAGCCCTGGAACAGGAGATGCGCCGCGATCCCACCGTCTTCCTCATGGGCGAAGACAACGCCGGGGGCGCCGGAGCGCCCGGCGAGCAGGACGCCTGGGGCGGCGTGCTCGGGGTCACCAAGGGCCTCTACCACAAGTTTCCCGGGCGGGTGCTGGACACCCCGCTGTCGGAGCTCGGCTACGTCGGCGCCGCGGTGGGCGCCGCCGCCCGCGGCACCCGCCCGGTGTGCGAACTGATGTTCGTCGACTTCGCCGGCTGCTGCCTGGACCAGATCCTCAACCAGGCGGCCAAATTCCGCTACATGTTCGGCGGCAAGGCGGTCACCCCGCTGGTGCTGCGCACCATGGTCGGCGCGGGTCTCCGCGCCGCTGCCCAGCATTCGCAGATGCTGACCTCCTGGTGGACCCATATCCCCGGGCTAAAGGTGGTCTGCCCGGCCACCCCCTACGATGCCAAGGGCCTGCTGATCCAGGCCATCCGCGACAACGACCCGGTGATCTTCTGCGAGCACAAGCTGCTCTACGGGATGCAGGGCGAGGTGCCCGAGGAGTCCTACGCCATCCCCTTCGGCGAGGCCAGCTTCTTGCGTGAGGGCGACGACGTCAGCCTCATCACCTATGGCCGCATGGTGCACCTGGCCATGGAGGCCGCCGCCAACCTGGCGCGCCAGGGCGTGTCCTGCGAGGTGCTGGACCTGCGCACCACCAGCCCACTGGATCGCGACAGCATCCTGGAAAGCGTCGAGAAGACCGGCCGCGCGGTGGTCATCGACGAGGCCAATCCGCGCTGCTCGGTGGCCACCGACATCGCCGCCCTGCTTGCCGAGCACGCCTTCGACGACCTGCGCGCCCCGGTGCAGCTGGTGACCGCGCCGCATACCCCGGTGCCCTTTTCCGATGCCCTGGAAGACCTCTACATCCCCGACGCGGCCAAGATCGAGCGCGCCGTGCTGAAGATCACCCAAGGGAGGCAGGCCGCATGAGCCAGATCCATACCCTGACCATGCCCAAGTGGGGCCTGTCCATGAGCGAAGGCCGGGTCAACGCCTGGCTCAAGACCGAAGGCGACAGCATCACCAAGGGCGACGAGGTGCTCGACGTCGAGACCGACAAGATCAGCAGCAGCGTCGAGGCGCCCTTCTCCGGCATCCTGCGCCGCTGCCTGGCCCGCGAGGACGAGACCCTTGCGGTAGGCGCCCTGCTGGCCATCGTGGTGGAAGGCGAGGCCAGCGACGAAGAGATCGAGGCGGTGATCGCGCGCTTCCAGGAGGAGTTCGTGCCCGGTGGCGAAGACGCCGCCGATGCCGGTCCCCAGGCCCAGCGCATCGAACTCGACGGCCGGCCGCTGCGCTATCTGGAGCGCGGTGAAGGCGGCCTGCCGCTGGTGCTGATCCACGGCTTTTCCGGCGATCTGGACAACTGGCTGTTCAACCACGAGGCGCTGGCCGCCGGGCGCCGGGTGATCGCCCTGGACCTGCCGGGTCACGGCCAGTCCGGCAAGACGCTCGCCACGGCGGATCTCGCCGAGCTGGGCGCCGCCGTGCTGGCTCTGCTCGACCATCTGGACATCCCCCGCGCCGTGCTCGTCGGCCACTCCATGGGTGGCGCCGTGGCCCTGCAACTGGTGCAGACGGCGCCGCAGCGGGTCGCCGGCCTGGTCCTGATCGGCAGTGCGGGACTGGGCCGGGACATCAATGGCGCCTACCTGGAAGGCTTCGTCGCCGCCACCAGCCGCAACCAGCTCAAGGGACCGGTCAGCCTGCTGTTCAGTGATCCCGGCCTGGTCACCCGACCACTGCTGGAAGACCTGCTCAAGTACAAGCGCCTGGAAGGGGTGGACCAGGCCCTGAAGCGACTGGCCGACACGCTCTTCCCCAATGGTCAGCAGGCCCAGGTGCTGCGCCAGGCACTCGACGGCGATCTGCCCGCCCTGGTGATCTGGGGCAAGGCCGACGCCATCATTCCGGTCCAGCATGCCGAAGGCCTGCCCGGAACCGTCCAGGTCGAGATCCTGGAGGGCCAGGGCCATATGGTGCAGATGGAAGCCGCGGACCGGGTCAACGCCCTGATCCAGGCCTTCCTGCCCCGCTGCGAACGCTAGAGGAGCCTCACGATGAAAGCAGCCCGTTTCCATGCCGCCCGCGACATCCGGGTGGAAGACGTCCCGGCCCCCGGCGCGCCGGGCCCTACCCAGGTCCTGGTGAAAAACCAGTTCTGCGGTATCTGCGGTACCGATCTGCACGAGTACCTTGGCGGTCCCATCTTCATTCCCACCGCGCCGCACAGCTACACCGGCGGCCAGGTGCCGCAGATCCTCGGCCACGAGTATTCCGGTGTGGTGGAGGCCGTGGGCAGCCAGGTGACAGCGGTGAAACCCGGTGATCGAGTCTCCATCCAGCCCATGGTGTCGCCACGCGACGACTACTACGGCCGCCGCGGCCAGTATCAACTCAGCGAACAGCTGGCCATCATCGGCCTGTCCCATCCCTGGGGCGGCATGGCCGAGTACTCCCTCGTGGAGGACTACAACGCCATCCCCATGCCGGACGATCTCAGCACCGAGCACGCGGCGCTGATCGAGCCCACGGCGGTGACCGTCTACGCCACCCACCGGGGTGGCGTGAAGCCCGGCGACAGCGTGCTGGTGGCCGGCGCCGGGCCCATCGGCCAGCTGCAGGTCATGGCCGCCCGCGCAGCCGGGGCCACCCGGATCTTCCTGGTGGACCTCAACGACAACCGGCTGGAGATGGCCCACCGCCTGGTGGAGGGGCTCATCACCCTGAATCCCGGCAGCACCGATGTGCTGCGCGAGGTGCGTGCCCGCACCGCCGGGGGCGTGGGGGTGGATGTGGCCTTCGAATGCGTGGGCGCCGAGGCACCGCTGGGGCTGTGCCTGGAAGCGGTCCGCCGCCAGGGTGTGGTGGTCCAGGTGGGGATGCAGGGCAAGCCGCCGGCGTTGGATGGCTTCACCCTGACCTACAAGGACGTCGACCTGCGCGGCTCCTGGTGCTACTCGACGCTGATGTGGCCCCAGGTAGCAGCGCTGATCGCCAGCGGCCAGCTACCGGCGGAGAAGGTCGTGACCCGCCACATCGCGCTGGACGACGTGGTGGAACAGGGCTTCGAAGCCTTGCTGGACAAGGCCGGGACCCAGCTGAAGATCCTGATCGAGCTCTAGGGCTTTACCACGCGGTCGGCGGGGGCCGCCGCGTGGGGCTTTTTTGCCTTACTGGAAAGCCGTCGCGGCAAAGCTGGGACGCGCCAGGAGCCGCTGGTGAAAGGCCACCAGCTGCGAGTGCGCGGACCAGCCGATTTCCGGCAGCCGAAAGCTCAGGTAGTCGAGGCCGACCGCCACCAGGTAGTGGCTGAAATCGAGGTCCTCTGCATCCAGTGTGGAAGCCTCGTCCAAGCGCACCAGCAGCCGGTCGATGGCCGCCAGCCGGCGGGCGCCCAGCACCGACTCATCCTGGGCCGCACCGCCATGCTTACGGGCGATCACCGTGCCAAAGGCCGCGTCGATCAGGCCCTGGCCCAGACCGGCCAGTTGCAGGCGCTTGGCGGAAAGCGGACTGCCGCCGGCCAACAGATGCAGATGGAGGCAGATCAGCAGGGTCTCGCTGAGGGCGATGCCCTCGTCGGTGATCAGTACCGGGACCTTGTTGCCGGGATGGGCGGCCAGCAAGGTCGGATCGTCGTTCCAGGGATCGCTCCACACCAGCTCAAGACGCTCGCCGAAGCCAGCTTCGAGGGCGGTGACGCGCGCGGCGCGGGCGTAGGGTGAGGTCTGGTTCAGCAGCAGTTGCATGGCGGACTCCGGGACACGGGCGGGCGATAGAGGCACCCGCCAGTGTAGCCGCTGCCGTGCACCCTCAGTGCGGCCGCGTCACCGTCAGCACGACCGCGGCGATGCGATCGGTATGGGCATAGACCCCTGTCTCCAGCTCTTCACCGAAGACATCCGGATCCAGCTCGCGATAGCGCCAGGCCACGTCCTGGCCGTCCAGGCGGGTGCGGACTTCTTCGAGGAAGGGATCACGGCCCTCGACCATGGCAACGCCGGTATAGAGCAGCAGGGTGCCGCCCGGCGCCAGGCGCTGCAGCGCCGTGTCCAGGATGGCCAGCGACAGGCCAGCCCCGAGAGGACCGCCACCATGGCGATAGGCGCGCTCGCCGGGATCGACCAGATAAGGGGGATTGGACAGGATGAAATCGAAGTCGCCCGCCACATCGTTCAGCAGGTTGCTGTAGCACGCGCTGACATTGTCGGCACCGGCCAGCTCGGCATTGACCCGGGTCAGCGCCAGGGCGCGCTCGTTGATGTCCACCGCCAGCACCTCGGCATCGGGCCGCGCCAGGGCGACCAGGATGGCGCCGGGACCGGCCCCGCTGCCGATGTCCACGGCGCGGCGGATGTCGGCGGTCTCGAAGCGCAACTGGGCTTCCAGGGCATTGGCATAGCGATAGGTGTCGGGTCCGAAGAACACCGCATCGGCGTCCTCGGTGGGATAGGCGGAATGCACGAACAGCTGGTCACCCAGGCTCGATACCCGCACCCGACTGCGCCAGCCGCCCGGCACCGCGGTCAGCAGCTCGGCTGCCGCCAGGGTGTCGATTAGAGAGCCGGGCAGCAGGTCGGGGGAAAACGGCCGGCTCCAGCCGAAGATGCCCTGCAGATCCCGCGCCCAGGCGTTGCCTGGCCGGGCATTGACCCGCGCGTGAGAGGCCGGGGTGGGCGTGATGAAGTGATAGTCCGCTGCACGCAGCGTCTCGATCAGCAGTTTCAGGGCAGCGACCGCGTCATGGCTGGTCGCGATGCGTTCAGGATGTTCCATGGCCGTCACGGGTGGTTCCTTCAATGACAGTCTAAATGAAAAGGACCCTTGCGGGTCCTTGAATAGGGATCAGCCCAACAGAGAGGCGAACAGTCGTGTCGCCAGCAGACCGGCACGGCTGTGGTGGCGCGCCGGTGACAGCTGCTCCACCAGTAATGCCATGGCGGCCGCGCGGCTGGGCTGGCTAGCCAGACGCTGCTCTAGGGCGACTTCATCACTATCGAAGTCGCTCGCCTGGGCCTTGCTCGCATTGGCCGCCGTGCCCTGCTCGGCTTCCAGCGCTGGACACAGACGCTCCTGCTGAC
The DNA here is from genome assembly GCF_000316965.1 of Pseudomonas sp. 313. Lineage (NCBI taxonomy): Bacteria > Pseudomonadati > Pseudomonadota > Gammaproteobacteria > Pseudomonadales > Pseudomonadaceae > Pseudomonas > Pseudomonas sp. 313. The sequence goes on from NZ_ANBZ01000071.1 coordinate 27,030, forward strand.
GCTGGCGAGCGCGAAAGCTCACCTCGCGGCGCGGCAAGACGGACACCCGCTCGGCGGCCGCCTGGTGCCGGGCGCCGCTGTGCACGAAGTCACCGGCGATCCAGTCGTGAATCAGCTGCTGCTCGTAGGCGGTGAAGACGCCGAACATCTCGGCGCGCTCACCCTGGATCAGGCGCCAGAAGCGACTGTTGGTCGGGTCTTCATGACGCTTGATCCAGCCCTGCTCCTGCATCACCTGGAGAAATTCGGGAATCTGCGCGGGATCGGTCAACCAGTCGCTGACGCTACGGCCACCGATGCGGCAATAGTCCGAATGCACATAGCGGCCAACGGTGCTCTTTTCCGCCAGTACCTCGATCACCGCCTGCTCCAGCTCGAAGCCGCCGATCACCGAGGTGGTGCTGGCGCCCAGTTCATTGAGCAGGTAGCCCTGCACCACGCGCTGGTAGAAAGCAGCGCGGCCTTCGGCGGGCATGGCGTCATGTACGGCTTGCAGCGCCTTGCGCGCATGACCGGTGCCGGCATTGTCGACGGTCACATGCAAGGTGAAGTAATAGGGATCGATACCCAGTTCGTTGAGCTCGTAGGAGGTGATCAGCAGGTGCAGCGGCAGCTGCTCGTAACCAAGGTTGAAACCCAGCACCTCGGGCAGGTAGTGATCGGCGTTATAGGCCAGAGCCAACTGGATGGCGCCCTGGACATAATGATCGTCGCTCAATTGCGAGAAATCTTCACAGCCATGGCTGGCCAGCAGCTTGCGATAGAGCACTACATGATTCTTGTCGGGCTGACCGTCACCCAGTTCCTCCAGGTAGATCTGGATAGCCGCGCGATAGCGCAGGTCGTCCCAGTGGGCGAGCGTGCCATAGAGCCAGGCACCATCCACCAGCTTGGTGGGCGCCACGCCACGCAGGAAGTACAGCGCATGGGCCTTGCTGCCGAAATAGCGCCGCGGTGCGCCGGCTTTGCGGGCGGCCAGATAGTCCTGGTACTGGGCGCCGACCCGGGCGTTGTTCTCCAGCACCCAGGCTTCCAGCGCCTGGGGATCCGCCGGGAGGTCGGCCTGCATGGCACTCACGGCCTGCAGCTGGTCATCGAGATAGTGCCGCGCCTGCTCCCGCGCACCACGGCTGGGATTTTCCACCAGTAGTTCGCGATAGAGCGCCTTGGCGGGTTCCAAGGCGACGGGAGTCGCCCCAGGGTGCTGGCCGGTCACGGCTCTTGTAGTGGTCTGCATAGAGGGCACGTCTGGCAGCTGATGAATACCCTATTCGGCCTGCAGGCCACAGCTTGGTTCCGAGCGGCTCGGGCATGCGGGCTAGCCGTCTCGCTTGAAGCCGTCAAACGCCTGCGCCTGCCCGGTCTGCCATTCGTCGGCGAACGCCCCGATCGCCTCACCTGCCTCCTCTCACCGACAACACGGCGACGGGTGACCGGACGACAGACCTCAGTTCCCGCCGCGCCAGGCCGATAACCTGACAATTCGTTCGACCTCCAGGCCCTGCCCATGTCCCCTGTCGATTCCGCTGTCGATCTTCGCGCCCTCCTCGACTCGATCCAGGAGTTCATCGTCGCCAAGGACGGCCAGGGGCGTTGGCTGTTCGTCAACCGTATCGTGCTCGAAGCCTATGCCATGGTCGGCTTCGACTACGTCGGCGTCACCGATGCCGAATTGATCGAACGCTTTCCCGCCTTTGCCGAGGCGTTCGTCTACAACATCCAGACCGACGAACTCGCTTGGCAAAACGCCGCGCCTACGCTGGTCGAAAAGTCCTTCATGGGTCCGGATGGACGTATCAATACTTGGGAAGTGGTCAAGACCCCGCACTTCGACGCACGAGGCGAACGCCGGCTGCTGACCATCGTCAGCCGCAATGTCACCGAGCGCAAATTGGCGGAGACCGCCTTGCAGGAAAGCGAGAGTCGCTACAAGTCCCTGGCCTATCTGGATGCCCTGACCGGGGTCGCCAATCGGCGCAGCATTCTCGACCAGATCGCACGCCACAGAGCCAGCGACGCCAGCGGCCCCTGTGCCCTCTTCTACCTGGATCTCGACCGCTTCAAGGCCATCAACGACGAATTCGGCCACGAGTTCGGCGATCTGCTCCTGGTGGCGTTCGTCGCCCGGGTCAGCGCCTGCCTGCGGCGGGAGGATCTGCTCGGCCGTATCGGCGGTGACGAATTCATCGTCTACCTATGCGATACCACGCCCACTGCCGCCCTGGCCATGGCCGAGCGCCTGTGCCGCGCCCTGCAGGAACCCTGGCACATCCAGGGCGTCACCCTGAGTACCACCTCATCCATCGGCATCGCCCACTGCGCCGATGGCACGCTCAACGTCCATGAGCTGATCCGTCGGGCGGACGCCGCCCTCTACCAGGCCAAGCGGGCTGGACGTGCGCGGGTCGTACTGGCCGAGGCCTAGAGTCGTTCCGTGGGCTGGGCGCGAATGAGGATTTCGCGCTGGCGGAAGGCCGTTTCCAGCTGGCGGCGATAGCCGTCCCACCAGGCCCGATCCAGGGTCTCGGTCATCACTTCGTAGACCAGCAACTCATCGTCCTCGACCCGGTCCGCCTCGTCCTGGCACAGACCTTCGACCGGGGCGCGGCTGAAGGCGGTCAGGCCGCCGAAGCGCTCGACCAACACCTGGCGCACCTCCTGAAACAGCGCCCCTGGCAGGCGCTGGCCGTCATTGTCGTTGAGGGGTAGCAGCAACTGGACGAGGTACATGGCCGTCTCTCCTGGGGTATTGGCTGCAGACCCTGGCGCACCCCGGATGGGTTCCCGTCCGTTGGTCCTGCAACCCCTGCCCGCCAGCAGCCTGGAAACGAAAAGGCCCCACCGAGGCGCTCTCGGCAGGGCCTTTCCTGACCTTTGCGTCCGGATCAGACCGAGAAGCGACCGACCAGGCGATTCATGTCCACCGCCAGGCGCGAGACCTCATGGGCGGCCGCTGCGGTCTGGTGGGCACCGGCCGAGGTCTGCATCGACAGATCGCGGATGCTGACCAGATTCTGGTCCACCGACCGGGCGACCTGGGCCTGCTCTTCCGAAGCCGTGGCGATAAGGAAGTTGCGCTCGTTGATCTCGGTGATGGAGCGGGCGATCTCCTCCAGGGCGGCGCCGGCTTCGTTGGCGATCTTCAGGGTGGCGGTGGCCTCGTCGCGGCTGCGTTGCATGGCCTGCACGGCGCCTTCCGAACCGCTCTGGATGCCGCCGATCATCTGCTCGATCTCGCGGGTGGATTCCTGGGTTCTATGGGCCAGGGCGCGCACCTCGTCGGCGACCACGGCGAAGCCGCGGCCCTGTTCACCGGCTCGGGCGGCCTCGATGGCGGCGTTCAGCGCCAGCAGGTTGGTCTGCTCGGCGATGCCGCGGATCACATCGACCACGGTGGCGATGCCTTGCGCCTGACCGGCCAGAGCGACGATCTGCTCGCTGGTGTGGGACACGGTGCTGGTCAGCGAATGGATGGCGTTGACGGTCTCGGTGACGCGGGCCGCGCCCAGGCCGGTGGAACGCTCGGATTGCTGCGCCGAGGTCGAGGCCGAGGCGGCGTTGCGTGCCACCTCCTCGACGGCGGCGGTCATCTCGTTGACCGCCGCGGCAGCCTGCTCCACCTCGCCATTCTGGCGCTGCAGGCCACGGCTGGCCTCGTCGGTCACGGCATTCATCTCTTCGGCGGCGGACGCCAGCTGGGTCGAGGCCTCGCCAATGTGGCTGACGGTGTCGCGCAGGGTCTGCTGCATCTGCACCGTGGCGCGCATCAGGTCGGCCATCTCGTCTCGACCGGTTGCCTGGGCCGCGACCCGCAGATCGCCTTCGGCAATGCGCTTGTTGATGGCCAGCACCTGGCGCAGCGGCTGCAGGATGCTGCGGGTGTAGAGCACGGCCAGCACCACGGTAAGCACCACGGCCACGGCGGAGATGATCCCGAGCAGCCAGAGGTTACGGCTATAGGTCTGGTTGGCCAGCTCGCCCGCCTGCTTGGCGCCGCGTTGGTTGAAGTCACCCAGGGCGACGATCTTCTCCTGCAGGTCGTTGGTCAGCGGACGGATATTGGCATTGACGTAGGCGGTCCCTTCGCTGGCCGGACGCGTCCGGGCGATGGCAACGATCTCGTCGAGACGTGCGTCGTAGGCCTTGACGCCGGCGGACACGGCATCGGCCAACCGCTGCTCCTCGGGCGAAGCGACCAGGGCCTGATAAGCCGCCACTTCCTTCTGCAGCTGGCCGCGTGCCTGGGTGATGGTCGCCGCGGCGGTCTGCTTCATCTGCTCGTCTTCCGAGGCCACCATGCGCAGGGTCTCCAGACGCAGACGAAGTACCAGGGTATCCATCTTGGCGGTCTGGGCGATGCTGGCCATCCAGTTGGTCTCGACGTCCTGTTCCGCTTTATAAAGCGAATTCAGGCCCACGGCCGAAGTAACCGCCAGTACCAGCAGCAACAGGGTAACGGCGGCAAAACACACGGCCGAACGGGCCGACAATTTCAGGGTACGCATGGCGCAACTCCAGGCAGGAAAGGCGTATTCACCCCTTCTGGTCGGCGCTACCGTTACTGGCTGAATAGCCACCCATCGGCGATCAACGGCATAACCCCCACGAGCTGCAGGCTAGAGCTGACGCGGGCTCCAGGGGAGTGTGTCAACCTGACGAGCAACCGCCGCCCTGGCAAAATGCCATGCACAGTCAGGCTAGAATGAGACTTTTCCTCAATCGAAATCCCCATGCCGCCGACGAAGCTTCGCCCTGCGCGTCTGGTCCCCTTGCGCAATCGCCTGCTGGCCATCGCCTTCGCCGGAATCGTGCCCCTGGCGCTGGTAGCCGGCCTGGGACTCTGGCTGCTCGTGCAACACCAGCAGCACGAAGCCGAACAGCGGGCACTGGAGTCCAGTCGCCAAGCCGCGACCACCATCGAAAGCGAATTGCGCCGCTCTGTGACCATTCTCCAGGCGCTGGCCGAGTCGCCCCTGTTGCGGACAGGTGACCTGAGCGATTTCGAAACCCTGGTTGGGCGCATCCTGCCGCTGGTGCCAGGTTGGCGAACGGTGCTGCTCGCTACGCCGGACGGCCAGGTCGTCAGGCGGATATCGAGCGTCAACCGGCCCACCGGCGGTCCTCTCGCCGAACCGGACAGCTTTGCCGAGGTACTCGCCCAACGCCGGCCAGTGATCGGGCAACTCGGCCGCGGTCCCGCCGGCCTTCTGGCCTTTCCGATCCGGGTCCCGGTGCTGCGCGAGGGTCGACTGAATTTCGTGCTGACCGCGGTGATGACGCCGGAGAGCATCCGCGCGGCGCGCCTGACCCGCGCCCTGCCCAAGGACTGGGTGGGTTCGGTATTCGATCGCCATGGCCGGCGCATCGCTCGTACCAGCCGGCACGAGGAAAGCCTGGGCGAGCCGGCCCTGCCAGGTCTGGCGGAGATCCTGGCGCAGCCGGGCGAAGAAGGCGTCGGCACTTCGCGTACCCGGGAAGGCCACGACGTCTATACGGCCTTCGTGCGCCTGCCCGATTCCGGCTGGACGGTGACCACGGCGATCCCCACCGAAGAGGTGGCCGCGGCCGCCAATCGCTCCTTCGCCCTCTATGGCGGCGGCCTGGTGCTGTCGGTAGCCTTTGCCTGGACGGTAGCCCTGCTGCTGTCACGGCGCATCAGCCGTCCGGTGCAGGCCCTGCAGGAGGCCGCTCAGGCCCTGGGCAGGCGCCTGCCGCCGGTATTGCCCGACAGCGACGTGCTGGAGATCCGCCAGGTGGGCGAAGCGCTGCTGGCCGCCGCCGAAGCCCGGCGGCTGATCGAAGAGGAGCGCGACGACTACCTGCGCGGCCTGCAACTGAGCCAGGCGCAGCTGCAGTTGCAGGTCGCCGACCTGGAAATCCTGCAACGGCTCAATCATCGCCTGCTGCAACTGCCTTCACTGCCACAGCAGCTGCAGGAGATTCTCGACGTCCTCTGTCGCTTTCATCAGACGCCCCTGGGCTGCGTGTCCTTGGTGGAAGACGGCCAGCCGCCACGGCTCCATGTCACCGCCGGTTTCTCGGCCGAGGACCAGGCACGCCTGACCGCCCTGGCTCCCGCGGAGAGCGTCTGTGCAGCCGCCATCGAGCAGGGTGAACGGGTGCTGGTGCCCGACCTGGCAAAGGCACCCGAGCTCGCCGCCCTGGCCGCCATCGGCTGCCGCCTGGGTTTCGCAGCCGTACATGCCGTGCCGCTGCGCAGCACCCTGCACGGCACCCTGGGCGCCCTCACCGTGCACCTGCCGGAGGCACGCGAGCCCACGCCGCGCGAGCAGCGCCTGGCCGACCTGTGCGCGTCCAAGGCGGTGCTGGTGATCGATCGTGCCCGTATCCAGGAGGCTGCCCTGCGGTCGCAACGCCGCCTGCGGGTGGCGCTGGAAAGCTCGCAGGTGTCCTTTGGTATCGCCGTACCCGCTGCCGAAGGCACTTTCGCCTGGGACTATCTCAACCCCATCGGAACCACCACCCTGGGTCTCGACAGCCGTGACGCCAACGCCCGCCTGCCCTGGGCCAGCGCCCACATCCTGCAGCTCTGCGCGGACCACCAGGCCGAGGAAGTCGCCTGGTCCGTCGAATTGCAGGGGCCGGATGCCCAGGGCGCCAGTTGCTGGCTGCAGATCGGCGCGACACCCTTCGACGGCAACGTGGCGGTCTGGTTTCTGGACATCAGCGAGCGCAAGCGCCAGGAGCAGCAACTGCGCGACAACGATCGGCAAAAGGACGAATTCCTCGCCGTGCTGGCCCATGAACTGCGCAATCCCCTAGCGCCCATTCGCCACGCGGCGGCACTGATCGCCGCGCCGCAGGCGTCGCCCGAACAGCAACAGCGCAGTTGCCAGACCATCGAGCGGCAGGTGGAGCGTATGGGTGCCCTGCTCAACGACCTGCTGGATATCTCGCGCATCACCTTCGGCCGCATCACCCTGCACAACACCTTCATCACCCTGCAGTCGGTACTCGAGGCAGCGGCCGATGCGACCCTGGCGCCGATGCAGGACAAGCACCAGCGCTTCGACCTGCACCTGCCCGAGGCGCCGCTCTGGCTGTACGCCGACCCGCTGCGCCTGGAGCAGATCTTCGTCAACCTGCTGGGCAATGCCGCCCGCTACACCCCGGAGGGCGGTCGGATCGTGCTCGCCGTCTCCACGGGTGACGAAGAGGTACGGGTGGAGATTGCCGACAACGGCATCGGTATCGCCCCAGAACGCCTGAGCGATCTGTTCCAGATGTTCGGCCAGATCGATCCACGCCTGGCGGAGCGTTCGCCTGGCCTGGGTATCGGCCTGGCCCTTTCCCGCGAGCTGGCAAGGCTGCAGGGCGGCGACATCGCCGCCACCAGCGCCGGCCTGGGCCAGGGCAGCCGCTTCACCGTGAACCTGCCGCTGACGGTGGCGCCCCCGGCCACAGAGCAGGAGGCCGTAGCGGCCGCCTCGGCGGCGCCCGCCACCCGCCGGATCCTGGTCGCAGACGACAACTCCGACATCGCCGACACCATCGCCGAACTCCTTGAGCTGAACGGCCACGAGGTGCGTGTCGCCTACGATGGCCAGCAGGCACTGACCCTGTTCCAGAGCTATGGCCCCGAGATCGTCATCTCGGATATCGGCATGCCGGGCCTGACCGGTCATCAACTGGCCCGGGCGATCCGCGAGACGCCGGCCGGTCAGGCCGTCAAGCTGATCGCCATGACCGGCTGGGGCCAGGCCCAGGACAAGGCCGAGGCCCTGGCGGCCGGCTTCGATCATCACCTGACCAAGCCGGCCGACATGCAGACCCTCTATGCCCTGGTGGGCCCCTAGGCCGTTACCCGGCGCGCGCCGGCCAGCCGCGTCAGCCCATAGAGCGCCACGCCCACCAGCAGCATCAGCCCGGCGCGCCACCAGGTCGCCGCGCCCTGCTGGGCGATCAGTAGCGCACAGGAGGCCAGGGCCAGCACCGGGAAGAGCCAGTGCACGCGGAAATGCGGATGCTCGACCCGGTCGCGCTTGAGCACCAGCACCGCCAGGTTGGTGCTGATGAACACCACCAGGAGCAGCAGCACCACGGTTTCGGCCAGCACATCCAGGGTGCTGGTGAAGGTCAGGGCGATGGCCACCGCGGTGGTGGCGAGGATGGCGATGCCAGGAGTCTGCCGCCGTGGCAGCACCCGGCCGAGCACCGCGGGCAGCAGACCTTGACGAGCCATGCCGTAGGCCAGACGGCTGGCCATGATCATGGTCAGCAGCGCGCCATTGGCCACCGCGATGAGCGCGATGACGGCGAACACTCGGGTCGGCACGCCCAGGCCCGAGGCGCCGAGGACGTCCATCAGCGGCGCACCCGAGGCCTTGAGCTGCGCCACCGGCAGCACCAGGGCGGCGCCGGCGCCTACCAGCATGTAGACGATACCGGCGATGACCAGAGCGCCAAACAACGCCCGCGGATAGACCCGGCTGACGTCCCGTACCTCTTCCGCCAGGTTGGCCGAGGTCTCGAAGCCGACGAAGGAGTAGAAGGCCAACAGCGAAGCACTGAGAATGGCCAAGGTGGCCGATGGCGCATCCACCTCCAGTAGCCGCGCCGGCTCGCCCTGCCCCTGGGCGACGAACCAGGCCGCCGCCGCGACGACGATCACCAGACCTGACAGCTCGATCAGGGTCATCACCAGATTGACTGACAGCGACTCCTTGATGCCGCGCGCATTGAGCAGGCCTATCAACAGCAGAAAGCCCAGGCAGACCCAGCTGGCGGGCCAGGGCACCAGCGCCTGCAGATAGCCACCGGAAAAGGCCACGGCCAATCCCGCGGCGCTGGTGACCCCGGCGGCCAGCATCGAGAAGCCCACCAGGAAGGATAGCCAGGGCCGCCCGAAGGCCCGTTCGGCGAACACCGCCGCCCCGCCGGCCTTGGGGTACTTGGTGACCAGCTCGGCATAGGAGGCCGCGGTCAGCAGGGCGAACAGCAGGGCAATCAGCAAGGGGGCCCAGATGGCGCCGCCGACCCGGCCGGCAATGGTGCCCGCCAGGGCATAGACGCCCGCGCCTAGGACGTCGCCCAGGATGAAGAACAACAGCATGGGCAGGGTGATGGCGCGTTTGAGTGCGCCCGGTGCGGCTGCAGATTCCTGGGCCATGCGGTGGTGCTCCTTGAGCGATCGAAGGGAAAGCGGCGAACCCTTGCCGGGTCCGTCTCGTGCAACCGTAGAGAGCGCTGGCGACGACCGGGTTCCAGGCGCGGACCGTTCATCCAGCGAACCTGCGGACGCCTTGCAGGCCTGGCCGTCGCTCGGACGTGCCGGTTTCGCTGCCCTGCCCGCCTCGCTTGCCCTGCTCTAGGCCAGGCGACTGGACCAGGTCGCCGTCTCGCTCGAAGGCGCAGTGCTTTTCTCGCGCTGGAGCGTCCTCTCATCCAGTCGGCTTGCCGATCAGCGGCAGAGGCTTTTCTGCCCGAAGCGCGCCCGCCACACTCTGGCGTTTTTCGCGGTCCAACCCTCCCGTGACCGCTTTCGCCGAGGATTTCCAGCAAGATGAGTGAGGTACCCCTGGCCACGCTGACCCGCGCAGAGCTCGAAGCCGAAGTTCTGCGCCTGCGTGCCGCCCTGCAGCCTGCCGCGCCCCGCTCCAGCAAGGCTCGTAGTCGCGCGGTGCTGGAAAGCACCACCCAATTCGCCATCGTGGTCAGCGACCGTCAGGGGCGCATCACCGATTGGAATCCGGGTGCCGAGCAGGTCATGGGCTGGAGCGCTCGGGAGATGATCGGCGAGCAAGCCTCACGTTTCTTCACCCCCGAAGACCGCGCCAACCATCGCGCCGAATACGAGATGGCCAAGGCCCTGAGGGACGGCAGCGCCCTGGACGAGCGCTGGCACCTGCGCCAGGACGGCCAGCGCTTCTGGGCCTCGGGGGAGATGATGGCCCTCACCGACGAAGACGGGGAGCCCCTGGGCTTCGTCAAGATCCTGCGCGATCGCACCGTCGAACACCTGGCGGGCCTGGCGCTCAAGGAAACCCAGGAGCGTTATCGCCTGGTGGCCGAAGCCACCAACGACGCCATCTGGGATTGGGACTTCAACAGTGGCCAGGTCCTGTGGAACGAAGCCCTGACCACGGCCTATGGTCACCTGCCGGAAACCGTGGAGCCCACTGGCAGCTGGTGGCTCGGCCAGATCCACCCGGACGACCGCGCGCGGATCGATGCTTCCATCCACGGGGTGATCGACGGCGACGGCACGGTCTGGACCGGCGAGTACCGCTTCCTGCGGGCGGACGGCTCCTATGCCCTGGTGTTCGATCGCGGCCGGGTGATCCGCGACAGCTACGGCCGCCCGACGCGGATGATCGGCGCCATGCTGGACATGAGCCAATTGCAGACCGCCGAAACCGCCCTGCGCAAGAGCGAGGAACGCTTTCGCGCCATCATCGAGACCATCGGCTCGGCCTTCGCCATCGTCCAGGTCAAGTTCGACGCCGACGACAAGCCCATCGACTACCGCTTCCTGGAGGCCAACCCGGCCTTCGAACGCCAAGCCGGGGTCAACCTGCGCGGCAAGTGGGTGACCGAATTCGCCCCCAACCTGGAACGGTTCTGGTTCGATACCTACGGCCACGTGGCCAAGACCGGCGAGCCGGCGACCTTCGAGAACTACGCCAACACCTTCGAGCGCTGGTTCGATGTCCGCGCCGTGCGGGTGGGCGATCCCGACGAACGCCAGATCGCCATCCTCTTCAGCGACGTGACCGAGCGGCGCAACGCCGAGGAACGGCTGCGCATCAGCGAGGCCCTGGCGCGGGAAAACATCGAGCGGGTGCAGCTGGCTCTGTCCGCTGGCGCCATCATCGGCACCTGGCACTGGGACCTGCCCACCGACCGATTCACCGTGGACGAGGCCTTCGCCACGGTCTTCGGCCTCGACCCGCGCCTGGGTCGCGAAGGTCTGAGCCTGGCCCAGGTGGTGACCAACGTCCATCCCGACGACAAGGACGGTCTCGCCCACGCCATCGACGTCGTGATCGCCCAGGGCGGTCCCTTCGCCCACCAGTACCGGGTACGGCGCGCCGATGGCCGCTACTATTGGATCGAGGCCAATGGCCGGGTCGATCACGCCGCCGACGGCACCCCGCTGCACTTTCCCGGGGTGCTCATCGACGTCGAGGAGCGGCGAGCCATCGAAGCCGAGCGGGACAAGGCCCTGGCCGCCCTGCGGACCCTCAACGAGACCCTGGAGATCCGGGTCGCCGAACGCTCGGCCGAGTTGATGCAGGCCGAGGAAAAGCTGCGCCAGTCGCAGAAGATGGAGGCGGTCGGCCAGTTGACCGGCGGCCTCGCCCACGACTTCAACAACCTGCTGGCCGGCATCTCCGGTGCCTTGGAGTTGATGGAGACGCGCATCGCCCAGGGACGGCTGCGCGAACTCGATCGCTATCTGGTGGCCGCCCAGGGCGCCGCCAAGCGCGCCGCCGCCCTCACCCACCGACTGCTGGCCTTCTCCCGGCGCCAGACCCTGGCGCCACGCCCGGTGGACGTCAACCAGCTGATCGATGGCCTCACCGAACTCATCCAGCGCACCGTGGGTCCTGGCATCCAGGTGGAAACCGTCGGCGCCGCCGGCCTCTGGCCCGCCCTGGTGGACCCCAGCCAGTTGGAGAATTCGCTGCTCAATCTCTGCATCAATGCCCGCGACGCGATGCCCAAGGGCGGTCGCATCACCATCGAAACCGCCAATCGCTGGATGGATCGTGAAATCGCCCGCGCTCAGGACCTGCCGGAAGGCCAATACCTGTCGCTGTGCGTGACCGATACCGGGGTGGGCATACCGCCCGAGGTCGCCGCCCGGGTGTTCGAACCCTTCTTCACCACCAAGCCCATCGGCCAGGGCACCGGCCTGGGCCTGTCGATGATCTATGGCTTCGCTCGTCAGTCAGGCGGCCAGGTGCGGCTCTACTCCGAAGTCGGCCAGGGCACCACCCTGTGCATCTACCTGCCGCGCTACCTGGGCGAGGCACCGGCCGCCGAAGGCCTGGCCACCCGCCTGGACGTGGCCGGTACCAGCCAGGGCGAAACGGTGCTGATCGTCGACGACGAGCCGACGGTGCGGATGCTGGTCATGGATATTCTCGAAGACCTCGGCTACGCGGTGATCGAAGCGGCCGACAGCCTGACGGGTCTGAAGATTCTGCAATCGGACGTGCACCTTGACCTGTTGATCACCGACGTCGGCCTGCCCGGCGGCATGAACGGGCGGCAGATGGCCGATGCGGGGCGCCAGTCACGCCCGGGGCTCAAGACGCTGTTCATCACCGGCTATGCCGAGAACGCCGCCATCGGCAATGGCCATCTGGATCCCGGCATGGAGATCCTCACCAAGCCCTTCGCCGTCGATGCCCTGGCGGCGCGGGTGCGCGAGATGATGGGTGCGGTCTAGAAGCTGGCGCCGAGCTTCAGCGCCACGGTATAGCCCTCTGCCCGGTTGCGCGCCTCGAATTCCTTGTAGGCGTGCAGCCAGATGGCCGGTAGCCCCGAGGTGGGCTCGAAGAAGCTGAGCGCCGGCCCCAGTGCCAGCGTCCGGGCACGGTTGCCGCGGGTCAGGCCGGGGGCGTCGTCGTCGCTGAGCTGGCGGTAGTAGTAGCCGCCCAGGCCCGCGGTCCAGGGGCCGAAATGCTGGCCGACGGCGAATTCGTGGCGATACTCCACCCCGCTGCGATAGTCGGTGGCCGCGTTGCGCGCATTGAGGTCGACCTGGAAGCTGGACGACAGCTCCAGTCCGCTCGGGCTGATATAGCTGGCGTTGAGGATCGGCGAGACCGTCCAGTGGTTGGTCCCGGGGCTGACCAGGCGATCCTTGTCGTAGTCGCCGGTAGGTGCCTGGATCGACAGCTGGGTGTTGATGCCGACGCCAGGCGCTGGCTCCCAGGCGAGGATCAGCGGAATCAGCTGCAGATCGGCCGGGCGGAACAGCTCGGCGCTGTCGCTGAACACGCGCTGGCCGCCGGCGTTGATGCCGAGATCGGCGTCCATGCGAAAGAACACCGAGACCGCGCCGAAGCCGTAGCGCGCACCGAACAGCTGCTGGTCGGTCATGCGTAGATAGGCCAGGCCGATGGCCAGGACGTTGATGTTGAAATCGTTGCCATCGTCCTTGCCATGGCTGTCCTTGATCACCCGTGCCTGATAGTCGCTGAAGCGCAGGCCGACCGTACCGAAGGGCGTCGACGGCGGCATGAAGCCGGCGCCGAAGTCCTGCACCCCGGCCGCGGTGGTCGGCATGCCCTTTTCGGTGGCGTGGGTGGTGGCGGCCAGCGCGGCGAGCGACAGGACGGCGGCGCGAGTCAGCATTCCGGGCAGAGACGGCATGGCAGGATTCCTCAGGGCATTCGAGCGGGCGAGCGAGGCCTCACCGGGCACGGGCGGCGCCCAGTCTTGGCATAGGGGATCAGGGGAGGATCAGTCCGGCGCGGCGGCGACCTGTTGGGCGATCTGCGCCTTGCGGTTGACGCCGAGCTTCTCGTAGATGCGCCTCAGGTGATGGCGGACCGTGGCCGGCGCCATGCCCAGGCTGCGGGCGACTTCCTTGTAGGTCTGGCCCAGGGCGAAGCACTGGGCCACTTCCAGTTCTCGGGCGCTGAGGCGTTCCGCCGAACTGCGCCGACGCGCCTTGAGCAGCAGCAGATCGCCCAGCGGCTGGGCATCGAGCTGCAGGGTGCGGCCCTGGTAGGTGCCCTGAGGATCGCAGGCGGGCGGCAGGCGATTGCCCTGCCAACCCTCCCACTCGCCGGCCAGCAGGGCGGCGAAGCCGGGCTCCATGGACAGCAGCACGCCATAGCGATCGCACACCGCCAGGGCCGTTTCGTCGAAACTGCCCTGGCTGTCTCTCAGGGTCGCCAGGGTGCGCAGGCAACTCTCGCGCTCGGCATGCAGCAGGTGCGGCATCAGCCATTCCACCAGCTGGCATTCGAGGGCGGTGAAGGGGGCGGCGGGATCCTCGCGGAACAGGGTGAGGTGCACGCCCAGGCGGGTCTGGTCGTCGGTGAGCACGATGCGCAGGCCATGGGCCAGGCCATACCGCTGCCCCAGGGCAGCCAGGGCCGGCGCGGCCGTCTGGTCCCGGCAATCGAACAGCTGACAGCGGCCCTGCTCCTGATGCAGGTCGCCAAGGGCGTGGTCCTCGGCCTTGAGGGCATCCCATTCCTGGGTATAGCTGCCAGGCAGCCCCAACAGGAAGGTGCTGTGCGCCACGGGGACGCCGTCGCGCCAGGCGGAGTTGCCCCACCAGGCCTTGTCGAAGGCGACCAGGCGCTGCAGCTGCTCCAGTGCCTGGGCATGGAATTCGGTGATGGCCCCGCCACGCAGGCGGGCCTGCAGCGCCAGGACGACCTGGCTGAAGCGAGCGACCACCGCACTGGGCACGCTGCAGGAAACGACGGCTGACTGATCCATGCTACCCCCATTGTTTTGATTGTCGTTGGGTAGGATGCCGGCCCCCTGACGGGGCCTGGCTTGGGTCCGAGTCTACCGTACCGCTGCGGCGCGCCTATCGTTCAGATGCAGGATAGGCCGCCCTCTGCTACCCGCGCGTCCGCGCAACGGCCGCGCGCGAACCGGGGTCCAACGCCGGTCGCCATCGTTCATCTGATCGATAGACCCGCCCGTGACCTCCGGCGAGGCTGGCGGCGACCCGGCCTCCATCCTGGCGCCCGGGACCACAGGAGAAGCCCCATGCCCGACGTCTTCGCGCGCCTCACTCCCGAGGTCGCCGGCCTGCTGGTGCAGCTGGCCGCTCACCCGCAGCCGCCGCTGGACAGCCTCACCCCGGAGCAGGCGCGCGCCGCCTATGTGCAGCTGAATCGCGCCCTCGGCCTGCCGCCGGCGCCGGTGACGCGGGTGGAGGCGCTCACCGCGCCAGGTCCCCTCGGCCCCATCCCGTTGCGTCTCTATCGGCCCTATGCGGAAGACGCTCGACCGCGCCCGCTGGTGGTCTATCTGCACGGCGGTGGCTGGGTGATCGGCGACCTGGACAGCCATGATTCGCTCTGCCGCCAGATCGCCCTGGGCACCGGCTTTGCGGTGCTGGCGGTGCACTATGCTCTCGCCCCCGAGCATCCGGCACCGGCGAGCCCCGACGATGTGCTGGCCGCCCTGCACTGGCTGGCCCAGGCCGGCAGCGCCCTGAATCTCGATCTCGACCGCGTCGCCGTGGCCGGCGACAGCGCCGGCGGCGGCCTGGCGGCCATGGCTGCCCTGCACCTGCGCGAAGGACCGCTCCGGCTCAAGGCCCAGGTGCTGATCTATCCCGGCGTCGACAACACGCCCGACGCCTGGAACCACCCCTCGCGCATCGAGAATGCCGAGGTCCCGCCCCTGACCCGGCCGATGATGGATTACTTCTCCGGGATGTATCTGCGGGACGTGGACACCCGCGATCCGCGCGTCTCGCCGCTCTATGCCCCCTCCCACGCCGACCTGCCGCCGGCGCTGATCTTTGGCGCCGAATGCGACGCCCTGCGCGATGACGCCCGCCTCTACGCCCAGACGCTGATCGGCGCCGGCAACGCCGTGGAGTACCACGAGTTGCCGGGCATGATCCATGGCTTCATCGAGATGCTCGGGGTGCTGCCAGGCGTGCGCTGGACCCTGACGCGGATGAACGCCTTTCTACGCGAGCATCTGCAGCACGAGGCCTAGGGCCGCCCGCGCCGGTCAGATCCGGCCGAACCAGTGCAGCACCAGCCGGTAGAGATGCTCCGGCCAGCGTGACCACCAGCCGGCCTGCTCCACCGCCTCTAGGGCTACCAGCGGCCGGGTCTGCAGGATGCGCTCGCCAGCCACCAGCTCCAGGCGCCCGACCACCGCGCCCTGGGCGATGGGCGCCACCAGCGGCTCGTCCAGCACCAGCCGACGCTCGGGCGGCTGCTGACCCTTGGGGCGGGTCAGCACCACGTCCTGGGTCACCCCCACCGGCAAGGTCGACTGCTCGCCTTCCCAGATCGCCGGGGTACCCAGGGCGACGCCGGCCTGGTCCAGGGTCTGGTTCTCGAAGAAGCGATAGCCGTAGGTCAGCAGCTTCTGGGTATCCGCCGCGCGGTTGTTGATGGAGTTGGAGCCGAACACCGCGGTGATCAGCCGGCGCCCATCGCGCAGTGCCGAGGTCACCATGCAATAGCCGGCCGCCTCGGTATGACCGGTCTTGAGACCATCCACGCTGTGATCGCGCCAGAGCAGCAGATTGCGATTGGGCTGGCGGATACCGTTCCAGGTGAAGTACTTCTTGGCATAGAGCTCGTAGTAGGCCGACTCGTCCTGGATGATGGCCCGCGCCAGCAGCGCCATGTCGTAGGGCGAGGAAAAGTGTTCGGGGTCGGGTAGCCCGGTGGGATTCATGAAGTGGCTGTCGTGCAGGCCCAGGCGCTGCGCAGTGGCGTTCATCAGACTGGCGAAGCTCTCGTTGCTGCCGGCGATGTGCTCGGCCAGGGCCACGCTGGCGTCGTTGCCCGAATCGATGACGATGCCCTGCAGTAGATCATGCACCGACACCGAGGTGCGCGGATCGAGAAACATCCGCGAGCCCTCGGTGCGCCAGGCGTGCTCGCTGACGGTGACCTGATCGTCGGCCTTGAGCTGGCCGGCCTGGATATCGCGGGTCGCCACATAGACGGTCATCAGCTTGGTCAGGCTGGCCGGCGGCAGGTGCTCGTGGGAATCCTCCTCGGCGATCACCTGGCCGGTGGTGGCATCCATCAGTACCCAGGCCTTGGCCGAGAGCTGGGGTGGCGAGGGAATGAGCACATTGGCGGCGGGCGCAGCGGCGGGCGCGGCCTCGACCTGGCCGAGCCAGGCGAGACCCAGGGCGGCGAGACCGAGGCAGAGCAAGGGGTGTTTCACGGGCGACGGATCCGGTGTGGCAGTGGGGCCCGCCATCCTGGGAGCGGCCCGCTCCGGTCTCAAATGAAGGAAAGTGAAGAAAAATTTAGGAAGCCGCGCCTCAGCCGGCGCTGGTGATGACCACCCGGGCTCCCACCGGCTCGGCCGCTTCGATGCTCAGGCTGAAGCCATGCAGGCGGACGATGGCCGCCACCAGCGACAGGCCCAGGCCGTAGCCCGGCTGTTGGCGACTGGCATCGCCGCGATAGAGTCGCCGCAGCACGCTCTCCCGCTCGGCTTCGGGAATGCCGGGGCCGTCGTCGATCACCTCGATGCGCACCGCGGTGCCGACCCCGCGTGCCACCAGGCGCACCTGGCCACCCTCGGGGGCGAACTTGAGGGCGTTGTCCAGGAGATTGACCAGGGCCTCGAACAGCAACTCGGCGTCGCCCTGCACCTCCGGCAGTTCCTCACCCAGTTCCAGGCTCAGGGTCTGGGCCTTTTCCTGGGCCAGGGGCTCGTAGAAATCATGGGCCTGGCGCAGCAGCGCGGCCAGATCGAGGGGCGCGAAGGCCATGCGCCGCCGGGTGTCCTCCAGCTCGGAGATACGCAGCAAGCCCTGGAAGCGCGACATGATGGCTTCGGTCTCGGCCAGGGCTTCAGCGAGGCTGTCGGCCTGGGGTTCGGCCAGCGGCAGCTGCTGCAACTGGTGCAGGCGCGCCCGCAGCCGCGTCAGCGGGGTGCGCAGGTCATGGGCGATGCCGTCGCAGACCCCCTTCACCTCGTGCATCGAGCGCTCCAGCTGGGCCAGGGTGGTATTGACCGCATCGGCCAGCATGTCCAGTTCGTCGTGCCGCGGTGACAGCGGCAGCCGCTCTTCCAGATGACCGGCGACGATCCGCTCCAGGCTGCGTTGCAACCGTTCCACCCGCCGCAGCGGGCGCCGCCGCAACAGGTGCCAGCCCACCAGTCCGGGAATCAGGGTCAGCGACAGCCCCCAGAACAGCGCCTGGCCGATGATGCCACCGACTGCGGAGATGGAGCCGCCATCGCGGGCCAGCACCAGGATGCGGCCGTCCGCGCGGCGCTGCAGAAAGGCATGGCTGCTGCGGGTCTCGTCCAGGGCGTCGGAGGTCCGGAGTCCCCGCTGCAGGTAGTGCACCCGGCCATCGTCCGGCAGGTTACGCAAGAGCTTGACCAGGTTGCCGGCGACATAGCGGCCATCGGCTTCGAACAGGCCGTAGGCGTCGATACCGGGCATGGAATAGACCTCGCTGGCCTGCAGCTCGCCCAGCAGGTCGGCATCCGCCACCTTGCCGTAGTAGTGCGCCCGCTGCAGCAGGGTGCGCTCCGCCACGGCGCCCAGATAGCCGGAGATCTGCCAGTAGAGCACCCCGGTGAAGACCGCACCCCAGGCCACGAAGAGCAGCGCATAGAGCGCCAGCAGGCGACTGCTCCCCGAGCGCCAGCGCCTGCCGGCCCTAGTCCGGGACGACGAGGACATAGCCGGCTCCGCGGACGGTATGCACCAGCGGCCGCCCCGCCCGCTCGATCTTGCGTCTCAGCCGCCCCATGTGCACGTCGATGATGTTGGTGCCCGGATCGAAGTGATAGCCCCAGACCTGCTCGAAGAGCATGGTGCGGGTCACCAGTTGGCCGGCGTTGCGCATCAGGTAGGTGAGGATCTTGAATTCGGTGGGCAACAGGGCGATGGCCTCGTCGGCACGGGTCAGGGTGTTCTCGATCAGGTCCAGGGTCAGCTCGCCCACCCGCAGCTGGTGACTGGCGGACTGGGCCACCGGCCGCCTGAGCAGTGCCTCCAGACGGGCCATCATCTCCACCAGGGAAAAGGGCTTGGTCAGGTAGTCGTCACCGCCGCATCTCAGGCCGCGGACGCGCTCGTCGACATCGGACAGGGCGCTGAGCATCAGCACCGGGGTGGCGATGCCGAGGCCACGCAGGGTGCTGACGATGGTCAGGCCGTCGAAATCCGGCAGCATGCGGTCGAGGGTGATGATGTCGTGGCCGCCGGCGATGGCCGCGGCCAGGCCGTCGCGGCCGGTGCGTTCCCAGCGCACCTGATAGTCTTGCGCCTGCAATTCGCTGGCGATGGCATGGGCGGTCACCTCGTCGTCTTCGATGACCAAAGCCTGGGTCATAGCGGCCTCTGGATCTGGCGCCCGGTCTGGCGGACCGGACACCCTAGGGAAAACCACCAGGCCGGTAAATTAAATTTTTCTTCATTCGGACTAACGCGCTCCCGCCTTGCCCGCGGTCTATCGTCGGTCTTTTCACCCTGGAGTCATCACCATGTTTCGACGTTTGCCCACCCTCGCCCTCGGCGCCCTGCTGCTGGCTTCCACGCCGCTGCTGGCGGCGCAACCCGCCACCACCCTCACGGTGCTGAGTTCGGGCGGGATCATGGGCGCCATCCGCGAGGTCGCGCCGGCCTATGAAAAGGCCACCGGCGTGAAACTGGACATCGCCGCCGCGCCGTCCATGGGCGACACGCCCCAGGCCATCCCCCAGCGCCTGGCCCGCAACGAGCCGGCCGACGTGGTGCTGATGGTGGGTTCGGCCTTGGACAAGCTGGTCGCCAACGGCCAGGCGCTCAAGGACAGCCGCGTCGACCTGGGGCAATCCTTCATCGCCATGGCGGTACGCAAGGGTGCCCCCAAGCCGGACATCTCCACCATGGAGGCTTTCAAGCAGAGCCTGGAAAGCGCCCAGTCGGTGGCCTATTCCGACAGCGCCAGCGGCGTCTACCTGGCGCACATCCTCTTCCCGCGCATGCAGCTGAGCGATGCTTTCAAGGCCAAGGCGCGCATGATCCCCGCCGAGCCGGTGGGCGAAGTCGTCGCCCGCGGTGACGCGCAGCTGGGCTTCCAGCAACTGAGCGAATTGAAGCCCGTGCAAGGCATCGACATCGTCGGCCTGATCCCCGACCAGGCGCAGAAGATGACCCTCTATTCCGGTGCCGTGGTCAGCAAGAGCACGCACCCGGATGCCGCCCGCGCCCTGCTGCAGTACCTGGCCTCGAAGGACGCCGCCAAGGTTATCCAGGACAGC
The DNA here is from genome assembly GCF_000316965.1 of Pseudomonas sp. 313. Lineage (NCBI taxonomy): Bacteria > Pseudomonadati > Pseudomonadota > Gammaproteobacteria > Pseudomonadales > Pseudomonadaceae > Pseudomonas > Pseudomonas sp. 313. The sequence continues at coordinate 46,950 of NZ_ANBZ01000071.1, forward strand.
GGCCTCAAGCCGATTCCCGCGCAGTGAACCCCAGGGGAGTCGCCCTCGCGACTCCCCTCCTCCCCTCTGCTACCAGAGCGCCAGGTCGTAGGTCAGGTACAGGCGATTGCTGTCCCGGCCACGGGCGAAGTCGGCGCGATAGACATAGTTGCGCAGCTTGACGCCGAACCCCTTGAGCGAGCCCTTGGGCACCACGTAGGCCAGTTCCACATCGCGTTCCCACTCGTGCAGGCCTTCGCTGCCGGAGCGGCCGTTGTCGCCGCTGATGTAGCGGGTCATGAAGGTCAGCCCGGGCAGCCCCAGCGTCTTGAAGTCGTAGACGTAGCTGAGCAGCCAGGTCTTCTCGTCTTCCTCGATGAACTTGCCGATGCCGACGTTGCTGAAGGAATAGACGGTGGCACCGCTGATGTAAGGCAGGCCGGCATCCCCGCTGAGCTTTTGCAACCCCGCGCCGACCGTATGGCCGCTGTGGGAATAGGTCAGTTGGCCGCTGAGCATGTCGTTGTCGATCTTGCCCGCGTAGGCTGCGCCCGTATCGCGACTCTTGAAGTAACGCAGGTCGCCCGTCAGCACGCCCCCTGCCAGCGGCAGGTCATGCTGGAGGCCAGCGAAATCCTGGCGATAGAAGTTGTTCAGCTCACCGTGGAAGTAGCTGAGCCTCAGGCTCTTGCTCACCTGGTACTCGGCACCGCCGTAGCTGAAATTGCCGGACTGGCTGCCGCTGTAGCCGTCGGGAAAGAGGCCGTTGCTGTTGGTGGAATCGCGCAGCTTGAAGCGATCGAGGTGGGTCAGGGTCAGCGTCAGGCCCTGGATGTCGTCACTGGTGACCTGGGTGCCCTGGTAGGTTTGGGGCAGCAGGCGGGCATCGTTGTAGACCAGCACCGGGGTCTTGGGCAACAGGGTGCCGTGCTTGACCACCGTCTTGCCCAGCCGCGCCTTGGCGGTGGCGCCGAAGGCGCTGGCCTCCGCCGCCGCCCGCCCGTCGCCGTGCACCGGCAACAATCCAGTACCGCTACGCCCACGCCCGGAGTCCAGGCGCACGCCCAGCAGGCCGAGGGCGTCCAGGCCGAAGCCAACGGTGCCCTGGGTGAAGCCCGAGCGGTAGTCCAGCAGGAACCCCTGAGCCCACTCGGTGCGCTCGCTCTTGGCCGTGGCAGCGGCGCGCGCGCTCAGGCCCTGTTCGTCGCGGAAGTTCTCGTTGAAGTAGACATTGCGCAGTTGCAGCCTGAGCTTGCTGTCTTCGAGGAAGCCGGCGGCGTCGGCGAAGGGCATACAGGCGCACAGGGCGGCGCAACCCGCGCCACCCTTGAGGAGTTGGGACATGAGGAAGTCTCTTGTTGTTTTTGGAGTGGGATTGCAGCGGGCGGGCACGAGCATGCCCGCCCGCCAGGAGGATCAGACGAAGAAGGAGATGGCGCCGGTGAGCAGTGCGATGGCGGTGATGACCAGGGAGGTCAGCACGGCCCATTTGACGGTGGCCTTCTGGAAGTCACCGATGTCGCGGTCGACCATGCCCACCAGCAACAGGGTGGAGGCCACCAGCGGACTCATCAGGTGCACCGGCTGGCCCAGCACCGAGGCGCGGGCGATCTCCACCGGATCGATCCCATAGGCCGCGGCGGCATTGGCCAGGATGGGCACCACGCCGAAGTAATAGGCATCGTTGGACAGCACGAAGGTCAGCGGCATGCTGGTGATGGCCACCACCAGCGGGAACCAGTGGCCCCAGGCCGGCGGAATCCAGTCGACCAGGGTCTGGGCCAGGGCATCGACCATCTTGGTGCCGGAAAAAATGCCGGCGAAGATGCCCGCGGCGAACACCAGGAGCACCACGGTCATGGCGTTGCCCGAGTGCGCCAGGATGCGCTCCTTCTGCAACTCCAGCTGCGGGTAGTTGATCATCAGCGCCAGCACGAAGCCGATCATGAAGAGGATGGCCGCGTGCATCACGCCCATGACCAGGGCGGTCATCACCGCGATCACCAGCACCAGATTGACGTAGGCCAGGCGGGGGCGCTTGTTCGGCGAGTCACCGAGGATCTCCTCGATATAGCACTTGCCGCCCGCCGCCCCGCCGCTTTCCAGGGCGACGTTGCCGATGCGCGCGCGCTCGCGGCGACCGAGCAGGAAGGCGGTGAAGACCACCCAGGCCGCCCCGCCGATCACCGTGGGCAGCATGGGAATGAAGTAGGCGGTGGCGTCCAGCCCCAGGGCGGCGATGGCGCGGGTGGCCGGGCCGCCCCAGGGACTCATGCCGCTCATGATGCTCAGCGAGAGCATGGAGACGGTCGCCAGCACCATGGGATTCATGCCGATGCGCTTGTACAGCGGCAGCATGGCGGCGCAGGTGATCATGTAGGTGGTGGTGCCGTCGCCGTCCAGGGCCACCAGCAGCGAGAGCAGCGCGGTGCCGATGGCGATCTTCACCGGGTCGCCGTTGACCCGCTTGAGGATCTTGCGGATCAGCGGATCGAACAGTCCGGCATCGATCATCAGGCCGAAGAAGAGGATGGCGAAGAGCAGCAGCGCCGCCGAGGGCGCCACCATCTTGAGGCCGTCGAGCATCATCTTGCCGGTGGTGGGAGCGAAGCCACCGATCAGGGCGAAGACGATGGGCACCACGGTGAGCGCCACGATGGGCGACAGACGTTTGCTCATGATCAGGTAGGTGAAGGTCACCACCATGATCAGACCGAGAAGCGCGAGCATAGGCATATCCCTTGTTCTTGTCGTGTGCCTGGCCAAACGCGGGCCAGCCGATCCCCTCCTCCGGCCAGGTGACGGCGCGGAGGTGGGACTGCAGCGGTAGCGGGGTTTAAACGATCAGGCGTGGGGACGAACGTCCGGTGCCGTCCACTCGGCGGCCTCGGGCAGCACCACGGGTTCGGCTTTGCCGGTTTCCAGGGCGCGCATCAGCTTGTCGCGGTCGCAGGCGCCCTCGCCCAGCGCGATCACCACCGTGGCCACGGCGTTGCTGGCCAGGCTGGTCAGGGCGCGGGCCTCGGACATGAAGCGGTCGATGCCGATGAGCAGCGCCAGACCGGCCAGGGGGATGTCATGGATCACGGTGAGGGTCGAGGCCAGGGCGACGAAGCCGCTGCCGGTCACCCCTGCCGCACCCTTGGAGGACAGCAGCATAATCGCCAGCATGGTCAGGGTCTGGCCGATGGTGAGGTCGATGTTGCAGGCCTGGGCGATGAAGACCGCGGCCAGCGACAGGTAGATGGCGGTGCCATCCAGATTGAAGGAGTAGCCGGTGGGCAGCACCAGGCCGACCACGCCTTTCTTGCAGCCCAGCCCTTCGAGCTTCTGCAACATGCGCGGCAGCACCGGCTCGGTGGACGAGGTGCCGAGCACCACCAGGAATTCCTCGCGGAAGTAGCGCAGCAGCTTCCACAGGCTGAAGCCGCGCGAGCGGCACAGCGCGCCCAGCACCACTAAGACGAAGAAGGCGCAGGCGATGTAGAGGGTGGCGATCAGCTTGGCCAGGGAACCCAGCGAGGTGATGCCGTACTGGCCGACGGTAAAGGCCAGGGCGCCAAAGGCACCCACCGGCGCGAAGCGCATCAGGTAGCCGAAGATGCGGAAGACCATCTGCGACGCCGACTCCAGCACATCCAGCACCGGCCGGCCGCGCTCGCCCATGGCGGACAGCGCGAAGCCGCAGAGCACGGCGATGAACAGCACCGGCAGCACCTCACCCTTGTTGAACGCCCCCATGAAGGTGTCCGGGATGATGTGCATGAAGAAGTCCACCACGCTGAGCTTGGCCGCCGATGCCGTGTACTGGGCGATGCTGGCGGTGCTCAGGGTCGCGGGATCGATGTTCATGCCCACGCCAGGCTGGAACAGATAGACCGCGCCGAGGCCGATGAACAGGCTGATGACGGTGAGCACCAGGAACAGCAGCAGCGTCTTGCCCATCAGCCGACCCAGGGTGCTCTTGTCGGTCATGCCGGCGATGCCGGTGACGATGGTGCAGAACACCACGGGGGCGATCATCATCTTGATCAGCTTGATGAAGGCGTCACCCAGGGGCTTGAGCGCGACGGCCTGTTGCGCCCAGAAGTGACCGACCAGCACCCCGAGGACCACGGCGCAGAGGATCTGGAAGTACAGCGATTTGGCAAGTTTCATGGGGCATCACCGTTTATTGAAGTTGTGCGGATGCGCTGGTGGTTGGGGGATATCGCTTTAGCTGGCGAGCCTCCGCGCGGTGGGCGCGTACACGTGGCCGGCGAACAGGCGGCGCGCGGTCCGGACGACGGAGGCCTGGATGGTAGTGTCGTCCGCGCCGCCGCGCGACAGCACGACGTCGATCCCGCCGCTGGGATGCTCCAGGCGGACGTGGGTCAGGTCACGCGCCGACTCGCCGAGCAACGCCATCACCACCGTTTCCGCGGTGACGCAGGCGGTGGCCAGACCGATGGAACCGGTGATGGCCAGGGCGCGGTGGCAGCTGTGCGGCATGAAATAGCGCACCTGCAGGGTGCCGCCGTGCTGGGGTGCAGACACCAGTACCGGCTTGGGGATCACCTTGCCGCTGACATCGCCCAGGCCCATGGCCCGGCCGGCCTGCAGCCGCAGGGCTTCCAGCCGCGCCAGCAGCCCGGAGTCGGCGTCCAGCTCGGCCGGGCGCTCGCTGCCGGTCACGCCCAGGTGGCGGGCGTCGACGATCATCATCGGCATGGCCATGTCGATGCAGGTCACCGGCACGCCCTCGAAGACGTCGGTGGCCTGGCCGGTGGGAAACAGCTTGCCGGTCTTGCTGCCCACGGCGTCGAGAAAGGTCAGCTGCACCGGCGCGGCGGTACCGGGCACGCCATCAATGGCGGTGTCGCCTTCATAGCGCACCAGGCCGCCGGGCGTATGTACCAGCGAATCGACGAAGCTGTTGGTGTTGAGGTTGCGGATGCGCACCAGGGTCTTGCCGTCTTCAGCGGCGACCAGCCCCTGCTCCACGGCGAAGGGACCCACGGCGCAGAGCATGTTGCCGCAGTTGGGCGCGGTATCGACGCGGCGCTCGGCGACCATCACCTGGACGAAGAGATAGTCCACGTCGGCATCGGGATGGCTGGACGGGCTGATGATGGCGACCTTGCTGGTCTGGGGGCTACCGCCACCAATGCCGTCGATTTCCAGTTCATGACCGGCACCCATGAGGTCGATCAGCATCTCGTCGCGCTGGACGGGATCGCTGGGCAAGTCGCTGGCGTGGAAGAAGGGGCCCTTGGAGGTGCCACCTCGCATGAGAACGCAGGGAATACGTTGCATGACTGCTGTCTCTTGTTGATCAATAGCGTTTATTGATGTTCTAGGGGCAAGATTGGCAGCCGTAGATAAATCTATCCAATGCAAATATCGTCGCTATTATTCCACTTGGATAATCAATACTCGAGACGCTCGATCAGAGGCTGTTCATGGACTATGAGCTGCAAGATATTCGATCTTTCGTGAAAATCGCCGAACTGGGCAGCTTCCATGAGGCTGCCGACGCCCTGCACCTGTCGCAGCCGGCGCTTAGTCGACGCATCAAGAAGCTGGAAGACGGGCTGGGCACGCCCCTGCTCGAACGCACCACCCGTCGCGTCGGTCTCACCAGCGTCGGCCGCGATTTCCTGCCCAAGGCGCGGCGCCTGCTGGATGACTTCGAGGACTCCATCCTCAGCATCCGCGAGTTGGCCGAACGCCAGACCGGCCAGGTCACCCTGGCCTGCATCCCCACCGCGGCCTTCTATTTTCTGCCCTCGGTGATCCGCCAGTACAACGAGCACTACCCCAAGATCCGCATCCGCCTGCTGGACCTCAGTGCCAACGACGGCCTGGAAGCCGTGCTGCGTGGTGAAGCGGACTTCGGTATCAACATGCTCAGCGGCCAGCATCCGGACATCGAGTTCGTGCCCCTGGTGCAGGAGCAGTTCGTGCTGGCCTGCCGGCGTGACCATGAATTGGCCGGACGCCCCTCGATCAGCTGGGCCGAGCTGGTCGAGCACCGGCTGATCGGCGTAGGGCGCCTGAGCGGCAACCGGGTGCTGCTCGACCATGCCCTCTCCGCGCGGGGCATCCGCCCCAAGTGGTTCTATGAGGTACAGCACCTGTCCACCTCCCTGGGCATGGTGGAAGCCGGCCTCGGCGTCTCGGCCATGCCCAGCCTGGCCATGCCGGACGCCGACCACCCGACCCTGGTCAGCGTGCCCCTCACTGATCCGGAAGTGACCCGTACCCTCGGCCTGGTCTCGCGCCGTGGGGCCTCGCTGTCGCCTGCCGCGGAGAAATTCGTCGCCATCCTGCTCGGCCAGTGGAAGACCGAACAGCCCTAGTTCGGGCCTTGCACGTCACCCGCCCCCGAGCTGAGGCGGCCAAGCGCCAGTATCCAGTGAACGTCGCGCCCCCTCGGGCGGTCTGTTGGCTGCAACAACTGGTTACGGTCGGGTCCGCTCATGTCCCTAGCGCGAATATCGCGTCCTTCTTCCCCTCGTCCGGGGAGCACCTCGAAGCGCCGCTCCGCCGTCGGAGCGCTGGCCGGGCTGCTGCTCGCCGCTTCGCTCACGGGCTGTTCGCCGCTGCAACACGGCTTTTTCGCCCCGGCCGGCCTTGCCGCCAGTGGCGAACGCGACCTGCTGCTGTGGATCGTCGGTCTGGCCCTGGTGGTGGTGCTGCCGGTGATCCTGCTCACCCCGCTGATCGTCTGGCGCTATCGCCACGGCAACGACCGCGCCGCCTACCGGCCGCGCTGGGAGTTCTCCTGGCTGCTGGACGTCTTCGCCTGGGGCGTCCCGGCGCTGATCGTCGCGGTGCTGGCGATGCTGGTCTGGACCCGCACCCACAGCCTGGACCCCTATCGCTCGCCGACACCTGGCGTGGCGCCGCTGGAGGTCCAGGTGATCGGCCTGGACTGGAAGTGGCTGTTCCTCTACCCCGAGCAGGGCATCGCCAGTGTCAACGAACTGGTCCTGCCGGCGGGCCGTCCGGTACAGCTCAAGCTCACCAGCGATACGGTGATGCAGTCGCTGCTGTTGCCGCGCCTGGGCGGCCAGATCTATGCCATGGCCGGCATGCAGACGCAGCGCTATCTGCAGATTCCCGCGCCCGGCCAGTTCGAGGGACGCAACGCTCAGTACAGCGGTAAGGGCTTCCAGGACCAGCACTTCCCGATCCGGGTGTTGGGCGAGGCCGACTTTCAAGCCTGGACCCAAAGGGTGGGTCAGGCTCGCGAGGCGCTGGACTGCGCTCATTACCAGGTGCTGGCCCGCCCCGGCACCCTGGAGCAGGCCGCCGAGCTGCGCCTGACCCAACCCGCTCTCTTCGCCTGGGTGCTGGCGCGCTATCGCCAGGACCCGGTACCCGCCTGCGACACCTTCACCGGAGCCGCCCATGACTGACTCCTCGGCCCTCTGGCACCTGCTGTTCGGCCGCCTGGGCTACGACGCCCTGCCCTTCTACAGCCTGGTGGCCACCTGCGGCGCCAGCGTGGTGATCCTCGGCGCCCTCGCCACGGCCGGGGTGATCACCTGGCTCGGCAAATGGCGCTATCTCTGGCAGGAGTGGTTCACCAGCCTGGACCACAAACGCATCGGCATCATGTATGTGGTGCTGGCCCTGGTGATGTTCAGCCGTGGCGTGGTGGAAGGGGTGATGATGCGCACTCAGCAGGCCCTGGCCATCGACGCGCCGGGCTATCTGCCGCCGGAACACTTCGGGCAGCTGTTCAGCACCCACGGCACCATCATGGTGTTCTTCGTGGCCATGCCCTTTCTTACCGGGCTGATCAACTTCGTCATGCCGCTGCAGATCGGCGCCCGCGACGTGCGCTTTCCGCTGCTCAATGCCATCAGCCTCTGGTTGACGGTAGCCGGCGCGGCGCTGGTGATGGTCTCACTGGTGCTGGGGCGCTTCTCCACTGGTGGCTGGAGCGGCTATCCGCCCTATACCGGCATCGAATATCAGCCCGGCGTCGGCCCGGACTACTGGATCTGGGCCCTGACCCTGAGCTCCCTGGGCAGCACCCTCACCGGCCTCAACTTCGCGGTAACCCTCTACAAGGAACGGGCGCCGGGCATGCGCCTGTTCCACATGTCGCTGTTCAGCTGGACCGCGCTGTGCACCAGCATCCTGATGATCTTCGCCATGCCGCCGCTGACCGTGGCCACCCTGCTGCTGGCCCTGGACCGCTACCTGGACTTCCACTTCTTCACCAATACCCAGGGCGGCAACCTGATGAACTACATCAACCTGTTCTGGCTGTTCGGCCACCCGGAGGTGTACATCCTCATCCTGCCGGCCTTCGGGGTGTTTTCCGAGGTCTTCGCCACCTTTTCCACCAAGCGTCTCTATGGCTATCACTCGCTGGTCTGGGCCACCCTGGTGATCGCCGTGTTGTCCTTTACCGTCTGGCTGCACCACTTCTTCACCATGGGCCAGAGCCCCAAGATCAACGCCGCCTTCGGCATCGCCACCATGCTCATCGGCATTCCCACCGGGGTGAAGATCTACGACTGGATGGCAACCATGTTCCGCGGTCGCATCCGCCTGACCACGCCGCTGATCTACGCGGTAATGTTCATCATGCTGTTCGTCATCGGCGGCCTTACCGGCATCACCCTGGCCACACCGCCGGTGGACTATCAGGTGCACAACACCGTGTACCTGGTCGCCCACTTCCACAACATGCTGATCCCCGGAATGCTGTTCGGCATGCTGGCCGGCTATCACTTCTGGTTTCCCAAGGCCTTCGGCTTTCGCCTCGACGAGCGCTGGGGCCGCATCGCCGCCCTGAATTTCGGCCTGGGCTTCCTGCTCGCCTTCATGCCGCTGTACGTGCTGGGCGTCTCCGGCCTGCCGCGGCGCAGCCAGGCGATCCACAATCCCGATTTCGCCCCGCTGCTGTGGGTCGCCGAGCTGGGCGCGGTGATCCTGCTCGCCGCCCTGGCCAGCCTGGTGATCCAGCTGGTGGTGAGCATCCGCCGGCGCGACAGTACGCGGGTGCCGGTGGGCGATCCCTGGAATGGCCGCACCCTGGAATGGGCCGTGGCCGCGCCGCCGCCGGAATACAACTTCGCCGTGCCGCTGCCGATCAACGACCGGGATCCCTTCACCTGGCTCAAGGAACAGGGCCTGGCCTACGACCGGCCGCGGACCTATGCCGATCTGGTGCTTCCCAAGAACAGTGCCGTCCCGGTCATCGTCGGCGCGGCGGGCTTCGCCTGCGCCTTCGGCCTGGTCTGGCACATCGGTTGGATGGCGGTACTGGGGCTGCTGGTGGCCTGGGGGGCGGTGATCGCCCGCAGTTTCCAGCGCGATACCGAGCGACTGATCTCGGCGGCGGACGTTCGGCGCGAACATGAGGCCTGGCTGGATGAGGTCGCCGCGACCCGCCCCGTCACGCGCGACGAGGAAACCGGGCCGGGCAATCGTGGCCTGGCGGAGATGGGGCCATGAGTTCGCGTGATATGAACCACGCCGGCCTCAACGTCGGTCACACCGATCACGCGACCCACGCCGAGGCCGAATACTCGCTGTTCGGCTTCTGGATCTTCCTGATGAGCGACGCCCTGGTGTTCGCGCTGCTGTTCGCCATCTACGCGACGCTGCAGCACGCCACCGCCGGGGGCCCGGTCGCCCGGGACGTCTTCGAGATCGGCAGTGTCACCCTGCAGACCCTGGTGCTGCTGGCCAGCAGCTTCACCTATGGCCTGGCGTCCCTGGCCATGAAGTACCACGAGGGTCGCCTGCGGCCCCTGGTGACCTGGCTGCTGGTGACCCTGGCGCTGGGCCTGGTCTTTCTGGGCCTGGAGGTGCACGACTTCCTCAGCATGGCGGACAAGGGCGCCCTGCCCCAGCGCAGCGCCTTTCTCTCGGCCTTCTTCGCCCTGGTGGGCATGCACGGGGTGCACGTCGCCAGTGGCTGTCTGTGGCTGGTGGTGATGCTGGTGCAACTCAGGGTGTTCGGCCTGGATACGCCGGTGAAGACCCGGCTGATGCGGCTGGGCCTGTTCTGGCATTTTCTCGATATCGTCTGGGTAGCCATCCTCTCGGTGGTCTACCTGCAGGGGCTGCTGCCATGAAGAGAGATGACTATCGTCGGGAGCTGACGAGCTACGTGATCGGCCTGCTGCTGGCGGTGACGCTGAGCCTGATCCCCATCGGTCTGGTGCTCTTCCCGAGCTGGCCGCGCGGCACCACCCTGGGGGTCATCTTCGGCCTGGGTCTGCTGCAGATCCTGGTGCACCTGCGCTGCTTCCTGCATATCAGCCTGGGCCGCTCGCACCGCCACGACCTCTATCTGCTCTTGTTCACCAGCCTGATCCTGGTGCTGATGGTGGTGGGCAGCCTGGTGGTGCTCGGCGATCTGCAGCACCGCATGCATTGATCGGCTTGCCGCCCGACTGCGCGGCAAGCCGATCCTTCTCGCACCTTACTGGGTACGCGTCACGCGCCAGACGGTGTTGGCCAGGTCGTCGGCGATGAGGACGCCACCGCGCTGATCCACCGCCACCCCGACCGGTCGGCCGCGGGTCTTGCCGTCGTCGCCGTAGAACCCGGTAGCGAAGTCGATGGGCTCGCCGGCCGGACGGCCCTGCTGGAAGGGCACGAAGACCACGCGGTAGCCCACCGGCTTGTCGCGGTTCCAGCTGCCGTGTTCGCCAACGAAGACGCCATCGGTGAATTGCCCACCCACCGCCGCGGTGGCAAAGGTCACCCCCAAGGCGGCGACATGGGAGCCCAGGCTGTAGTCGGGCTTGATGGCGGCGGCGACCTTGGCCGGATCCTGCGGCTGGGCGCGGGTATCGACGTTCTGCCCCCAATAGCTGTAGGGCCAGCCATAGAACCCGCCCTCGCGGATGGAGGTCAGGTAGTCCGGCACCAGGTCCGGGCCGATCTCGTCGCGCTCGTTGGCCACCGCCCACAGCTGGCCGCTGTCGGGCTGGATGGCCAGGGCGGTGGGATTGCGCACCCCAGTGGCATAGTTCTTGTGCGCGCCGCTCTGGGCATCGATCTGCCAGATCACCGCGCGATCCACCTCGACATCCATGCCGCGCTCGCCGACGTTGCTGTTGGAGCCGATGCCCACATAGAGGTAGCGACCATCGGCGCTCGCGGCGAGGGACTTGGTCCAGTGGTGATTGATCGCCGCCGGCAGATCCACCAGCTTGTCCGGCGCGCCGCTGGCCTGGGTCTGGCCGTCCTGGTAGGGAAAGCTGACCAGGGCGTCCTGGTTGGCCACATAGATCCGCCCATTGGCGAAGGCCAGGCCATAGGGCGCGTTGAGATTCTCGGCGAACACCGTCTTGAGTTCGTATTTGCCATCGCCGTCGGCATCGCGCAGCAGGGTCAAGCGATTGCCACCCTTCACCTGGGTGTTGCCCTTGGCCTTGATGTAGCCGGCGATGACGTCCTTGGGTTTCAGCTTCGGCGCGTTGCCGCCGCGGCCCTCGGCCACCAGGATGTCGCCATTGGGCAGCACCAGCATCTGCCGCGGAATGCGCAGGTCAGTGGCGATGGCGGTAATGGTGTAGCCCTGGGGCACGGTGGGCGTGCGATCGCCCCAGGGGGCCGGCTCGGCGATCTTCATGCTCGGCAGGAGGCCGCGCTGGGGTTCGGGCAGCTTGGGATCGGGCCCGCGTGCCTGGGTGTCGGCACCGCCTTCGTTGCCGCAGGCGGCCAGCAGCACGGCCAGACCAAGGACGCTCAAGGCTCTTGGAGTGCTCATCGAACCACCTCCGAACGCAGGTTAGAGAGGGCGATCCAGGCGGCCACCAGGCTCAGCACCGAAACAACCACCGAGAGGATCAGCCCGGCGGGCATCACCGCCCAGGCATCCTTGGCGTGTTCGAAGGCATTGACCAGCCCCAGCGCCCAGGCCAGCAGCAGCAGGAGGAAATAGGCCGCCGGCCGGCGACCGCGGAAGCGCGCACCGAACAGATTGCCGAGGGCGAACAGCAGGGCCAGCCCGGACAGCAACAGGGCGCCGGCGATCAGCCAGGCGGCAAAGTTGGCCCACTGGATCTGCATCGTCTGGTAGTAGGCGATATCGCTGAGCAGGCCGCCGATGAACAGCGGGACGGAGCCGGCCAGCAGCAGCGCGTGCAGCGGGCCGGGCCGGACAGGATGGTAATGGTGGGCAGCTACGGTCACTGACGACTCCTTTTCATGACGGGACGTGGCAGGGCCGGGCAGCCACTGCGCAACGCAAGACGCACTGAAAAGGATTGCGCGCGCCCGGGGTTAGTTCAGCCGCTTCGCCTGGCGGACACCTCTTGCAAAAGAAGAGATAATGACAGTCTCGTTGCAGCCACGGCCTCTGCCAGGCGCCTGTCCGGCAATGCCGCCGGTGCAACCCGCTGTCCAGCTGCCGACCGAAGGGCTGGACGTCACCTCGTCCACAGGAATCTTTCGCGCATGACCTCTTCCCGGTCCGTCGACCAGGCCTCCCGGCGCGCGGCCATCGTCCTCGCCTTCTGCCTGCCCAGCGACGTGCTGCTCTACCTCGTCCTGCCCATGTACGCCCCGGTCTTCGGCATCACCCTGATCGAGGCCGGCATCCTGCTGGCCGCCAACCGGGTGATCCGCATCGTCGGCTATCGCTATGTGGTGCAGCTCTATGCCCGCTGCGGCGATCGGCGCAGCCTGGTGGTGGCCGCCGCGGTGGCCGCGCTCTGCGCCCTGGGCAACGCCAACCTCTCGGGTTTCTGGGCGCTGCTGGGGCTACGCCTGGCCTGGGGCCTGAGTTTCGCCACCTTCAACCTGTCCACCCAGGTCCTGGCCACCGCCGACCCGGCCGGCGCCGCCCGGCGCACCGGCACCTCCCGGGCGCTGATCGCCATCGGCCCCATGCTCGCCCTCTCCGCCGGGGCCTGGCTCACCCTGCAATACGGGCCGCGAGCGGTGCTGCTGCTGAGCAGCGGTCTCTGCCTGATCGGGCTGCTGCTGGCCCTGGGACTGCCGCGCGCCGGTCACGAATTGCCGGCGCCCGGGCGGCGCCTGCGCTGGCCGGATCGCATCGTCACCTGGTCCTTCATCGAAGGCGTGACCCTGGATGGCCTGTTCATCTTTGGCCTGTCGGCCTTTTCCCAGGCGGTGCTGGGCGGCGACGCGGTACTGGTGGCCGGCTTGCTGATGGCGCTGCGCTATGTGTCCGACATGCTGCTCAGCCCCCTCGGCGGTCGGGCGGCGGATCGCTATGGCGCGGCACCCATGCTGGTGGTCTGCTCGACGCTGACCGCGCTGTTCCTGATCGCCTTCGGCTTCCACTGGCTGATCCTCGGTGCCGGCGGAGTACTGATCCTGCGCGCCCTGCAGATCCCCCTGGTGGTGACCCTGGTCGCCACCCGCCATCCCGGTCAGGCCCGGCTGCCGGCGCTGGCCTCCAACGCCATGTGGCGCGACGTGGGTGCCAGCGTGGGGCCGCTGCTGGCGGGCGTGCTCATCCCGCTGGTGCCTTCGACCCTGCTGTACCCGCTGTCCGGCCTGGCCATCCTGGTCAGCTCCCTGGCGTGCCTGGGCGTGAAGCCGGCGCGCGAGTGAGCCCGCCGGCCCTGGCATCCCGCCCTAGCGGACGGGTGCCAGGGGAGCCTGGTGCTACTTGCCTTTCGCCTGCAGCACCGGCTCGCTGACGCCCTTGACGCCGACCAGGGTCAGGCTGGTCAGCAGCACGTTCTGCGGGCCCTGGTAGGCGTCCACCGGCTTGTACCATTCCGCCAGCGAGTGGGCACTGCCGCCCTCCCCGCCGCCGCTGATGGTCATGGCCGGCACGCCCAGGGACATGGCGGTGTTGGAGTCGGTGCTGCCACCGCTCAGGGTGACCTTGGCGCCGTTGGTGACGGCGGCGATGGAGCGCTGCGCCGTCTGTACCATGGGCGAATCCTCCGCCGTGCCACCGGCCGGACGATCACCGATCAGCTTGATGTCGACCGAAATCTGATCGGTGTCCCAGCGCTTGTTCTCCTCCTTCACCGCGTCCTGCACCAGGGCCAGGATCTCCTTCTCTTCGGCCAGCAGCGCGGCCTCCTCGTTGGATCTCATGTCCAGGGTCAGGCGCGCTTCGCCGGCGATGGCGTTGACCGAGGTGCCGCCCTGCACCGTGCCCACGGTAAAGGTGGTCTTGGGCTCCTTGGGCGGCCGCACCTCGGCGATCTTGGCGATGGCACGGCCCATGGCGTGGATGGCGCTGGGTCGCCCGAATTCGGCGAAGCTGTGGCCACCCGGACCCTTGAAGGTCATCTCGTAGCGGTGGCTGCCGGTGCCGCGATTGACAATCCGCCGCACGTCGATGCCATCCACCGAGATGAAGCCGTCGATGCCCTGGCGATCCTTGAACAGGGCCTTCACCCCGCGCAGGTTGCCCAGCTCCTCCTCGCCCACGGTGCCGACGAAGATCAGGTCACCCACCGTCTCGATGCCGCTCTTGTTCAGGGCGTCGATCACCGACAACAGCGCCGCCAGGCCCCGGGCGTCATCGCCGATGCCGGGGCCATAGGTCTTGCCGTCCTGTTCCTTGAGGGTCAGGTCGGTGCCCTCGGGGAACACCGTATCCAGGTGCGCCGAGACCACCAGCTGCGGACCCTGGCCGCTGCCCTTGCGGGTGGCGATCACATAGCCTTCCGGAGCGATGCTGGCGTCCTTGAGGCCCAGCTCCTGGAAGCGTTTGAGGTAATACTCGGCGCGCACCTTTTCCTTGAACGGCGGCGCAGGAATCTGGGCGATGTGCTTCTGTTCCGTGAAGGTGCGGCCATCATCGGCGCGCAGCGCGTCCAGGGCCTTGGCGACCCGGGCATCGCCCTGCACGGCGGAGAGGGAACTCTCGACACCCGGCGCGGCGGCCAGGGGCAGCGCCAGGGTGGCGGTCGCTGCGGTAAGCACTAGAGCGGAAAAGCGATTGGCCAAAGCCGAACGAGCAAAAGACATCTGACACTCCCATTGCCTGAATTGGTATTCCGATCGGGCGCAATCGTCTGACGAATGCGCCCCGCCTGACCCTAGGTCCCCGCGAACGAAAGGTCAAAGAACCCGGCGTTCTCGGATATGCAGCGTCGTTCAGGGTGCTCCTCGCGACTCAGGAGTCCAGAAACCTCCGCCCCTCGGCCGCCAGCTGCCTGAGCCGCGGAGAGATTCGCGTCCCGCGCTCGGCCAGGGCGGCCGACCAGCCTTCCAGGATGCTGACGATTCGCTCCAGCCCGCACTGGTCGGCGTGGTACAGCAGCCCGCCGCGATAGCGCGGAAAGCCGTAGCCGTGCAGCCAGACCAGATCGATGTCGACCGGCTGTTCGACGATGCCCTCCTCCAACAGCCAGGCTGCCTCGTTGATCATCACGAACAGGCAGCGTTCGAGGATCTCCGTATCACTGTGGCTGCGCGGGGTGAGACCCCGGCGCTGACGGTGGGTGGCGAGCAACTCGGCGACTAGGGGATCCGCCTGGCCCTGGCGCTGACCCAGCCCATAGCGGTAGTAGCCGGCGCCGGACTTCTGGCCAAGACGGCCGCGGGCGTGGAGCTGCTCGATCAGGTCGCAGGCCCGCTCGGCTGGGCTGAGGGATTCACCCCGCCCCTGGCGATTGCGCCAGGCGATGTCGATCCCGGCCAGGTCGCGCAGCTCGAAGGGGCCCATGGGAAAGCCGAATTCACGCAGCACCCGGTCGACCTGTTCGGGTGCTGCGCCCTCTTCCACCAGCAGGGTCGCCTCGCGTTCGCGCACCGCCAGCAGGCGATTGCCGACGAAGCCATGGCAGTTGCCCACCGCCACCGTGGTCTTGCCCAGGCGCTCGCCCAGCTGCAGGGCAGTGGCCAGGACAGCAGGCGCGACCGCGCGGGTGCGAACCACCTCCAGCAGCTTCATCACCTGGGCCGGACTGAAGAAGTGCATGCCGATCACCGCTTCGGGCCGGCCGGTCACCCCGGCGATGGCATCGATGTCCAGATAGGAGGTGTTGGTGGCCAGGATGGCGCCAGGCTTGGCCAGACGATCGAGCTGACGAAAGACCTCCTGCTTGACCGCCAGATCCTCGAACACCGCCTCGATGATCAGATCGGCGTCGGCTACCGCGTCCAGGGTCGCTTCACAGCGGATCAGGGCGGCGCGCGCGCTGGCCTGATCCGCCGTCAGGCGGCCCTTGGCTAGGGCTCCGGAGAAGTAGCCGTCGATCGTGGCGCGGCCTCGTTCCAGGGCCTGGGGCTGGGTATCGATCAGGACGGTGGCCAGGCCGGCGTTGGCCAGGCAGAGGGCGATACCGCTGCCCATCAGCCCCGCGCCGATCACCGCCACCTGCCGCAACGCTACGAGAGGCGCCGCCGTGGCCAGGGCGCGATTACGACCCGCCAGGGCGCGCTCGGCGAAGAACACCTGGCGCATGGCCCGGGCCTGAGCGGACTCGCGCCGGGCAACGAACAGCTCACGCTCGCGCTGCAGGGCGGCGGACAGCGGCAGCTGCCAGGCACCGCGCAAGGCGTCCAGCGCCAGCACCGGTGCCTCCTGGCCCGGAAACTTGCGCAGCAGCCCGCGGGCCTGGGCCTCGAAGGAATCGGGGTCGAACGGAGATACTGTCTGCGCCGCCGTCGGCCGTGGCGACAAGGAGGGATGATCACGCAGAAAATCCTGGGCCAGGGCCAGAGGTTCACCTTCGCCCAGACCATTGATCAGCCCCGCGCCAAGCGCCGCACTGGCATCCATGCGCGTGCCGCCCACGATCATATCCAGCGCCAGGGGTGCGCCAACCAGGCGCGGCAGGCGCTGGGTGCCGCCCGCGCCCGGGATCAGGCCCAGGCTGACTTCCGGCAAGGCGAAGGTGGTAGCGGTCGCCGCGACCCGGTAATGACAGGCCAGCGCCAGCTCCAGCCCGCCGCCCAATACCGTGCCATGCAGCGCGGCGATCACCGGCTTGGGCGAGGCTTCGAAGGCCGCCAGCACAGCCGGCAGCTGGGGCTCCTGCAGCGGCAGGTCGAATTCGCGGAGGTCGGCGCCGGCGACGAAGGTCCGCCCGGCGCAGGTGATCACCAGCGTCTGGATCCCGTCATCGGCCAGGGCCTCCTGCAGCCGAGCCAGGAGCCCCGCACGCACCTCGCGGGACAGGGCATTGACCGGTGGATGGTCCAGGGTGATGACGCCCAGGGCGTCGATCCGTTGCAGGGTTACGATGGTCATGTAGGGTCTCCCGAAGGGTCAGAGCAGCGACAGCGGATAGCTGGCGATGACGCGGACGTCATTGGCGTCCCGCGAGAAATCGGAACGGTAGGTGGCGCTGCGCAGGCGCAGATTCAGGCCCTTGAGCGAGCCGCCCTGCAGCACGTATTGCAGCTCCACATCCAGTTCCCGTTCGCCGCCGGACGCGCCGCCGCGCAGTTCGGCCTGGCTGCCGCGTACGAAGCGCGTCATGAAGTTCAGGCCGGGGATACCCAGCTGGCCGAGGTCATAGTCGTAGCGCGCCTGCCAGGAGCGCTCGTTGGTCTCGGCGAAGTCGCCCACCTGGACGAAGTTGACCAGATAGGGGTCGGTGCCATTGACGTAGGGAAAGGCCGTCGAGCCCGACATCTTCTGATAGCCCAGGCCCAGGGAATGGCCGGCGCGCTTGTAGGTACCCAGGGCGCTGAAGGCGCGGTTGTCGATGCGTCCGCCGCGGGCGTTGCCCTCGTCGTCGCTGTCGAACAGCCGCACCTCGGTGAGGAAGACGCCCCAGTCGCCCTTGCGGCGGTCAGTCAGACCAAGAAAGCGCTGGCGATAGACATCTTCCAGCACGGCGTACTGAACACTCAGGTCAGTGGTGGTACCGAAGCGGTAGAGGGCGCCGACGACATTGAAATCGCTCCCCTCGAGGGAGCCGCTGAAACGGCGATTCTTGTTGTTCAGCGAAAGGCCGTCGGCTCCGGAGCTGTCGCGATAGACCGTGCGCTGGATGTTGGCGCCGGTCAGGGTCAGACCCTTGATCTCCTTGAATTCGAACTGGCTGCCCTCGAAGGTCTGGGGCAGCAGGCGGCCATTGTTGGTGACCAGGGTCGGCCAACGCGGTAGCAGGGTGCCGATCCGCAATTCGCTCCTGGAGAGGCGCGCCTTGAAGGTCGCCCCGGCCTTGGCGTATTCGCCGGGCGCGCGGCCCTCGTCGTCTACCGGCAACAGACCGGTGCCGGTGCGGCCACGGCCCGAATCGAGCTTCAACCCCACCAGGCCCAGGGCGTCCAGGCCGAAGCCAAGGGTGCCCTGGGTAAAGCCGGATTCGTACTTGAGGATGAAGCCCTGGCCCCACTCCTCACGCTTGGACTGGCCGCTGCCGTCGCGGAAGTCGCGATTCATATAGAAGTTGCGTAGTTCCAGGGTGGCCTTGCTGTCTTTGAGGAAGCCCTCGGCATAGGTCAGGGGCGACAGCAGGGCAATACCCAGCCCTGCCGCCAGGATCGGCTTGTCATGATGCCTGTGCATAGGAGGTCTCTACCGAACCCTGGCCACCCGCGGCGTACCAGGGGAATGGAAGGAAGCGTGCGGCTCAGCGCACCTGCGTCAGGTAATCGGCGGCGGTACCGGGGATCTGGGTGTTCTGGATCTGGCCCAGGAAGGTAATGGCGCGCTGGACGTCCTCATCGGTGAGATAGGGCGTCGCGGGGAAGGACTTGCGGTTGTTCTTCCAGGCGGCGGCATAGACCTCGTCGTTGACGCCCTCGAAGCGGGTGCGCACGGCCTTGGCGGCCTCGTCCGGATGCTGGCTGATCAGCTGGGTGGCGTCGTTGAGCGCCGCGAGGAACGCCTTGACCGTGTCCGGATGCTCCTGCGACCACTCGCGGCGAGCGCTCAGGGCGATGGAAGGATAGCCGTCCAGGGCCTTTACCTGGCCCTCGGACATGTCCAGCAGGGTGAAGCCCTGCTGCTCGATCACCGCGCTGTCCGACGCCGGCGACGACAGCGCGAAGCCGTCGATGCGGCCCTGGGCGAAGGCGGCCAGCATGGCGCCGCCATTGTTCAGGTACAGCAGGGTGAAATCCTTCTCCGACTGCAGCTTGGCTTCCTGACCGAGGAAGCGCACCAGGAAGTCGGCGCTGCCGCCAGTACCGCTGACCGCCAGGCGCAGCCCCCTGAAGGCGGCCAGGCGCTGCTCGACGGTGGAGTTGGCGTTCAGCCCCAGGCGGTCGGCCACCTCCTGGCGGATCACCACGTTGCTCGCATACTGGCCTACCATGCGCCCCAGCAGGGTCACGTCGGCGCCCTTCACCTTGGCGTTGATGGCGTTCTGGATGGCGCAGGAACAGAACTCCACCGAGCGGCTGACCAGCCCGGAGGCGGCGGCGCCGCCACCCTTGAACTTGACCAGGCTGACGTCCAGCCCGTGCTTCTTGAACAGCCCGGCATCCAGCGCCACGAACAGCGGCATGTGCACGAAGCCTTCGGTACCTATGGCCACCTTGACCGCTTCATCGGCCTGCACGGCGGGGGTGGTGGTCAGCAGCGCGGCACTCAGGCCAAGGGCGGAAAACAGACGCTTGAACGACATGGCAAAGACCTCTCTTCTTCTTGTAATGGGTAGTGGGAGCATTCAGATCGAGAGTTCGCGGGCGTCCTGTTCCTTCTTCCAGGGCATCAGCGCGGTTTCCAGCTTGCGCACCGCCGCCTGCAGCAGCAGCGCCAGGAAGATGATCGCCAGCAGCGCGGCGAAGACCCCGGCGGTGTCCAGCTGGCCGGCGGCGTCCTGCAGCAGGTAGCCCAGGCCGCGGTTGGCCGCCATGATCTCGCCGACGATGGCGCCGATCAGCGCATAGGGCACCGACAGCTTGAGCCCGGTGAACACCCACTGGATGGCCGAGGGCAGCACCACCTTGCCGATCAGGTGATGTTCTTTGGCGCCCATCAGCCGCAGGATCTCCAGCTGCTCGCGCTCCACCGCGCGCACGCCGCTGTAGGTGTTGAGGAACACCAGGAAGAACACGATGGTGGCGGTCAGGATGATCTTCATCTCGATGCCGATGCCGAACCACATGATGAACAGCGGCGCCAGGGCCACCTTGGGCAGGCTGTAGATGGAGATCAGGATGGGATCGAGCAGCTTGGCCAGGGTCTCGTTGCGGCCCAGCAGCAGGCCGACGCTGATCCCGGCGCAGGCGCCGCAGAAGAAGCCGGCCAGGGTCTCGACGACGGTGATCCAGCCATGGGCGAACAGCCGCCCGCTGGCGACCAGCTCGACGAAGCGGCCGCCGATCTCGCTGGGCGAGCTGACGAAGAAGGGATCCACCAGCGGTCCCGAGGCGAACTGCCAGGACAGCAGGATGACGGCGAAGATGGCGACGCGGCCGAGAAAGATGTTCATAGCAGGATTCTCCAGGGGTGGGCCGCTCAGGCGTCTTGGCTCGGGGTGATAAATTCCCAGAGGTCACCGCAGAGCTGGTGGTAACGCGGGTCCTTGCGCAGCTGCAGGATGTTGCGCTCGTCGCCCAGGGGGATGGGCACGTCGCGGACGATGGTGCCGGGGCGACCGGAGAAGATCAGGCAGCGATCGCCCAGGGCCACCGCCTCGTCCAGGTCGTGGGTGACGAACAGCACGGTCTTCTTCAGCTGGCGACTGAGCTTGAACAACTCGGTCTGCATGCGCATGCGCAGCTGGGCATCGAGCGCCGCGAAGGGCTCGTCCATCAGCAGGGTCTCGGGATCGTAGGCCAGCAGCCGGGCCAGGGCGGCACGCTTGCGCATGCCCCCGGAAAGCTGGCTGGGATAGGCCTTCTCGTGCCCTTCCAGGCCGACCAGGGCCAGCAGGTCGCGGATGCGTGCCTGACGTTCGGCCTTGCCCACCCCGCGGATCTCCAGGGGCACGGCGATGTTGCCGGCCACGTCGCGCCAGGGCAGCAGGTGATCGCTCTGGGTCATGTAGCCCGTGCGGCCGTTGATGCCCTTCACCGGCTGGCCACCGTAGAGCACCTGGCCTTCGGTGGGCGCGAACAGGCCGGCCACCATGTTGAGCAGGGTCGACTTGCCGCAACCGGAAGGACCGACGATGGTCACCACCTGGCCCTGCTGGATGTCGACAGTGATGCTGTGCGAAGCCTGCTTCGCCACGCCCTTGACGGTAAAGGCCTTGGCGACGTTGCGAAAGGAAATCACGGTGGGCGCCGGGGCGATGCCACCGATCGGCTCGCGAGGGCTGGCGTTCTTCAGTACGGCGGACATGGCATTACTCCCGGTTCGAGGACGTGGCGTCGGGTTCAGGACTCATGAACGACGCGACGGCGCCTGACGGTAGGAATGCACACCATGGGAGGTTGATCTGGAAGCTGTTCATAGTGACCTACTTATTGTTATGAGTCAGAAATGAAGCGTTCTTGGATTATGCAAGGGTGAACCTGAGCGGCAATGGCGCTGTTCCACCCTGTGGAACAGCGACGCTTCAGCTCAGCACCGTGAGACCGTCGAGGGCGACCACGCCCTGCCCTTGCGGCCTGACCAGCAGCGGATTGATCTCGGCTTCCTGCAGGCGCTCGCCCAGACGCAGGGCCATGTCGGAGAACGCCACGATGCAGTGCGCCGCCGCCTCGACGTCGGCCCTGGGTCGGCCGCGATAGCCGTCCAGCAAGGGGTAGGTACGCAATTCGGCGAGCATTTCCCGGGCATCCTCCAGGGTCACCGGCAGCAGGCGCAGCGTGGTGTCCTGGAACAGTTCGGCCGTCACCCCGCCCATGCCGAGCAGCAGCGCCGGGCCCAGTTGCGGATCACGGGTGAAGCCGAGGATCAGCTCCTCGCCGCCGCTGACCATTTCCTGCACCAGGAAGGCCTCGGGATCGAAGCCAACCTGGGTGGTCACCTCGTCGCGCATCCGCTCCAGACGTGCACCGATGCCCTCGGGTCGCTGCCGCAGGGCCACGCCGCCCACCTCGCTCTTGTGCGGGATGCGCGCCGAGAGCACCTTGAGTACCACCTCGCCGCCCAGTTCACGGGCCGCCGCCTCGGCCTGACGCGCATCGCCCACTACCCGCTCGCGGGTCACTGGAATGCCGAAGGTCTCGTAGAGCTGCTTGCTGCGCGCCTCGTCCAGCGGACCGGGTTGCAGGTCCGCCAGAGCCACCGGCTCGGCCGAGGGGGCGGCGCCGAGCTGCCCCGGCCGCTGCCTTGCATAGCTGCCTTGCAAGGCCAGCGCCTTGAGCGCTCCGGCACAACTTTCGGGGGCGCTGAAGGCCACCCCGCCCGAACCGTTGATGCGCTGCGCCGCCGCCGGCGCATGGGGACTGATATAGGCCAGCACCGGCTTCTCCGAATTGGCCAGGCTGTCGCGGATGGCATCGGCCATCAGGTGCGGCTGGGCCACCCCGGAGGAACCCACCACGCTGATCACCGCGTCATAGTCGGGGCTGTCCAGCAGGATGCTGATGGCGCCACGCATCACCTCCGGTTGCAGGCCCGCCAGGGTCAGGTCGATGGGGTTGCGGTCGAGCACTGCCTGGTCGCCGACGTCTAGGGCGCGCAGTCGCGCCGCCGTCTCCGCGCCGGGCGGCGGGGTCTGGAAGCCGTTGACGCCCAGGTTGTCGGCGATCAGGGTGCCGGCGCCACCGGTAGAGGTCAGGATGGCTACCCGGGTGCCCTGCATCACCCGGCCACTGGCCAGGGCGAAGGGAATGTCCAGCAGATCGGCGAAGGTCTCGGCGCGGATCACCCCGAGCTGGCGGAAATAGGCCGAATAGAGACCGTCGGAGCCAGCCAGGGCGCCGGTATGGGAGGCCGCGGCGCTGGCGCCGGCTTCCGAGCGGCCGACCTTGAACACCACCACCGGCTTGCCGGCGGCGCGGGCCCGGCCCACGGCGCGGGTGAACCTGGCGGTGTCGCGCAGCCCTTCGAGGTAGAGGGCGATCACCGCGGTGGCCGGATCGCCGGCCAGATGGTCGACGAAGTCGGCGACGTCCAGATCCACCTCGTTGCTGGTGGAGATCAGTTTGGAAAAGCCGATGCCGGCCGCTACGCCACGGGAGAGCAAGGCGCCGAGGATGCCGCCGCTCTGGGAGACCAAGGCCACCTTGCCCGGCAGCAGGGCGTCCATGTCCAGGGCGCCACTCGCGGACAGGGTGATGCGCTCGCTGACGTTGACCAGGCCGATGGTATTGGGGCCGAGGATACGCATGCCGCCGCGCGCGGCCTGGAGTTCCGCCTGGCGGCGGATGCCGCTCTCCCCCGTTTCGCCATAGCCGCCGGCCAGCACGATGGCCGCCGCACAGCCGAGCGCCGCCAGTTCGGCCACCGCCTGATTGGCGCGTTCGGCACCCAGCAGGATGACCGCCACGTCCGGCACCTCGGGCAACTCGGCGATAGAGGGATAGCAGCGCAGGCCGTCGATCTCCTCGTAGCGCGGATTGACCGGATAGAGGCGTCCCTGGAAGCCATGCTTGCGCAGGAAGGCGATGGGCCGGCCGGAGGTCTTGCGGGCGTCGCCCGAGGCGCCGATGACGGCGACGCTGGCCGGACTGAGCAGACGGTCGAGGGCGCTCATCGTTGGCCACCCGCGCTCTTGCGTGCCAGGAAGGCGGCGACCGACTCCTGGTGTTCGCTGGAGGTGTAGCAGATGCCCTGGGCCTGGCTGCCCATGGCCGAGATCTGGCCCTGGGTCAGTTCGAAGGTATTGTTGAGGATCGACTTGCTCAGCCCCAGCGCCGTGGCGGAACCGGCGGACAGTTGCAGCGCCCAGTCCTGGGCCGCTGGCAGCAGCGCATCGTGGGGCACCACCCGGTCGATCATGTTGATGCGCTCGGCTTCGCCCGGCGCGACGGTGCGACCGGTGAAGATCAGCTCCTTGGCCCGGCTCAGGCCGACCCGCCGTGGCAGGAAGTAGAGGCCACCACCGTCGGGGATGAGGCCGCGGGCGATGTAGCTCATGGCGAAGGACGCCTGCTCGGACGCGATGATGAAGTCGCAGCTCAGCGCCATGTCGCAGCCCAGCCCGGTGGCGGCGCCGTTGACCGCGGCGATGGTCGGCTTGGGCAGGTTGTGCAGCAGCGAAACGGCATGGTGAACCCGTTGCTGGCGCTTCCAGCCGTTGAAGGCCACCGAACCGGCCGGCGCACTCATGCGCGCCTGCATGCCCTTGATGTCGCCGCCGGCGCAGAAGCCCTTGCCGGTACCGGTCAGGATCAGCGCCTTGATCGCGCTGTCGGCGGCGATGCGCTCCAGGTGCTCGATCAGCAGGGTGCGCATGTCGTCGCTGATGGCATTGCGCGCTTCGGGGCGGTTGAGCGTCAGGGTGGCGATGCCCTGGGTCACCGTCAGCTCGATGGGGGTCGAGGATTCGGGAGCTGTCGTCATGGGAGGCCTCTCTTATTCTTGGGTTGATTGGCTGCCCGGATCTGCGCCAGGCTTGAAATCAATCTGCGCGAGGAGACCTGTCATGACAACGCAGCCATTCCACCAGGTGGAACACGCCGTCGACGAGCCGAACGCCGCCGACATGCCTGGCCAGGGCAAGGCACCGGCCAACCGCTCGCTGGAGCGTGGCCTGGATGTCCTGCGCGCCTTTCGTCCGGGCACCGAATACCTCACCAATGGCGAACTCAGCGACCTCCTCGGCCTGGCCAAGTCCACCGTCAGCCGCCTGACCCAGACCCTGGTGCGTACCGGCTTTCTGGACTACGACGGCGGCCGCAGCGCCTATCGCCTGGCGCCGACCTTTCTCGGCCTGGCCCATGCCATGCACCAGGGCAGCAGCCTCCTGCAGGCCGCCTCGCCGCTGATGATCAAGGTGGCGCGGGAGCACCAGGTCAACGTCAGTCTGGCGGCGGCGGACCGCGACGAGATGATCTACCTGGAGTCGATTCGCCTGAGTCAACGCAAGACCCCGCGCAACGTCCTGGTCGGCCAGCGCCTGCCGATGGACATCACCTCCCTGGGCCGCGCCTGCCTCGCCGGCCTGGGCGAAGCCCAACGCGAGACGCTGATCGCCACCTTCTGCGCCCGCCGCTGCGAGGCACGCCGGGCGCCACTGGAACAGGAGATCCGCGCCGCGCTCGCCAGCGTCCGCAGCAAGGGCTACTGCCTGGCTGCCTGGCAACCCGAAGTGGTCGCCATCGCCACCCCCCTCGGCCTCCCCGGCTATCGCACCCATGCCCTCAACATCAGCCTGGCCACCCCGCTGTCGGAGGCGGAGATCGAGGAGCGCTATGCCGGGGTGCTGCTGGAATTGGCCGGGAAGATCAGGGCGGCGTGTGGGGTGGTGGCTGGATGACGGCCATTTCCTTGAAGAACTATAATGGCCGGCATAGCCAGCCACCTATTAAAGCCAATTACTAGGGTATAAAACTTGGGCCATTTGAAAATTACAATTTTAGCTCTGCTTTGTTCTACACCCTTCTCAATCTATGCCACTGAACAGTCACCTGACATAAGAGACAGCGTCGAGGCTCGGCTCCTCGACTGTATCAAATCAAATTTTTCAAAAAGCTGCTGGCTGCAAACCTTCCAGGGAAAGATAGTTCCATGGTTAAAAGAAAAAGAAAAGCCAGTATTGATTGAAGGAGAGAAACATTGGCAAAACTGGCTTGACGGAAGGAAAGTCTTTGATGTGTATAAAGTCGAATCCGTAGAAAAAGCACAAATATTTGACTCGAGAGCTTATATTGTAGAAAGGGATGATGGAGAAGTAGCCGGCCTAGTTGTTGGCTTCAGAAGAGCCACTGGCAACTGGTACGTAAGCGATCTCAAAAGTGATAACACAAAGGCGTTCCTCGATAAGATAATATCTACCCCCTGATTCAGCAACATGATTGGCTCCGCTACACCAGCCACGTCTTACTGACGAATACCCATTTGCGTTATGCAAAACTAAAAAATTCTTGCACTACTGTTTCAAACCACTGATCTTGCAATGCCATGATGATCTCTCTACCAACTCAGGCGGCCGTGCAAAATGGTCCTCTACGCCTTCAACAGAAGGCTCACGGCTACATCTATTAAAAGGCGAGTTAAAGGAAGGTGATGTTGCGATAGCTATGGGCGATCCCGAGGGCGTATGAACTGGCAGGTTAAGCCATCCCAATCTTTGTGCGTTGAAGTTCTTAGCAGACTACGAGCGCTACACTTAATACCCGACATCGAATCTTTCCATATCAGGAGTCGCGCTTATGAGAGCTTCCAGCCTGGATCATCTGGTCATCGTGGCCCCGACCCTCGCCGCGGGCGCTCTGCATGTCGAGCAGCGCCTGGGCGTGGCGCTGCAGCCCGGCGGCAAACACGCGCGCATGGGCACCCACAACCTCCTGCTGCGCCTGGGCGACTGCTACCTGGAAGTCATAGCCCCGGACCTCGACGCTCCACCGCCGACCAGACCGCGCTGGTTCGGGCTGGATGAGCTGGAGCCCGATGCCGAGCCCCGCCTGGCGCACTGGGTGGCCAGGACCCGGGGATTGGCTGAGGCGGATGCGCGCCTCATGCAGACCTTCGGCCGCATCGAGTCGATGAGCCGCGGCACGCTGGCCTGGCAGATCTCGATCCACGCCGATGGGCAGCTACCGCTGAGCGGTGTCCTGCCCAGCCTGATCGATTGGGGCGACGCCCGGCACCCCGCGGCTGCGCTGATCGATCAGGGCTGCCGCCTGCAGCGCCTGGAGCTCAGGCATCCCGATGCCGCAGTGCTCGGGCAACAGCTGGAGGCGATCGGCTTTTCCGGCCCCGTCGCGGTGATGCCTGGCGAGAGACCCGGCTTGCTGGCCTATCTGGAGACGCCAACGGGTCTGAAGACCCTTTGATGGCCAACCGCTGACGGCTGACGGCTGACCCGCTCGCCCGCTCAGACCGGCACCACCAGCCCCTGGGCACGATAGGCATCGATATCGATGCCATAGGCACCCGAGGGCTTCACCGCGCGGACGCTGATGAGGCGCCCCTGGCTATCGAGCGGATTGCGCGCCAGGTCCAGCACCCGCTCTGGCCGCGGCTGCTTGTCCGCGTCCAGCACGACAAGGACCCGCGGCTTCAATTTGCTGCCGGCGTCGAAGCCGATGATGATCCCAACCTCCCCCGTGCTCAGCTCGACGATCTCACCGGGCGGATAGACGCCGATCAGCTGGATGAAGGCCAGGACGACGACTTCGTCGAATTGCGTGCCCCGTGCTTCGAAGAGGACGCGCAAGGCTTCCAGGCTAGAACGGCCCTCGCTGTAGGGGCGATCGCTGGTGATGGCGTCGTAGGCATCCACCACGGCGATGATCTTGGCCTTGAAGGGGATGCGCTGCGCCGGCAGCTGGCGGGGGTAGCCCTTGCCATCCATGCGTTCGTGGTGGGTATGGGCGACGTCAACGGCGGCGGGCGGCACCTCGCTGTTGGCCATCAGCAACTGATAGCCGTAGGTGGTATGGGCCTGCATGATGCGGAATTCTTCCTCGGTCAGGCGGCCTGGCTTGTTGAGGATCTCGTCGGGCACCTTGATCTTGCCGACGTCGTGCAGCATGCCGCACACCCCGAGTTCTTCCAGTTCGAGGGGCAGCATGCCCAGCGCCTTGCCCACGGCGATGGCATAGAGCGAGACGCGAAGGCAGTGTTCCGCGGTGTAGTGGTCACGCTGCTTGATGCGCGCCAGCCAGAGGCTGGCCGCGGGGTGTTTGAGCACGCTCTCGACGCACTCGCCGACCGCCCGCCGGACTTCGCTGACGTTGAGTTCCTTGCCGAATCTGACGGCGTCGAGCATCCGCATCGATACGGCGCGTGCCTCGCGCCACACCGGTTCGGTGGTCTTGACCTCATCCCGGTAGTCGATGGCATAGGTCTTGGCCTGAGCGCTGGCCGCCAGGTTGGCGGACAGGTTAGCCGATAGCGGCGTTACGGCAGGACTCTGCCGCCGGTCCACCCAGACGAACTCGCAGGTGTCCTGCAGGGTGCGGAGGTCCTGCACGCTCTGGATGGGGAATCCCTGGAACAGGAAGGGCGTGCCTTCCCAGGGCCGATCCAGTTCGCAGACGTACATGCCCAGCTGCAACTGAGACACGGGCACTCTGATGCTGTATTGGGGCAGCGCCATGGCTTCTCGGCAAGCACGTCAGTGGGCGGGGTCTAATAGGTATTACAATAACCATTGATACCAAAATGCCACCACCCAGGGAAGCATCCAGCCTGCCCGCGCCGATGAGCTGGCAAAAAACAGTGGTCAGAGGTAACTGTTTGTAACTTCGGGGCGCGCAATACCAGACGGCGCGCCCTCCCCTCAGGCCAGCTTGAAGCGTCGCACCAGCGTCTGCAGTTCGCCAGCCAGTTCGGACAGCTGTTCGCTGGCACCCACGGTTTCGCGGTTGCCGTCGCTGGTCTGCACCGAGAGATCGCGGATGCTGATGAGGTTGCGGTCGACCTCGCGGGAGACATGGGCCTGTTCTTCGGAGGCGGTGGCGATCTGCAGGTTGCGCTCGTCGATCAGGCGCACGGCCTGGAGGATGTCGCTCAGCGCCGCGCCGGCTTCCTGAGCCACCGCATAGGTGGCCTGGGCCTGGGTGGTGCTGAGCTGCATGGAATCCACGGCTTCGGCCGAGCCCTTCTGGATCGCCTGGATCATCTGCTCGATCTCGCGGGTGGAGGTCTGGGTGCGATGCGCCAGGGCGCGGACCTCGTCGGCGACCACGGCGAAACCGCGACCCTGTTCGCCCGCCCGCGCAGCCTCGATGGCCGCGTTGAGCGCCAGCAGATTGGTCTGCTCGGCGATGGAGCCGATCACGCTGAGCACCTGGCTGATGTCCTGGGCCTGGCCAGCCAAGCCTTCGACCTGCACCGAGGTGGACTGCACCTGCTGCGTGAGGCGCTGCATGGCGTCGAGGGCCTGGCCGACCTTGGCATTGCCGTTTTCCGCCGCCGCACTGGATTCCCGCGCAGCCTGGGAGGTGGAGGACGCATTGCGGGCCACCTCTTCCACCGCGGCGCTCATCTCGGTGACCGCGGTGGCGGCCTGGTCGATCTCGGCGTTCTGGCTCGCCAGGGCCCGACTGGCCTGGTCGGTGACGGCGTGCATGGTGCGCGCGGTGTCGCTCAGGCGGTTGGACGAACCGGAGATGCCATGCAGGGTGTCCTTGAGGTTGTCCTGCATCTGCGCCAGGGCGCGCATCAGGCCGGCGGCTTCGTCCCTGCCGCTGGGATCGATCTTGCCGGTCAGCTCGCCTTGGGCGATGGCATCGGCCACGGCCAGGGAAGCCCCGATCGGCTGGGCCAGACTGCGAGTCAGGCGCCAGGCCAGCAGCAGGGTCACCAGCACGGCCAGCAGCATGATACCGACGACAATGCTGACGCTGCGGTCATAGATGCCGGTGGCTGCTGCACCTGCCTGACGGGCGCCTTCGCTGTTGAACTCGCGCAGCCGGGTCAGTTGTTCCTGATAGCCTTCGGCTCGCTGGCGCTGCTCGCCATTGGCCAGTTTGAGGGCCTCGGCGCGATCGCTGGCGGCCAGGGTCACGACCCGATCCAGTCCGTCCAGATAGCCTTTCATCTGCAGCGCGGCCTGGTCGAAGTTGCTGCGTTCCTCGGCGGTGGAAATCAGGTGGTCACGATAATAGGCCGTCCGGGCGTTCATCAGATCGCGATTCACATGGATCTGCCGGGTGGCGAGGGCCATGGCGGCACTGTCCTCGCTGGCCAGCAGCCGGATGCTTTCGAGGCGGGTGTGCAGCAGCGCGACCTGGATGTCATCGGTGGTCTGGACGCTCGCCAGCCATTCGGCCTCCATCGCCTGCTCGGTGGCGCGCAGGGCCTTGAGCTGGACCAGGGCGAAGGCGCCGAGCAGCATCACGAACAGGGTGACTGTGCCAAAGCACAGGATGGCGCGGGGGGCGATGCGTAGCTGACGAAGGTTCAAGACGGGCTCCTTGGATCGGCGGAAGGCGATCCTCTAACGCCCGTATCGACTGACTAATTTCTTTCTTTAGCGCGTCAGCGATTGGCGCGACAAGAAAGCTGTGGAGGTTGTCCAGCGGCTGTATGGCGCGTCGCAACGGCCTAGCCGCGTGACGCCCCCAGTCGCTCGACCATCTTGACCAGCTCCGCCAGGGAGCCGGCCTGCAGCTTGCGCATGAGGGCCGCGCGACGCACCTTGACGGTGATCTCGCTGACCCCCAGCTGAGCGGCGATCTGCTTGTTGAGCAGGCCGGTCACCACCCGCGCCAGTACCGCGCGTTCGCCGTCGTTGAGGGTGTCGAGGCGGGCCTGCAGCTCCTGCAAGTGCCGGCGCTGGGCATGGGCGTCCTGTGCCTTGCGCAGCGCCTGGCCGATGGCATCGAGCAGGTCCTGGTCACGAAACGGCTTGGTGAGGAATTCCAGGGCGCCCTGCTTCATCGCCCGGACCGACATGGGGATGTCGCCATGGCCGGTGATGAAGATGATCGGCAGCGCGAGTCCCCTGCGCTGCAATTCCTGCTGCAGGTCCAGGCCGTTCATGCCGGGCATGCGCACATCTAGCACCAGGCAGCCCGGCTCCTCCAGTCGGGCACGGTCGAGAAAGTCGGCGGCCGAGACATAGCTGTGGGTGCTGAGCCCCACGGACGCCAGGAGATCCTCCAAGGCGGCGCGGACCGAGGCGTCGTCGTCCACCAAGTGGACCCGCGCGGGCTGGATCTGATCGGTCGTGCTTGCTGAGGTCATGGTTGTGGATCCTTGGGCAGGCTGCAATAGACCCCGGTGCCGCCTTCCGGCAGCGAGGTGGCCCAGATCCGGCCGCCATGGGCCTCGACGATGGAGCGACTGAGCGCCAGCCCCAGACCCATGCCCTGCGCCTTGGTGGTGTAGAAGGCCTCGAACATCTGCTCACGCGCGCCGGGCGTCAAGCCGCGACCGCTGTCCTCTACGCCCAGGCGGATGGCGCCAGCGGTGTCCTGCCCCACCTGGATGACCAGCCGGCGCTGCTCGGGAGCGACTCCTTCGAGGGCATCCAGGGCATTGAGCAGCAGATTGAGGATGACCTGCTGCAACTGGCTCTCGTCGGCCAGCAGCGGCGGCAGGCCCTCCTGCAGGCGGACCTCCACGGCGACCTGACGCTGTGCCAGTTCGGCGCGGACGAAATCCAGCACCTTCTCCACGGTAGCGGCGAGGTTGAGCCAATCCTTGGCCACCTGCGCCTGGCGCACCAGGCTGCGCACCCGGGCGATCACCGCGCTGGCGCGATGGGCGTCGTCGATGACCCGTTGCGCGGCCTGCACGGCGCGCTCCACCTGGGGCGGCTGATTGCTCAACCAGCGCTGGCAGGCATTGCCACTGGCGGCGATGGCGGTGAGCGGCTGATTCACCTCATGGGCGATGGAAGCGGCCAGTTCACCCAGCTGGCTCAGGCGTCCGGCCTGGACCAGCCGGGCGCGGGCCGCATCGGCGGCGCGCTTGGCCGCCTCCAGGCGCAGCGACAGCGCCGCGACCGCGACGATGGCCAGGAGGCTGATGATGCAGTTGACCAGCCCGGCCTCGCGGTCGCCGGTACGGGTGGCCAGGTAGCTGCAGAGCACCAGCCCCGCGCAACCCAGCGCCGTGACCGTGACCCCGCGGGTGGACAGGAAACCCGCGGCCAGGAGCACCACGACCACCTGGAAGACACCAATGGCGATCTCCCGATCGGTCAGGGTATCCAGCAAGGCAATGCCCAGCGCCAGGGCGCAGAGGCCCCCGAGCCGCAGCCAGTGGGTGGTGGTGGCGAAGGGTCGTCGATCCATGGCCAGTCTCTCGTTCGAAGGCGTGCGCACATCTTGGAACGGCTAATAAAACGGAGTGCCCGTCTGGCTGACGCGCAGTCGTTTTGTTAGTCGCTCTTAGCCCGGATTTTCCAGGCTGAACATATCGGCCGCCTGATCATAGGCGAAGAGTTCACCATAGCGCCCCCACTGGATGACGCTGCCGAGGGTGCGCGCGGCGTCGGCTTCGTCCATGAAGTCCTCCAGCTCGTCACGGAAACGCCGCGCCGGCGCCGTGTGACCCTGGCGATCGTCCAGTACCCGGCGGATATGGGCCACCAGGGGCACGAAGTTGAGCAACTGGCGGGCGAACAGCTGCTTGCGCACGTCCACCCCCGCCTCGACATAGGCGCGGCCGGCCGGCAGCAGGCGCAGATCGCCACCTTCGAGGACCGCCAGGCGCAGCAGCTGCAGCACCTCGGCCAGGGGAAAGAGCTCGTCCAGTGCATAGCCCAGGCCGCCGGCCAGTTCCGGCAGGTCGGCGCGACCGTCGTAGGGCGCGGCCTGGACCGCTTCCAGCAGACCGGCCAGGGCGTTGGTGGACACGGTCGGCAGCCGCATGCCCAGGCCGTTGCCGGGAACGCCCCCTTCGTGGGGCGCCGGCGTGGTCTCGCCGGTCATGCGCACATAGATTTCCTCCACCAGTTCGCGGAAAGCCGGATCATGGCGATTGCGCGGCTGCGGCAAGTCGATACGGATCTCGCTGGCGACGCGGCCGGGATTGCTGGAGAAGATCAGCACCCGATCGCAGAGCAGCACCGCCTCGGCGATGTTGTGGGTGACCATGAGGATCGAGCGGATCGGCATGCGCCCTTCGACCCAGAGGTCGAGCAGGTCGGTGCGCAGGGTCTCGGCGGTGAGCACGTCCAGCGCCGAGAAGGGTTCGTCCATCAGCAGCACGTCCGGGTGCACCACCAGGGCACGGGCCAGGCCGACGCGCTGGCGCATGCCGCCGGAGAGCTCCTTGGGATAGGCACTCTCGAAGCCGTCCAGGCCGATCAGGTCGATGGCGGCCAGGGCGCGGCGACGGCGCTCGTCCAGCGGCACGTGCAGGGCTTCCAGGCCGATCTCGACGTTCTGCAGCACAGTGAGCCAGGGAAACAGCGCGAAGCTCTGGAATACCATGCTGACCCGGGCGCGCTGGCCGTCGTCCTTGGGCGGGAAAGCGACGCTGCCGCCACTGGGGGTGAGCAGCCCGGCGATGGATCTGAGCAGGGTCGACTTGCCCGAGCCGGAGCGACCCAGCAGGCCGACGATCTCGTTTTCGTGCAGGGTCAGGGACACTTCGTCCAGCACGACCCGGGCCGGGCCACCGGCGTTGCCGTACAGCTGGCGGACGTTCTGCACGTCGATGAGGGGACGCGGGTTCAAGGTAGGCAGGTTCATGGCAGGTCTCCTCTCAATCGAGCCGCAGGCGCCGCTCGGCGTAGGCATACAGGGGCCGCCAGAGCAGCCGGTTGAATCCGAGTACGAAGATCGACATCACCACAATGCCCAGGGCGACCCGCGGGAAGTCGCCGGCGGTGGTCATCTGCGCGATGTAGGCGCCCAGGCCATGGGCCTGCAGGCGTTCGTTGCCCCAACTCACTACCTCGGCGACGATGCTGGCGTTCCAGGAGCCGCCCGCGGCGGTCAGGGCGCCGGTGACGTAGTAGGGAAAGATCGCCGGCAGGGCCAGCTGCCGCCACCACTGCCAGCGCTTGAGACCGAACAGCCGGGCCGCTTCGCGCAGGTCGTTGGGCAGCACGCTGGCGCCGGCGATGACGTTGAACAGGATGTACCACTGGGTGCCCAGCACCATCAGCGGCGACAGCCAGATGTCCGGATTGAGGTGGAAGCTGACGATGCCCACCACCGCCACCGGGAACAGCACGTTGGCCGGAAAGGCGGCGAGGAACTGGGCCACCGCCTGCAAGCGCTGCGACCAGCCCGGGCGCAGGCCGATCCAGACACCGATGGGCACCCAGATCAGGCTGGCGACGGCGATCAGCAGCAGCACCCGGGCCATGGTCAGCAGCCCCAGGCCGAGCACCGAGACCGCTTCCACCCAGTAGACGTCGGCGGCGATGAAGCGATACAGCGCATAGACGCCATAGGGCAGCACCAGCAGCAGCGCGCCGTACCAGAGCACGTCCAGCCCGCGTTGCAGCCAGGCGCGGCCCTGCGGCGCCAGGTGCCAGTGTGGCCAGGCGCGGCGGATCCGCGGGGTGGCGAGCTGGGTGCAGAAACTGCCGAAGCCACCCAGCATGCGGCCCAGGCGCGCGCGCCGGACCAGGTCGTAGACCCAGGAGCGCGGCACCTGCTGGCTGGCGGTCTGCTCGACGCGGAAGCGGTCGGCCCAGGCCACCACCGGGCGGAAGAACAGCTGGTCGTAGACCAGGATCACCAGCCCCATGGCCAGCACCGCCCAGCCGATGGCGGCGATGTCCTGCCGGGCGATGGCCAGGGCCAGCCAGGAGCCGATGCCGGGCAGGTTAATGGTGTTGTCACCCACGGTGATGGCTTCCGAGGCCACCACGAAGAACCAGCCGCCGGACATGGACATCATGGTGTTCCACACCAGGCCGGGGATGGCGAACGGCAGCTCGAGGCGGAAGAACCGCCGCCAGGGCGACAGCCCGAACTGGCGACTCACCTGCTGCAGATCCTCGGGCACGGTGCGCAGCGACTGGTAGAAGCCGAACGCCATGTTCCAGGCCTGGCTGGTGAAGATGGCGAAGATGGCCGCGCACTCGGCGCCCAGCTGGCGACCGGGAAAGAGCCCCAGGAAGAAACTGACGGTAAAGGTCAGGAAGCCGAGGATGGGCACCGACTGCAGGATGTCGATGGCCGGCAGGATCAGCAGCTCCGCCTTGCGACTCTTGGCCGCCAGGGTGGCGAAGACAAAGGTGAACAGCAGCGAGGCGCCCAGGGCGATGAACATGCGCAGGGTGGTGCGCAGGGCGTACTCGGGCAGTCGCGCCAGGTCCAGGGTCATGGGATCGGCGTCGAGCACGGCCAGGGGCGCGCGCATCTCGGCGACGCCGTGCCAAACCAGCGCCAGGGCGATCAGCCCGAGTGCCAGGCAGAGGGCATCGGCCCACAGGGAGGTGGGACGTTGCCGCAGCGGGCGCGGCGCCACGGCAGGGGTGTAGAGGCCAGGAAGGGTCTTCATGGCGTACCTCTTTGGATAGGGGCCTGGGGAGAGCGGCCGACCCTGCCGCGCAGGGTCCGGACACCGGGCTAATCTAGGCTCGCCACCCCGTCCAAGCCATTGAAACGAAGGACGTTTGGCTATACCAAGGTATATCCCGCCCCGCCCTCGCCTGCTGCCCTGCGCGCCGGAGCCCGTCTCCAGAGCAGAAGCTTCATCGCGCTGTCATCGTCCCGACATCTGCCGCCGGCATTGTCTGCCCCCAATGAGATCGATCTCAAACGAGGCCGGCATGACCGATCTGAAACAGGTAGCGCAACAGGCGGGGGTCTCCCGGGCCACGGCGGCGCGCGCCTTCGCCAACCCCGAGCAGGTGCGCGAGAGCACCCGGCAGCGGGTGCTGGACGCCGCGCGCAGTCTCAATTTCCGCCCCAATCTGCTGGGTCGCCAGCTGCGTCAGCAGAGCACCCGGCTGATCGGCGTGGTGGTGCCCAGCCTGCTCAACCCGGTGTTCGCCGAGCAGCTGCAGGCCATGGAACGCACCGCGCGCAGCCAGGGCTATTCCCTGGTGATTGCTACCACCGACTACCAGCCCGAGCGCGAAGCGGCGGTGGTGGAGGAGCTACTGCGCCAGCGCGTCGCCGGCCTGGTACTGACGGTGGCCGATGCCGACCGTAGCGAGGTGCTGGCCGAGCTGAGCCAGGAGCAGACGCCCTTCATCCTGGCCTATCACGAACCCCAGCGCCCCTATGCGGCGGTGGCGGTGGACAACCGCCAGGGCATGGCCATGGCCACCGAGCACCTGCTCGGCCTGGGGCACGGCCGCATCGCCCTGGTCTCGGGGCCGGCCCAGCAATCGGATCGCAGCGAGCGCCGCTTCGCCGGCTATTGCCAGGCGATGGCCGCCGCCGGCCTGCCGACACTGCCGCGCCTGGAGCTGGCCAGTCACACCGACGCCGACTGGGCGGAGCTGGCGCCGCTGCTGGAGTGTCACGCCCCGACCGCCCTGCTCTGCACCAACGACCTGCTGGCCATCAGCGTCATCGCCGAACTGCAGCGCCACGGGGTGCCCGTGCCTGATCAACTCTCGGTAGTGGGCTTCGATGGCATCGCCATGGGCGCCCGCCTCGAACCCAGCCTGTGCAGCGTCATGCAGCCCTTGCAGAGCCTGGGCGCCGTGCTCGTCACCGAATTGCTGGCGCTGATCGCCGGCAGTGCCACCCACCAACAGTGTCTGCCCTGCCTCGTCCGTCCCGGCACCAGTGCCGGTCCCTTGAAGGAGCCTTGCCGATGAAATCCCGTTTCCCCTTGCGTCGTCTCCTGGCCGGCGTCGCCCTGGCCTGCGGGCTGGCCAGTGCCCAGGCCGCCGAAACCGCCATCTGCTACAACTGCCCGCTGGAGTGGGCCGACTGGGGCGCCCAGCTCAAGGCCATCGCCGCCGATACCGGCATCCAGGTGCCCCAGGACAACAAGAACTCCGGCCAGTCCCTGGCCCAGCTGGTGGCCGAACGCGAAGCCCCGGTGGCCGACGTCGTCTACTACGGGGTGACCTTTGGCATCCAGGCCGACAAGGCCGGGGTGCTGCAGCCCTACCAGCCCAAGCACTGGGACCAGGTCCCGACCGGCCTCAAGGACCCCAAGGGTGAATGGACCGCCATCCATTCCGGCACCCTCGGCTTCATGGTCAACACCCAGGCCCTGGGCGGCAAGCCGGTGCCGCAGCGCTGGAGCGATCTACTCAAGCCCGAGTACCGCGGCCTGGTCGGCTACCTGGATCCCTCCAGCGCCTTCGTCGGCTACGTCACCGCCGTGGCGGTGAACCAGGCCCTGGGCGGCACGCTCGACGACTTCGGCCCGGCCATGGCCTTCTTCAAGAAATTAGCCGCCAACGATCCCATCGTGCCCAAGCAGACCGCCTATGCCCGCCTGCTCTCCGGCGAGATCCCGATTCTGGTGGACTACGACTTCAACGCCTATCGCGCCCGCTACAAGGACCAGGCGCCGGTGGCCTTCGTCATTCCCCAGGAAGGCAGCCTGACGGTGCCCTACACCATGAGCCTGGTGAAGGGCGCGCCGCACCGCGCCAACGGCGAGAAGGTGCTGGACTATGTGCTGTCGGACAAGGGCCAGGCGCTCTGGGCCCAGGCCTACCTGCGCCCAGTGCGGGACGTGCCGCTGCCGGACGAGGTCAAGGCGCGCTTCCTGCCCGCCGCCGACTATGCTCGTGCCGGCACCGTCGACTACGGTCACATGGCCGCGGTCCAGGAAGCCTTCGCCAAGCGTTACCAGGCCGAGGTGCGCTGAGATGCAGGGCCTCGCCGTTTCTCTCGGGCGCCGCCGGGTGCCGCGCCGGCTGCCCTGGCCGGTGCTCGTCGCCCTGGCACCGGCGAGCGCCTTTTTGCTGGCGTTCTGGCTGCTGCCGCTGGCGCAGCTGCTGGTGCTCGGCGCCCGCCCGGACGCCGCCGGCAGCTCCGGCTACTGGCAGGTGCTGACCAGCGCCGGCTATCTGTCCGGACTGGCCCAGACGGTGGCCCTCGCCGCCGTTACCACCCTGGCCACCCTGGTGGTGGCCGGCATCGCCGGTTGCTTTCTGGCGCGCCATGCTTTCCCTGGGCGTAGCCTGCTGGTGGCGCTGCTGACCTTTCCGCTGGCTTTTCCCGGCGTGGTGGTGGGCTTTTTGATCATCCTGCTGGGTGGCCGCCAGGGCCTGTTCGCCGGCCTCGGCCGCAGTCTCTTCGGTGAGCCCTGGGTGTTCGCCTATTCGCTGTTCGGGCTGTTTCTCGGCTATCTCTATTTCTCCATTCCGCGGGTGATCCTCACGGTGATGGCGGCGTGCGAGACCCTCGACACCAGTCTGGAAGAAGCCGCCCGCTCCCTGGGTGCCGGGCTCTTCGCCGTGGTGCGTGATGTGCTGATCCCCGGATTGACCCCGGCGCTGCTGTCCAGCGGCGCGCTGTGCTTCGCCACCGCCATGGGCGCCTTTGGCACCGCCTTCACCCTCGGCACGCGCCTGGCGGTAACGCCCATCGCCATCTACGACACCTTCACCAACTTCGCCAACTTCGGCGTCGCCGCGGCGCTCTCGGTGGTGCTCGGCCTCGTCACCTGGCTGGTCCTGCTGCTGGCCCGGCGCCTCGGCGGTGTCCAGGGAGACCTGCGATGAATCGCCCCCTGCGTTTCTGGCTGCAACTGCTGTTCACCCTGCTGGTGGCGGCCTTCCTGCTGGTGCCGGTGCTGCTCTCGGTGCTGGCCGGCCTCACTCGCAACTACTTCCAGGGCCTCGCCAGCGGCCTGACCCTCGACTGGGTGATCCAGGTCTGGCAGGCCTATGCCCCCACCGTCTGGCTGTCGCTGCAACTGGCGCTGGGCACGGCGGCCCTCGCGGTCGTGCTCGGTGTCCCCGCGGCCTATGCCCTGGTCCGGCTGGACAACCGCTTCGCCCGCGCCTTCGAGGAATTGTTGGTGCTGCCGGTGGCCATGCCCGGCTTCGCCTCGGCCCTGGCGCTGCTGCTGACCTACGGGCACCTTGGCGGCTTTCGCCGCAGCCCGGCGATCATCCTGGTGGGCCATCTGCTATTCACCCTGCCCTTCCTGATCCGCCCGGTGATGGCGGTGCTCAGGCGCAGCCAGCTGCCGCAGCTGGAGGAAGCCGCAGCCAGCCTGGGCGCCGGTCCCTGGCGGCGCTTCTTCGGTGTGGTGGTGCCCAATGCCCGCGCCGGCATCCTGGCCGGCAGCCTCATGGTGATCACCCTCTCGCTGGGGGAATTCAACCTCACCTGGATGCTGCACACGCCCCTGACCAAGACCCTGCCGGTGGGTCTGGCCGACAGCTACGCCTCGGCGCGGCTGGAAGTGGGCTCCGCCTACACCCTGATCTTCCTCTTGCTGATCGTGCCCCTGCTGGTCGCCCTCCAGGCCCTCAGCGCCCGTCTCTCCCGTGGAGCCCTGCGATGACCCAAGGTACCGCCGTTCGCCTGCGCCACTGCGCCAAGACCTTTGCCGGAGGCCGCCAGGTGCTGCAGCCCCTGGACCTCGACATCCACCCGGGCGAGACCCTGGTGTTCCTTGGTCCGTCCGGCTGTGGCAAGACCACCACCCTGCGCCTGATCGCCGGCCTGGAGCAGCCCGATGCCGGCGGCCAGGTGCTGTTCGACGACCGTGACGTCACCGGCCTGCCCATCGAGCGGCGCGACGTCGGCATGGTGTTCCAGAACTACGCCCTGTTCCCCAACCTGGACGTGGCCGGCAACATCGCCTACGGCCTGAAGATCCGCGGCCTGCCGCGCGCCGAGCGCGATGCCCGGGTCGCCGAATTGCTGGCCATGATGCAGCTGGAGGCCCTGGCCGACCGGCGCATCCAGCAGCTGTCCGGCGGCCAGCGCCAGCGCGTGGCCCTGGCCCGGGCCCTGGCGCCACGACCACGGGTGCTCCTGTTCGACGAACCCCTGGCCGCGCTGGACGCCCAGCTGCGCGAGCAGTTGCGGGCCGACATCGGCGCCCTGCTGCGCGAACTCGGCACCACCGCGGTCTATGTCACCCACGACCAGCAGGAAGCCCTGGCCCTGGGCGATCGCATCGTGGTGATGGGCGAAGGCCGCATCGCCCAGATCGGCACCCCGACGCAGATCTACCAGCGCCCGGCCAGTCGCTTCGTCGCTGGTTTCGTCGGCCAGCTCAACCGCTTCGAGGTGCGCGGCCACAGCGGCGCCGAGGTGGCGGTCGCCGGCGGACGGCTGCCTTGGACCGGCGCTGCCAGCACCCTGTTCTGTCGCCCGGAACACCTGGAGCCGAGCACGACGCCCGCGCACCTCACCGGCATCTTGGTTGGCCAGTTCTTCCAGGGCGCCCATTCGCGATTGCTGGTGGAGGTGGGCACCGGCCAGCCGCTGCTGGTGGACACCGCCCAGCACGTCCAGGCCCAGCCCGGCGACCTGCTGCACCTGAACGTGCGCCCCGACGCCCTCTTCACCCTGGCTTGCTGACTGGAGACCCTCATGCACGCGCCCTTCCTGCTGGCCCAGCTCAGCGACCTGCACATCAAGGCCGGCGGCCGGCTGTCCTACGGGGTGGTCGATACCCTCGGCGCCCTGCGCCTGGCGGTGGACCGCCTCAATGCCCTGCAACCGCGCCCGGACGCCCTGGTCATCACCGGCGACCTGGTGGACTTCGGCACCCCCGAGGAATACGCCACCCTGCGCGAGGTGCTGGCCGACCTTGCCATGCCCTTCTTCGTCATCCCCGGCAATCACGACGACCGCGCCGCCCTGCGCGCCGCCTTCGCCGACCACCCCTATCTGCCGGCCC
This sequence comes from Pseudomonas sp. 313, assembly GCF_000316965.1. Classification (NCBI taxonomy): domain Bacteria; kingdom Pseudomonadati; phylum Pseudomonadota; class Gammaproteobacteria; order Pseudomonadales; family Pseudomonadaceae; genus Pseudomonas; species Pseudomonas sp. 313. Next base: position 87,001 of record NZ_ANBZ01000071.1, read on the forward strand.
AGGGCACCCTGGACTGGCGGCAGGACTGCGGACCGCTGCGGCTGATCGGGCTGGATACCCATATCCCCGGCGAGCACGGAGGGCGTCTCGACGCCGCGCAACTGGCCTGGCTCGACGCCCAGCTCAGCCAGGCATTCGACCAGCCGACCCTGGTGCTCCTGCACCATCCGCCGTTCCCGGTCGGCATCGGCCATATGGATCGCATCGGCCTGGACGGCGGCGCCGAACTGGAAGCCGTGATCCGCCGCCATCCCCAGGTGGAGCGGCTGCTTTGCGGTCATCTGCACCGGCTGATCCAGCGCCGCTTCGGCGGCACCCTGGCCTGCGTCTGTCCCGGCGTGTCGCACCAGGTCGAGCTGGACCTGCGCGAGGCGGCGCCGTCGCGCTTCCGCCTGGAGCCGCCGGGGCTGCTGCTGCATCGCTGGGCGGACGCGGCCCTGGTGACCCACCATCTGCCGCTGGGCAACTATCCCGGGCCCTACCCCTTCTTCACCGCCGACGGCCAGTTGCTGGACTGACACCGCCCCGTTTCGGGTCCTGAGGTAGCAGAGCGGCCACTGCTGCGACCCAGGGTGGTGCAAAAGGTAACGCCAACGCCTGACGGCGCTGACCTGCGGCCCAGCGCTGGCAAGCACTAGGCTCACTGGCATGAGCCTTGCCTTGGCAGATTGGATACAAAAATCCAGGAAGCCAGTTCATGCCGCTCTCCGCCCTGTCCCGCTCCACTGCCCTGAGCGCCGAAGAAGAGGCCTATCGCCATCTGCTGCAGGCCATCTGCGCCGGTCACTATCGCAATGGCGAGCGGCTGATCGCCGAGGACATCGCCACCACCCTGGGCATGAGCCGCATGCCGGTGCGCAGCGCCTTCCAGCGCCTCGCCGCCGAAGGCCTGGTGATCCTCCGGCCGCATCGCGGCGCGGTGGTCAGCGGTCTGGATCTGGAGGACATGCGCGAGGTGTTCGAGATGCGCAGCGCCCTCGAAGGCCTGGCCATCCGTCTGGCCACGCCCCATGTCGGCCCTCGCGAGATGACGCGCCTGGAACGCCTGCTGGAAGACCTGGACGACGAGCAGGAGCCCGGCGCCTGGGTCGCCCAGCACCGCGCCTTCCACGAATACCTGTGCAGCCTGGCCGGTCGGCCGCGGCTGCTGCGCCAGATCAATGGCCTCTATGCCCTGATCGAGCCGCACATGCAGCTCTGGCTGCACGTCGATCGCCCCCAGTCGGCCCGCGACGAGCACGCGCCCATCCTCGCCGCCCTGCGCGCCGGCGATGCCGCCGAAGCCGAGCGGGTGTTGCGCGAGCACATCGAGGGCACGGTGCCCGACCTGCTGACCTTCATCGAACGATCGGGCGACCAGACCCGACCTGAGCCCCCGCGTTGAGCCATCCGCCCTGCCCACCCCCGTCCTTCCGGAGAAGACCATGACCCGCCACCGGCTTTCCTGCAGTCTGCTCGCCCTGACCCTCGTCGCCGGCTTCACCCAGGCCGCTCCGCAGATCCCCGAGCGCCTGGCCAAGGCGTCCAAGATCACCTATTGCGGCGCTCTCGATACCCCGCCGATCGGCTTCTTCGACGAAGCCCAGAAGCCCAAGGGCCTCACCGTCGACCTCGGCGCCGAGATCGCCAAGCGGCTCGGCGACAAGAAGGTCGACTGGCGCGTGGTGCCCTTCTCCGGCCTGATCCCGGCGCTGCTGGCCGGCCAGTGCGATCTGCTCATCGACCAGCTGTTCGACAAGCCCGAGCGGCGCCAGGTGATCGACATCGTCAACTACATGTACTCCAGCCAGGCGGTGGTGGTGCCGGCGGGCAACAAGGCCGGCATCCACACCCTGGACGACCTCGCCGGCAAGAAGGTGGCGGTGCTCAATGGCTCCACCATCCGCACCCTGCTCGACGCCCACAACGAAGAGCTGAAGAAGGCCGGCAAGGCGCCCATGAAGCTGGTGGCCTACAACAGCGACACCGACGCCTTCCAGGCCCTGCGCCTGGGCCAGACCGACGCCTACGGCACCACCGTGGAAACCGCCGCCTACTACCAGGGCGTGGCGCCCGGGCAGTTCGAGACCGGCGTGCCGGCCTTCGCCCGCATCCTCACCGGGATCGGCGTGCGCAAGGACGACAGCCAGCTCAGCAGCGCCCTCACCCAGATCCTCGCCGACATGAAGGCCGATGGTAGCTACGCCACCCTCATGGCCAAGTGGCACCTGGAAGGCGACAAGCTCGATTAAGGGAAGGCCACGATGAACTTCAGCTGGGATGTGTTCTGGCAGTACCTGCTGCACCCGAGCGACGTCTACCTCTACGGCCTCTGGCTGACCTGCGTCATCGCCATCGGCGCCATGCTGCTGGGCTGCGCGCTCGGCCTGTTGGCGGCGCTGGCGCGACTGTCGCGCTACCGGGCGCTGCAATACCCGGTGCGCGGCTATGTGTGGCTGATGCGCGGCACGCCGCTGCTGGTGCAGATCGTCTTCCTCTACACGGCCCTGGCGGCCGGCGGCATCTTTCGCTTCGAGGACCTGGACCTGGGCTTCCTGGTGATCCCGGGCAACATCCAGGCGGCCATCATCGCCCTGGGCCTCAACGAAGGCGCCTACATGGCCGAGATCATCCGCGCTGGCATCGGTGCGGTGGATCGCGGCCAGTACGAGGCGGCGCGCTCCCTGGGCATGACGCCGGCCAAGCTGATGCGCCGCATCGTGCTGCCCCAGGCGCTGCGGGTGATCATTCCGCCGCTCGGCAACGAGTTCAACGTGATGCTCAAGAACACCACCCTGGTCAGCGTCATCGGGGTGCAGGAGCTGCTGCTCAGCACCCAGATGATCACCTCGGCGACCTTCCGCGTCTTCGAGCTGTACCTGGTGGTGGCCATCTACTTCCTGGTCCTGACCACCCTCTGGGGCTTCTTCCAGGCCTGGCTGGAGCGGCGCTTCGGCAAGGCCGATGGTCAGCGACCCACCGCCACCGGCCGGCTGTTCAGCCTGCAGGGCTTCAAGCTACGGGGACGCTAGCCATGACGACCACGCAAGAATCCGTGATCCAGGCGCTGGAGGTGCACAAGGCCTTCGGCGAGCTGGAGATCCTCAAGGGCGTGACCCTGGAGGTGCGCCGTGGCGAGGTGGTGGTGCTGATCGGCGCCTCCGGCTCGGGCAAGACCACCTTCATCCGCTGCCTCAACCACCTGGAGGACATCCAGGGCGGCACCATCCGCGTCAACGGCGAGCTGATGGGCTTTCGCGAGCGCCCCGATGGCTCGAGAGTCAGGGACTCCGAGCGCAATATCGCCCGCCGCCGCCGCGACATCGGCATGGTGTTCCAGAGGTTCAACCTCTTCCCGCACATGACGGTGCTGGAAAACATCATCGAGGCGCCGATCCAGGTGCTGGGCGTGGCGCGCGCCGCCGCCGTGGAACAGGCGCGCGCCCTGCTCGCCCGGGTGCGGCTGTCCGACAAGGCCGAGCACTATCCGGCGCAACTCTCCGGCGGCCAGCAGCAGCGTGTCGCCATCGCCCGCGCCCTGGCCATGAAACCCCAGGCCATGCTGTTCGACGAACCCACCAGCGCCCTCGACCCGGAAACCGTGGGCGAGGTGCTGCAGGTGATGAAGGAGCTGGCCGAAGACGGCATGACCATGGTGGTGGTGACCCACGAGATGGGTTTCGCCCGCGAGGTGGCCGACCGCGTGGTGGTGTTGCACCAGGGCGAGCTGATCGAAGAAGGCCCGCCGGCCCAGGTGTTCGGCAATCCCACCCATCCACGCACCCGCGAATTCCTCAGCCGCGTGCTCTAGACCGGAGACCTCCATGGCCGTTCGTCCCCTGCTGGCCGCCCTCGCCCTCTGCCTGACGCCCCTGGCTCAGGCCGCCGAGTCCGAGGTGCGCTTCTACAACTGGTCGGACTACATAGGTCCAAACACCCTCAAGCAGTTCACCGAGGCCAGCGGCGTCCAGGTGCGCTACGACGTCTTCGACACCAACGAGATGCTCGAAGCCAAGCTGCTGTCCGGCCACTCCGGCTATGACCTGGTGGTGCCGTCCAACCAGTTCCTCACCAAGCAGATCAAGGCGGGCGCCTACCAGCCACTGGATCGCAGCCGACTGTCCAACTGGCAGCATTTGGATCCACGGCTCATGCAGCGCCTGGAAGCGGCCGATCCCGGCAATCGCTACGCCGTGCCCTACCTCTGGGGCACCGTGGGCATCGGCTACAACGCCGCCAAGGTCCGCGCCGCCCTTGGCGATGGCGCCCCGGTGGATTCCTGGGACCTGCTGTTCAAGCCGGAGAACCTGGCCAGGCTCAAGGACTGCGGCGTGGCCCTGCTCGATGCGCCGCAAAAGGTCTTCGCCCAGACCCTGCACTACCTGGGCCTGGACCCCAACAGCCAGAACCCCGAGGACTACCGCAAGGCCTCCGCGCTGCTGCAGCAGCTCAAGCCGTCGGTGACCTATTTCAGCTCCAGCAAGTACATCACCGACCTGGCCAACGGCGACGTCTGCGTGGCCATGGGCTATTCGGGTGATGTCCTGCAGGCCCAGAGCCGCGCCAGGGAAGCCGGCAAGACCAGCGACGTGCGCTACGTGATCCCCAGGGAAGGTGCCAATCTCTGGTTCGACATGCTGGCCATCCCCAAGGACGCCAAGAACCCCAAGGGCGCCCTGGCGCTGATCGACTACCTGCTGCGCCCCGAGGTGATCGCCCCGGTCAGCGACTATGTCGGCTACGCCAATCCCAACCGCGACGCCACCGCTCTGCTCGATGCCAAGGTGCGGGACAACCCGGGCATCTACCCGAGCGCAGCCATCGCCGAGCGCCTCTACGTCTCCGCCGATCTGCCGCCGCAGATCCAGCGGCTGATAACCCGCGAGTGGACCCGCATCAAGACCGGACAATGACCCCGAAGAGCCTGCCATGCTGAATTTCTCTGCCCACGACTACCCCTACGCCTCGCAACGCCAGAGCGTCTTCGCGCGCAATGGCATGGTCGCCACCTCCCAGCCGCTGGCCGCCGAAGCCGGCATCACCATGCTGCGCCAGGGTGGCAACGCCATCGATGCGGCCATCGCCACCGCCGCGGCCCTGACCGTGGTGGAACCTACCGGCAACGCCATTGGCGGCGATGCCTTCGCCCTGGTCTGGGTCAAGGACCAGCTGCACGGCCTGGACGCCAGCGGCCATGCCCCGGCCAGCCTCGACATCGCCACGGTCAAGGCCGCCGGCCACGAGCGCATGCCGGTGCACGGCTGGCTGCCGGTCACGGTGCCGGGCTGCCCCGCGGCCTGGGCCGAGTTGTCGCGGCGCTTCGGCAAGCTGCCCTTCGCCACCCTGTTCGAACCCGCCATCGCCCTGGCCCGCGACGGCTTTCCGGTGTCGCCGGTGGTCGCCCACCAGTGGCGCATCGCCCAGGCCGAGTACCAGGCCAGCCGGGACCAGGCGCCCGAGCTTGCAGCCTGGTTCGACACCTTCCTCATCGACGGCCAGGCGCCGGTCGCCGGCCAGCTGTTTCGCAACCCCGCCCAGGCCCGCACGCTGGAGGAACTGGCACAGACTCGCTGCGAGAGCTTCTACCGCGGTGCCATAGCCAAGCGCTTGGCCGAGCATGCCGCGGCCAGCGGCGGCCAGCTGAGCGCAGCGGACCTGGCCGGCTACCAGCCGCGCTGGGTGGAGCCGATCAAGGTCGACTACCGCGGCTATCAGGTGTGGGAGATTCCGCCGAGTGGCCAGGGCCTGATCGCCCTCATGACCCTGAACATCCTCAAGGGCTACGACTTCGACCAGCGCGACAGCCAGCTCACCTGGCACCGCCAGCTGGAAGCCATGAAGAAGGCCTATGCCGACGGCCTGCACTACATCACCGATCCCGAGCACATGAGAGTCGCCGCCAGCGTCCTGCTGGACGACGCCTATGCCGACCGCCGCCGCGCCGAGATCACCGACCAGGCCCAGCCGCCGCTGCATGGCGATCCCCAGGCCAGCGGCACCGTCTACATCGCCACCGCCGATGGCGAGGGCAACATGGTGTCCTTCATCCAGAGCGCCTACCACGGCTTCGGCTCCGGCGTGGTGCTGCCCGACAGCGGCATCGGCCTGCAGAATCGCGGTTCGGAATTCAGCCTGGATGCCGGCCACTCCAACGCCCTGGCGCCGGGCAAGCAGACCTTCCACACCATCATCCCGGGCTTCCTGAGCAAGGGTGACGTGCCCATCGGCCCCTTTGGCGTCATGGGTGGCTACATGCAGCCCCAGGGCCACGTGCAGATGGTGATGAACCTGGTGGACTTCGGCCTGAATCCCCAGGCGGCGTTGGACGCGCCGCGCTGGCAATGGCTGGGGGACATGAAGGTCGGCATCGAACAGGCCGCTTCGCGAGCCCTGGCCAGCGGCCTGGCGCGGCGCGGTCACCAGATCGAGATCGCCCACGACTCCACCGATTTCGGCCGCGGCCAGATCATCGTCCGCGATCCGGAAACCGGCGTGCTCTGCGGCGGCACCGAGCCGCGCGCAGATTCCCATATCGCGGTCTGCTGACCGCCAGGAAAGCCCCGCCCGGGTCCGGGCGGGCTACCCGTTAGAGCGTAATCCCAGCCGCCCTGGCCCGCGCCGCGTGCAGCTTGCGATAGCTGTCGATCAGCCGCAGGTGCTTGTCGAGGCCTTCCAGCTTGAGGCTGGTGGGCGTCAGGCCATGAAAGCGTACCTCGCCCGAGACCGAGCCCAGGGTAGCGTCCAGGCGCTCGTTGCCGAACATCCGGCGGAAATTGACTTCGAAGTCGGCCAGTTCCAGTTCTTCGTCCAGCTCGACTTCCAGCACCGCATTGAGCGCCTGGTAGAACAGGCCGCGCTCCAGGGTGTTGTCGTTGAATTGCAGGAAGGTCTCGACCTCTTCCTTGGCCTCTTCGAAGTGCTGCAGCGCCAGGTGGATGAGCAGCTTGAGCTCCAGCACGGTCAACTGGCCCCAGACGGTGTTCTCGTCGAATTCCACGCCGATCAGGGTGGCGATGCGGGTGTAGTCGTCCACTTGGGTGTCATCCAGGCGTTCGAGCAGGGATTCCAAGGCCGCATCGTCCAGGCGGTGCAGGTTGAGGATGTCCTCGCGCACCGGCAGGGCCTTGTTGGTGTTGTCCCAAATCAGGTCCTCGACCGGATAGATCTCCGAATAGCCCGGCACCAAGATGCGACAGGCCGGCGCGCCCAATTCCTCGTACACCGCCATGTAGGCTTCCAGATCGCGCTCGGCGAGGATGCCGAACAGGGTGGCGGCCTCCTGGGCGGTGGAATCTTCGCCCTCGTGGGAGAAATCCCAGTCGACGAAGTCATGGTCGGCCTTGGCGCTGAAGAAGCGCCAGGAGACCAGGCCGCTGGAGTCGATGAAGTGCTCGACGAAGTTGTTCGGCTCCATCAGCGCCTGGCTCTCGAAGGTCGGCTGTGGCAGGTCGTTGAGACCCTCGAAGCTGCGCCCCTGCAACAGTTCGGTGAGGCTGCGCTCCAAGGCGATCTCCAGGCGTGGATGGGCGCCAAAGGAAGCGAACACCCCACCGGTGCGCGGGTTCATCAGGGTCACGCACATCACCGGGAATTCGCCGCCTAGGGAGGCATCCTTGACCAGCACCGGAAAGCCCTGGGCCTCCAGACCGCGGATGCCCTCGACGATGGCGGGATAGCGCGCCAGCACCGCCTCGGGCACGTCGGGCAACGCCAGTTCGCCTTCGAGGATCTCGCGCTTCACCGCCCGCTCGAAGATTTCCGACAGGCACTGCACCTGGGCTTCGGCCAGGGTGTTGCCCGCGCTCATGCCGTTGCTGAGGTAGAGGTTCTCGATCAGGTTCGAGGGGAAATACACCACCTCGCCATCGGACTGACGCACGAAGGGCAGCGCGCAGATGCCGCGTGCCACATTGCCGGAATTGGTGTCGTGCAGGTGCGAGGCGCGCAGTTCGCCTTCCGGGTCGTAGATCTTGCGGCAATGGCGATCGAGGATTTCCCGGGGCAGCGCATCCTTGGGGCCCGGCTGGAACCAGCGCTCGTCGGGGTGGTGGACGAAGGCCGCGTTGCCGATGTCTTCGCCCCAGTACTGGTCGTTGTAGAAGAAGTTGCAGTTGAGGCGCTCGATGAACTCACCCAGGGCCGAGGCCAGGGCCGCTTCCTTGGTCGCGCCCTTGCCGTTGGTGAAGCACAGCGCCGACTGCACATCGCGCAGGTGCAGCGACCAGACGTTGGGCACGATGTTGCGCCAGGAGGCGATCTCCACCTTCATGCCCAGGTTGGCCAGGATGCCGGAGAGCTTGGCGATGGTCTCTTCCAGCGGTCGGTCCTTCCCGGGAATGTAGGTCTCGCTGCCGGTATCGCTGGGCAACAGCAGGGCCTGGGCGTCGGCGTCCAGACTCTCCACCGCCTCGATGATGAAGTCGGGACCGGCCTGCACCGCCTTCTTCACCGTGCAGCGGTCGATGGATCTGAGGATGCCCTGGCGATCCTTGTCGGAGAGATCCGCGGGCAGCTCGACCTGAATCTTGAAGGTCTGCTTGTAGCGATTCTCCGGGTCGACGATGTTGCTCTGCGCCAGGCGGATGTTGTCGGTGGGGATGTCGCGGGTCTGGCAGTAGAGCTTGACGAAATAGGCCGCGCAGAGCGCCGAGGACGCCAGGAAATAGTCGAAGGGCCCCGGGGCGGAGCCGTCACCCTTGTAGCGGATGGGCTGATCGGCGATCACCGAGAAGTCGTCGAACTTGGCCTCGAGCCTCAGGTTGTCGAGAAAATTGACCTTGATTTCCATGCACAGCATTCCGGTTTGGAGACAGATTGGCCGCCATTATCCGGACAAAGGGCTGCGGGTGATACGCAGGCCGTCGTCTCGTGGACCACGGACCGCGCTAGTCCAGCCGAAAGATCCCGTCCGGATAGCGCGCGCAGAGGAAATCGACGAAGGCCCTGACCTTGGGGCTCTGGGCAGCAGCGCGGTCAACGTGCCGCACTTCGCGGTGAAATTCGGCGCGGAACGCATGCTCGTGGCCATGGGCTTCGGCGCCACCGTCCTGCGGCCCACCTACTTCATCGACAACGAAGCCAGGCTCAAGGACGTCATCCTGTAGCACGGGATCTACCCCATGCCCCTCGGCGGTAAGGGCGTGGCCATGGTCGACACCCGGGACATCGCCGAGGTCGCCGCCCTTGAGCTCATCCACCGCGACCAGGCGCCAGGCAGGCCGCCCCGCGAGACGCTCAACCTGGTCGGCCCGGACACCCTTACCGGCGCAGGCGCCGCGGCGATCTGACGCGAATTGCTGGGCCGCCCCATCCATTATGCCGGCGCCGATCCCCAGGGCTTCGAACGGAGCATGGCGACCGCGATGCCGGCCTGGATGGCCTACGAGATGAGGCTCATCGCCGAGCGCTACGTCAGCGACGGCATGCTGCCGCAATCCGGCGACCGCGAGCGGCTGGTGCAGATGCTGGGGCGCCCACTGCACGGCTATCGCGACTTCGCCCGGGCGCTGGTCGGCTGAGCGCCTCCGCTCTGGCCGTCTGGACAATGCCCGGAGCCGGTACTTTGCACGAGCGGCAGTGTCCCATCCTGAAAGCAGCGCGCTCATTGGGCGCGCCTCAACCGCCCGGGCCCGACCGGATACCTCGGCTGCCCGCACGCCTTTCCAGGAGTCCGCCATGTGTGGCCGCTTTGCCCAGTACCGCTATGCCCTCGACTACCTGGACGCCCTGGGCGCCGTGCCGGCAGAGGTCCGCACCGGCCTGGAACCTCGCGCCCTGGGTCGCTACAACGTGGCGCCAGGCACCCGCGTCCAGCTGCTCCACCAGCAGCAGGATGGCTTGCACCTGGACCCGGTGCTCTGGGGCTACCAGCCCGCCTGGGCGCGCCAGGCCAAGCGTCCGCCGGTGATCAACGCACGCGTCGAAACGGCGGCCACCAGCCGGATGTTTCGCGGTCTCTGGAAGAACGGCCGTGCTCTGGTGGTTGCGGATGGCTGGTACGAGTGGAAAAAGGACCCTACAGATCCCAAGCTCAAGCAGCCCTACTTCATCCGGCTGAAATCCGGCGAGCCGCTGTTCTTCGCCGCCATCGGCCACTTCCGGCCGGCAGGCCAGGCACCCCACGAGGATGATGGCTTCGTCATCGTCACCGCCGCCTCCGACGCCGGCATGGTCGATATCCACGACCGCCGCCCGCTGGTCCTGCCACCCGCCGTAGCGCGCGAATGGCTGGACCCCGAGCTGCCCATGGAACGCGCCGCCGAGATTGGTGAGATCGAAGGAACGCCCGTGGAGGCCTTCGACTGGTATCCGGTCGGCAAGGCCGTGGGCAGCGTGAAGAACGATGGGCCCGAACTGCTGGAGCGGATCGCCGAGCCGCTGGTGTAGGCACTGACCCATGTCGGCCTCGTTATCCAGCCGGCGGCGCAGTGGGTCTGGCCCTGCGGCCTCCTGCCCTTGGCGACCTTGACCAGCAAAGCGCCCGGAGCAAGGCCGGCGCAGCCCGCCAACGCTGGAGTGCCCAGCGCACGATACGCTGGGAAGTCGCCGTTATAATCACGGGATAGCCCTTGCCATGACGTAGTTGCAGGTAGCGTTCATTTCCAACCGTTTTTCTTCCGGCAACGACCCAGGTCCCATGAAAATCATACTGATGCGCCACGGCAAGCCGGCGCTGGAGAACTACCATGCCGTCGCCGCGCGAGACATGGTCGACTGGATCGCGGACTACGATCGGTCCGAGATAGGCACGGATGCCGCCACTCAGGAAGCGATAGCCGCGGTCAGGGACATCGGCCTGGCCACCACCAGCTCTGCCCCGCGCGCCCTGACTTCTCTCGCCGCATTGGGCAAGGCGCCAGCCAGCGAGGACACGACCTTTCGCGAGGCGGCACTACCCGTGGTGCGCGTTCCGCTCCTACGCCTGTCACCCTTCACCTGGGCCTTCGTCTTTCGTCTGCTCTGGCTGTGCGGAGTGACGAAAGACTCCGAGTCCTATGCCCAGGCGAAACGGCGGTCGAGACAGGCAGCAGACAAGCTCGCCGCCTTGGCCAGTGGCCGGGACAGCGTATTGCTGCTGGGCCACGGCTTCATGAATCGACTGATCGCCAGGCAGTTGCTACGTCAAGGCTGGGTAGAAGTCAGCAAGAGCGGCAGTGGCTACTGGGGCTTTGCCGTCTATGAAAAGGCGGAATAACGGGGCGGACTAGGCCAGCACCCGTATCGCGCTTTCCTCCCGTTGCCGCGCCAGGTCGCGATAACTCGCAGCCGGGTGTTCCGCTGGCAGTCGCGGGCCAGCGCCGCCGAGTTTTTCGCGTAGCGTGCCGGCTTGGTAAGCCTGCTTGTAGACACCCCGTCGCTGCAGCTCCGGAACCAGCAAGTCCACCACGTCGGCAAAGGTCTCGTGGGTCACGGCGTAGGCCAGGTTGAAACCATCCACATCGGTCTCTTCGACCCAGCTCTGCAACTCGTCCGCCACCGTCGCCGGGCTGCCTACCAGCAGCGGCCCGAACCCGCCGATGCCGACCCAGTCGGCCAGTTCCTGCACCGTCCATTGCTTGCCGGGATCGGCGGTGGAGAAGGCTTCCACCGCGGACTGGATGGCATTGGTGTGCAGGTGCTTGAGGACCTGGTCCGGGCGGTAGGCGGCGAAGTCGATGCCGGTCCAGCCGGAGATCAGCGTCAGGGCGCCTTCGTAGCTCACGTAGCCCCTGTAGTCCTGCCACTTGGCCCGGGCCTGGGCATCGCTCTCGCCGACGATGACCGTCTGCAGGTTGAAGATCAGCACCTGGCGCGGATCGCGACCGGCCTCGGCGGCCCGGCGGCGGATGTCGGCCACGGTCTGCTTGAGCACCGTCTTCGACGGGGCGGCGACGAAGACGCATTCGGCGTGCTCGGCGGCGAACTGCCGCCCACGGCTGCTGGCGCCGGCCTGATAGAGCACGGGCGTGCGTTGGGGCGAAGGCTCGCAGAGGTGATAGCCGGGCACCTGGAAGTGCCGGCCATGGTGGCCGATGGGATGCACCTTGGCCGGATCGGTGAAGCGACCGGACGCGTGGTCGCGCAGCACCGCGCCCTCTTCCCAACTGCCTTCCAGCAGCTTGTAGACCACCTGCAGGTATTCCTCGGCGTAGTCGTAGCGAGCATCGTGGTCGGCCTGGGCGGACTGGCCTAGATTGCGCGCGCCGCTCTCCAGGTAGGAGGTGACGATGTTCCAGCCGATGCGCCCCTTGGTCAGGTGATCCAGAGTGGATAGCCGACGCGCGAACGGATAGGGATGCTCGAAACTCAGGGAGGCGGTCAGGCCGAAGCCCAGGTGGCGGGTCACCGCCGCCATGGGGGTGATCAGCGCCAGGGGATCGTTGACCGGCACCTGGGTCGCCTCGCGCAGGGTAGCCTCAGGGCCGCCGCCGTAGACGTCGTAGAGGCCGAGGACGTCGGCGATGAACAGGCCGTCGAACAGGCCGCGTTCGAGCAGTTGCGCCAGCTCCGTCCAGTATTCGAGATCCTTGTACTCCCAGGAGCGGTCGCGCGGGTGGCGCCAGAGTCCGGGGGATTGGTGGGCCACGCAATTCATGTCGAAGGCGTTGAGGCGGATTTCACGGGACATGGGGGCTCCTAATAGGCGGCGTCGCGGCGCCGGGCCAGTTGATTGAGGGTCAGCACCAAGAGGATCAGCAGGCCGGTGGCCACCTGTTGCCAGTAGAAATTCCAGCCCACCAGCAGCAGGCCGTTGGCGGCCACCGCCAGCAGCAGCACGCCCAGCAGGGTGCCGGGCACATTGGGCCGGCCGTGGCGATTGAGGCTGGCGCCGATGAAGACAGCGCCGATGCCATTGATGAGATAGGCATTGCCCGAAAGCGGCACATAGGCATCGATGCGCAGCGCCAGCAGGATGCCTGCCACGGCTGCGGCCAGGGCGGTGGCCAGGCAGGTCCAGAGCGCCAGGCGCCGCAGCGCCAGCCCCGAGTAACGTGCCACCAATGGCTGACTGCCCAGCGCCAGCAAGGCGCGGCCCAGGCGCCCACGGGCCAGCACCAAGCCGTAGAGCACGGCCAGCAGCAACATGGTCCAGACCGCCGCCGGAATGCCGAGCCAGCTGCTCGCGGCGGGCCTGACCTCGGGTCTCAGATACAGCGGCAGGCCGCCTTCGGACAGCAGTTGTTGCAAGCTGGTGCCGATGAACAGCAGCCCCAGACTGGCGAGGAAAGGCGACAGCCCCACGCCGGCCACCAGCAGGGCATTGGCCAGGCCAACCAGCAGCCCAAGGCCCAGGCCACCGGCGAGCGCCACGGCCAGCGGCCAGCCGGCGTTGAGCAAGGCGATGCAACCGAAGGCCGCCAGGTCCAGGGCGATACCCACGGAAAGATCAATGCCGCCCGCGGCGATGGCGTAGGTCAGCCCCAGGGCCACCAGCGCCGGCACCAGGCCATTGTTCAGCAGCAGGCTGAGCAGGTTGCCCTGGCTGAGAAAGCCGGGCGCGGCCAGGGCGAAGACCACCATCAGCGTCAGGAACAGCAACGGCAGCGCCAGGCGCAGGCCCGAGCGGCCGAGAGAAAGGGTCGCACTCATCGGTTGCCCTCCTGCCGCAGGCTGGCCGCCGCCACCACCAGCAGGATCAAGGTGCCCTGGACGCCATTGACCAGAAAGCTGCTCACCCCGAGCAACTGGAAGCCATTGCCGAGCATGCCCACCAGCAGCGCCGCCAGCAGGGTGCCACCGACGCTCGGCTGGGAGCGCCAGGAAAACACCGTGCCGAGAAAGGCGATGGCCACCACCGGCAGGAGCAATTCGCCCGACCCAGGCGTACTGCCGCTGAACCAGGCGACTGACAGCAGCGCGGCCAGGCCCGCACAGCCGCCGGCCAGCAGATAGCTGGAGAACACCAGCGTACGTACCGGCAGGCCGGCGGCGCGCGCTGCCTCGGGATGATCGCCCACCGCGGCCAACCGCAGGCCATAGCGCGTACGCTGAAGCAGCAGGGCCAGCACCAGGGCGGTCGCCAGCAGTACCCAACCCGCTGCCGGGATGCCCAGCAGGCTGCCCATCCCGAGCAGATCCAGCCAGGGCGCGCTGGCCGGTAGCACGGTATTTTCGCTCAAGACCAGTTCCAGGCCGGCCACCACATTGAGGCTGGCCAGGGTCGTGAGCAACGGCGGCAGGCCCAGCAAGGTCACCGCCAGGCCGTTGACCGCCCCCACCACCAGGCCGCAGGCCAGGGTCAGGCCGATGGCCAGCGACGCACCGTACCCCGCGTTGACCAGGGTCGCCTGGACCGCCGCGCAGAGTCCGAGATTGGCCGCCAGCGACAGATCCAGGCCCCCGGCCAGGACGTTGCCACCCCCACCGACGATCACCAGGGTGAGGCCCAGCGCCAGGATGCCCGGGATGGCGGCCTGGGCGAGGATATTGGCGAGATTGCCGCCGCCCAGGAACCCCGGCGCCCGCCAGGCGAACAGAATGGCGATCAGCGCGAAGGCCAGCAGCGCCCCGTGGCGCCAGAGATCCAGCCACCCGCCCAGGGCGGGCGCCGCAAGAGGTTCAGGAGGCGAGGCCAAGATCCGCCCTCCCCGTCGCGTCCGCAGCCGGTCTCACTGCGCCGGTGGCGGTGGCCAGCAATTCCTCGGCGCTCAGCTCCCTGGCCGGGCGCGCCCGCAGCAGCCGTCCGCGATGCATCACATGGATGCGGTCACAGAGGTTGAGCAATTCGGGCAAGTCCACCGACAGGATCAACACCCCCGCGCCCTGCTCCACCAACCGAGCGATCTGGCGATAGAGTTCGGCCCGCGCGGCGAGGTCGATGCCCACGCTGGGTTCGTCCAGCAGATAGAGCCGCGCATCGCGGGCCAGCCATTTGCCCAGGGCGACCTTCTGCTGGTTGCCGCCACTGAGATGACGCACCGGCGTCTCCAGGTCCGGGGTACGGATGTCCAGCGCCTCGCGTAGCCGTAATGCGGCCTGGCGCTCGGCGCCTGGCCGACGGAGACCGAACCAACTGAAACGCTCCAGGGCGGCCAGGGTGAGATTCTCGGTCACGGTGAGATCCAGGGCCACGCCCTGCTGGCGGCGATTCTCCGGCAACAGCGCCAGCCCCGCCCGCACCGCGGCCCGCGGATGGGCGAACCGCTGCGGACTTCCCTCCAGCAGCAACTCGCCCTCGGCCACCGGCAGCAGGCCGAACAGGGTCTTCAGCAACTCCTTGGCGCCCGAGCCCACCAGGCCGGCCACGCCGACCACCTCGCCCCGACGTACCTGCAGGTCGACCTTGGCGAACGCACCCGGCCGGCCGAGACGCCGGGCTTCCAACAGGACGTCGCCAGGCTGTGCCTGCGCCTTGGGATAGGCCTCGCCGAGTTCGCGATTGATCATCAGCCGCGCCATGGCGGCCGCCGGCGTAACGCGGGGTTCGACTTCCGCCACCACCTGGCCGCCCCGCAGCACCGTGGCCCTGTCACAGAGGCGCTCGACCTCCTGCAGGTAGTGGGACACATAGAGCAAGGCCAGGCCCTGGTCACGCAACTCGCGCAGCAGCCTGAGCAGGCGCTCCACCTCGCCATGGGCCAGGGCTACGGTGGGTTCGTCGAGCACCAGCACCTTGGGTGTAGCCAGCAGCGCCCGGCTGATTTGCAGCAGTTGCTGTTCAGCGCTGCTCAGGTCCGCCACCCGGGTTCGCGCGCGGCAGTGCAGGCCGAAGCGCTCGGCCAGTAGTCGTTCCGCCGCCCGCTCCTGCCCACGGCGATCCAGCAGCGGGCCGCGGCGCCGCTCCTGGCCGAAGAACAGGGCCTCGGCCAGGGTGAAGTTGGGCGGCAACAGCCGCTCCTGGTGGATGATGGACACCCCGCGGCGGGCCAGCTCACGCGGTCCGGCGCCAGGCAGCGACTGACCATCCAGGCGCAGCTCACCGGCCTCGGGGGTCACCAGGCCACCGAGCACCTTGATCAGGGTGGACTTGCCGGCGCCGTTCTCGCCGACCAGACCATGGATCTCGCCAGCCCTCAGGGTCAGGTCGACACCCGCCAGCGCCTGGGTCGCCCCGTAGCGCTTGGCGATGCCCCGTAGTTCGAGCACCGCCGTGCTCATTGATCACCCCGTAGCGCCGCTACCTGGCCCAGGTTCGCCTTGGTGGTGAGCAGGGTCGATACGTGGGTCTCCTTGGGCAGATCACGGGCGCCGGCGAGGTAGCGGGCGACGTTCTGCACCGCCGTGCGGCCCATCAGCGCCGGTTGCTGGGCGACCACCGCGCCCACCGGGCTGTCGTCACGCTTGAGTAATTCCAGCACCTCGGGCGTGCCGTCGACGCCATAGGTCTTGATCTCGGTACGCCCGGCCTCGATCAGCGCCTGACTGGCGCCAAGCTGGGGAATGTCCCAGGCCGACCAGATGGCGGCGATCTGGCCCTTGGGGTACTTGT
The DNA here is from genome assembly GCF_000316965.1 of Pseudomonas sp. 313. NCBI lineage: Bacteria > Pseudomonadati > Pseudomonadota > Gammaproteobacteria > Pseudomonadales > Pseudomonadaceae > Pseudomonas > Pseudomonas sp. 313. Next base: position 103,388 of record NZ_ANBZ01000071.1, read on the forward strand.
TGAGCAACGCGGCGATCTGGCCGCGGGCGTCCTGCACGGTATTGGGGATCACATCGCGCAGCTCGGGCTGGATGATCTTCAGCCCCGGATGGGCGTCGAGCATCTTGCGCAGCTCGGCGTAGCGGATGGCGCACACGGGCACGCCCTGGAAGCCGTTGAAGACCAGGATGTCGCCCTGGCCACCGGTGTCCTTGGCCAGTTGCTCGGCCAGTTCACGCCCGGCCGCGGCGTTGTCGGAGGTGGTGTTGTTGAGGCTGTACCGGGACGGCGCATCGATGGTGAACAGCGGGATGCCGGCCGCCTGGATGCGTTTCAGCCAGGGGTCTATCACGCTCAGGGTACCGAGGGTCTGGATCACCGCATCCGGTTTCTGGGTCACCAGGGTCTGCAGCTGGGTCACCAGGTTCTTGTCGTTACGGCCGGCGTCCAGGGTGATGGGCGTGCCGCCCAGCCGCTTGACCTCTTCCACCTGGGCCTGGAAGGCCTTGAGATCGAAGTAGTGGCTGGTGCCGGTCATGCTGATGGCGATGCGCTTGCCGGCCAGCGAGGGCACCTCATCCGCAAACGCGAGGGCGGTGGTAGCCAACAGCGGCAACAGCAGGAGGGCACGGAACAGGGTACGAAGGGCCATGGGAATCCTTTCTTTTCAGTCGCTGATGGTCAGGTGGTGCTCGCCCAAGAGGCGCTTGAGGTCACGGGAGGCCGGGCCGGCTGAGCGGTGCGCGACGGTTTCTGCCAGCCATTCCCGCTGCAGGTCGGCGGCTAGCTGGCGGGCACTGTCGGCGGCCAGGCGGGCCTGGATCTGCCGTACCGGTCCGTCCTCGGCGGCGCTGGCACGTTGCAAGGCGCGCGCCGCGGCCAGGCGCACCTGGAGATCGCCGACCGCGGCGATCACCAGCGGGTCCTGGGCGCGCGAGTCCTTCGGCAGTTCGTGTCGCAGTTGCTGGAGGAGGTGTTCGGCGAAGGTCAGTTCTTCGTGGGTGACAAGGGCGAGATCGGTCATGGCATCAGTTCCAGGCGTGACGCGGCGGCTCGACGCCGTTGAGCAGATAGTTGCCGATCAGGTGGTACTTCCAGCGCACCGGATCGTGCAGCGTGTGGGTGCGGGCATTGCGCCAGTGGCGGTCGTGGCCGAAACGCGCCGAGACGCTGCGGGTGCCGCCCAGTTCGCAGAGGCGATTGGCGGCGGCCAGGGCGATCTCGGTGGAGGCGACCTTGGCCTGTCCCACCACTACCGAAGCCTCGGCGACGCTGGCCGCGGACGGCTCCGCCAGCGCCCGGTCGACGGCCACGCCGGCTTCTTCCAGCAAGGCCTCGGCGGCGGCCAGACGCCAGCTCAGGTCACCGATCAGCACCTGGCTCAGTGGGTCTTGCCAGCTATGCGCGAGCCCGCTGTCGGTCCACGGCCGCGCCAGCCGGGTGGCGGCCAGGGCGGCAGCGAAGGCGCCGCGGGCGATGCCGACGTCCACTGCCGCCTGGATGATCTGGGAGACCGGACCATCCGCCGTCGGCCGCTCGAACGCCTTCCAGGCGGGCAATACCGCGCTGCGCCGGACACTGACGCCCTTGAGCTGCACCCGACCGCTGGCGGTGGTTCGCTGGCCGAAGCCGTCCCAGTCGTCGATCACCGTCAGGCCGCCGGCATCGCGCGGCACCAGCGCGAGATGGGCCAGGCCCTCCTCGTCCAGTGCCACCGTGGGAACCACGTGCGCAAAGAGGGCACCGGTGCAATAGGCCTTCTCCCCATCGATCCAGGCGGTATCCCCAGTGAAGCGGATACGCGTCTCGAACTGGGTGACGGTCTTGCTGCGCGCCTCGGAGAAGGCATTGCCGAAGCGATAGCCCTGGAGCACCAGGCCGAGGTAGTGGCGCTGCTGGTCCGGGCTGCCGGTCAGCAGCAGGTTGTTGACCACGCCCAGATGATTCTGCGGTAGCTGGCCCAGAGAGGGATCGGCCGCGGAGATACGGGCGATGACTTCGGCGACGGTGCCGAATCCCACCCCCGCGCCGCCGAACGACCGCGGTACGGTGATGGCCCAGAGACCACTGGCCGAGAAGCGCTCGATCTCGGCCCAGGGCAGGCGTCGCTCCTGGTCACGACTGAGCGCATCGCGAGCGAAATCCTCCGCCAGGGCAGCCGCGGCATCGAGTGCCTCGGCGGCGTCGCGCAAGCGCGTGGCAGGACGTTCGGGTACGGCACGGGGAACGGTATTGTGCGAGGTGGCGACGGCCATGCAGGGACTCCCTTGGAGGTGACCCCCGAGCTGGAGCACGAGCTATGCCATCGGCGAAAAATCAAAACTTATCAGTGATTTATATTAAAACCCGGGCATCTTGAAGTCGCTGACCAGACACCTCGGCAGACAACTGTTGCCCGAGGGACAGCCCGAAGGCGTGGCTGGAACGTCTCTCCTGGATCCAACCGACGAGACCAGACCGCACACCTCTTTTGGCGGCATGACATGCCCAGGCCTCACCGCCCGCCCGCAACACCCCCGAACCGCCGCCGATAATCTCCCGGGCTCAGCCCCACGACGCGGGTGAACACCTTTCTGAAAGCCCCCGGATCGCTGTAGCCCACCTCCCAGGCGACCCGTTCGAGGGGCAGCCGGCTGGTCTGCAGCAATTCCCGGGCGCGCCCGACGCGCACCTGCTGGCCGTAAGCGGTGGTGGTCATGCCGGTGGCCTGGCGAAAGCGGCGCAGCAAGGTGCGCGGTTCGAGTCCGGCGCGCTGGGCCAGGGTGTCCAGGCCGAGGTCCTGGGCGCCGGTTTCCTGCAGCCACTCCTGCACGGCGAGGACGGCGCTGTCGCCATGGCTCAGGCGCGGCGAAAAGGCGCTGTAGTAACGCTGCTGTCGCCCCGGCGGGTCGATGACCAGGATGCGCGCGGTGTCGAGCATGCGCTTGGCGCCCAGGTAGCGATCGACCAGGCGCAGGCCGAGGTCGGTCCAGGCCATGAGACCGCCTGCGGTGACGAGGTCCTCGCCATCGATGAGCAGTTGATCAGCGTCCAGACTCACCCTAGGGAAACGGGCGGCGAAGCGCTCGACATGGAGCCAGTGGGTGGTGGCGGTGCGGCCGTCGAGCAGACCGGTTTCCGCCAGCAGAAAGGCGCCGGCGCAGATCGAGGCCAGACGCACGCCCGCGCCATGCTGCTGGCGCAGCCAGTCACGATAGGGCGCGGCCGCAGCCGGTGTGATCGGCTCCGCCAGACTGGGCGGCAGGATCAGCACGTTGGATGAGCCGCTCGCTACGGGCAAGGAGTCGTACACCCGCCTGGGCGCCGCGTCGCCCTCCTCCAGCCGCCAGTGGCTGACCCGCAAGCGGGGCCGCTCGGCATCCTCCGCCGTTCCCGTGAAGCGTCCGGCGATCTCGAACAGATCGGTGAGGCCGTGCACCGTCGCCAGTTGCACACCCGGATAGAGCAGCAGACCGAGTTCGATCGGCGGTTGATCGTGCATGTGTCGCTGGCACCCCTGAAGTTGTCGGCCGCGCCCCTTCGCCGGCAGGCGGGGCTGGCCAATCATGGCCGGACCTGAAAGCCGAAGCATCTTCCGAGGAGCTGGACATGAGCAAGCACGCCGTCGTCGTCATCGATCTGCAGAACGAATACCTCCCTACCGGCAAACTGCCCCTCAGTGGTATCGAGGCCGCGGTCGCCAACGCCGCGCGGATCATCGCCCACGCCCGTGACCAGGGCGTTCCGGTGATCCATGTGCAGCATCAATCGCTCAGCGCCGAGGCGCCGATCTTCGTGCCCGGCAGCGACGGCATCGAGATCCAGGCCGCCGTCGTGCCCCAGGCCGGCGAGCCGGTGGTGGTGAAGCACTATCCCAACGCCTTTCGCGAAACCAACCTGAAACAACTGCTGGACCAACGCGGTATCGAGTCGCTGGTGGTGGTGGGTGCCATGAGCCATATGTGTATCGATGCCGGCGTGCGCGCCGCAGCCGACATGGGGTACGCCGTGATCGTGATCCACGACGCCTGCGCCACCCTGGATCTGGAGTTCGGGGGCGTCAGGGTGCCGGCGGCCCAGGTACATGCCGCCCTGATGGCGGCGCTGGCCTTCGCCTATGCGACCCTGGAAGCCACCGACGCCTATCTCGCCGACTGAGAGGCCGCCGCGTCCGCGGCGGCGTCCGGCACCCCTGGTCGATCAGCTCCAGCCGCGCGACCCGGGTGCCTGGCAGCAGCAGGGCACCCGGCGCGATGACCGCATTGGCGCCTAGACGACAACCGTCGCCGATCAGGGCACCGAACTTGACCACCCCGGTGTCGATCACCTGGTCACCGAGGCGGATGCGGATGAGCGCGCCGTCACTTTCGTTGCGGTAGTTGGCGACGATGGCACCCGCCTCCAGATTCACCCCGCTGCCGATCAGCGAATCCCCGACGAAGTTGAAGTGGGCGAGCTTGCTGTCGTCCAGCAGCAGGCTGCTCTTCAGCTCGCAGGCCGGGCCTACCACGCAGTGGCTGCCGAGGTGGACGCCCCCGCGCAGATAAGCGCCCGTGGCCACCAGGGTGCCGGGACCGACGATGACCGGCCCCTTGAGCACGGCACCGGGCTCCACCACCGCCGTCTCGTGGATGGCGTTGTCGCCCTCGCGGCGATAGCCGGGACCGAGCCGCGCCAGCAGCGCCCGGACGTGGTACTCGCAGGCGCTAGTGATCGTCCAAGGCTGCATGGCCGCCAGGCCCAGAGTGGGCCAGGCGGCGATAAAGCGACTGATATCCAGGTCAGGCATGACGGCCTCGGCAGCGGCGGGAAGCCCTGGATTCTGAATCAGGCCATGGCCGGATGCCTGCACCGGCCGGCGAAAGATTCAGCCGTCGCGCAGGCGCCCCAGATGACCGCTGAGCATGGCCGCCAGGGTGCGGCAGGCTCTGGTTGCAGGGCACCGCGATCAGACCAGCGCCTTGCTGGCCCTGCTCGAACTCGGTGCGGCTGGCGCTGGCCGCGTCCAGGCTGAATACTGCCGTCGTCTCCGAGTCGCCCCCTCCCTGCCCCCTGCGGACTGCCGCCATGAACGCGCCTTTGCCCGATCCCGCTCCCGCCCAGGCCGACATCGACACCCTGCACCTGCTGTTCACCGCCCAGGGACCGCGCGCCCTGGCTCTGCGCGACTCCACCGCCGCCGAGCGCCTGGCTTTGCTGCACCGCCTGCATGGCGCCCTGGTGGCCCGGCGCGGAGCGCTCTATGCGGCCTTTCGCCAGGATTTCGGCAAGCCCGAGGTGGAAGTGGAGCTTTCCGAGATCATGCCGGTGCTGGAAGAGATCCAGCACGCGCGGCGCCACCTGCGGCGCTGGATGAAGCCACGGCGGGTGCGACCGACCCTGGCCTCCCTGGGTTGCCCGGCGCACATCCATAGCCAGCCGCGCGGGCGCTGCCTGATCATCGGCCCCTGGAACTATCCGGTCTCCACCCTGCTCGGCCCGCTGGTGTCGGCGCTGGCGGCCGGCAACACCGTGATGCTCAAGCCCTCGGAATTCACCCCGGCGGTCAATGCGGTGCTGCGCGACCTGCTGGCCGAGGCCTTCACCCCGGACAGCGTGGCCTTTTGCGAAGGTGACGTCGCCACCGCCGAGGCGCTCTTGGCGCTGCCCTTCGATCACTTTTTCTTTACCGGCTCCACGGCCGTGGGCCGCCTGGTGATGCAGGCTGCCGCCCGCCACCTGGCCTCGGTGACCCTGGAACTGGGCGGCAAGTCGCCGGCGATCATCGACGCCAGTGCTGACCTGAACGCCGCCGCCGAGCTGTTGCTCTGGGGCAAATTCCTCAATGCCGGCCAATCCTGCATCGCGCCGGATCATGTCTTCGTCGCCCGCCACCTGCTGCCAGCGTTCGAGGAGCGCTGTCGCGCCCTGCTGGTGCAGCGCTACGGCAGGGACGCCGCCGCCAGCCCCGACTACGCCCGGCTCATTCACGAGCGCCACGCCAGCCAGCTGATCGGGCTGCTCGACCAGGCCCAGGCCGCCGGCGCGCGGTTGATCCACGGCGGCGCGCACGATGCGGCAGGATGCTATCTCGCACCGACCCTGCTGGACTGCTCGGCCATCGACAGCCCCCTGGACAGCCAGGAACTCTTCGGTCCGCTCTTGCCGGTGATCGCCTACGACGATCTGGAGGAGGTCCTGCAGCGCATCGACGCCGGCCCCAAGCCCCTGGCGCTCTATCTCTGGAGTCGCGATCGCGCGGTGCAGCGGCGGGTCGTCGCCCGCACCAGCTCCGGTAGCGTCGGCCTGAATCTGTGCATGCAGCAGTACACCCAGCTGCACCTGCCCTTTGGCGGTGTCAATCACTCCGGCAGCGGCAGCGCCCATGGCCAGGCGGGTTTTCGCACCTTTTCCCACGAGCGTAGCGTGCTCGCCGCCGGTCCGCTGCTGGCCGTTCGTCTGCTGTTGCCGCCCTATTCGCCGTTCAAGCTGCGGCTGGCGCAATGGGTGTCGCGCCTGACCGGAGGCGGCTAGGCCCAGTACGAGAAGTGCCTGCGCATTGGCGATGCTTCGTTGAAAAACGCTTCGAAATGCTCATTTACCGCACGTAAACTGCGCTTCCTCAGCCTTTTTCGCCTCGCCTCCCCTTCGCTCGGCGACTTTCGTACAGGACCCGGAAAACGCCCAGCAGGGCACACCATCCGCCGGGAATGACGCTTCCAAGGATGCACGAGTGGCGAACCACCCCTTAGAATGACGGACCGCCAGCCTTGGCCGTGCCAATCTGCAATCGGCGCGGTCCAAGCCCGGCATGGGTTACCCTTGCACGTGAATTCTATTTGGAGCGGTGAGCTGAACGATGGGCTTTGAGCAACTAGCTGAACTACGCGACCGCCTGCGGGCCGAAAAAGCGCAGGTAAAGACCGAGAGCAATGAGCGGCCGGCGCGGAGACCTTCACCGAAAGCCAAGCCCCGCGAGCAGAAGCCCCGCGAGCAGGATCCGGTGGTCGAAGGCATCCGCCGGCTGCAAAAGCACTTCCCGCTGGCCTTCCCGGTCAATCCCGCACCCAAGGTGCCGCTCAAGGAAGGCATCCTCAAGGACGCCGAGCAGCACCTGGAGCGCCTGGGCATCACCGGTGACCAGCTCAAGCAGTCGATCGCCACCTGGTGTCGCGGCACCCGCTACTGGGCGGCCATGACCGAAAATGCCCCGCGCCTGGATCTGGATGGCCAGCCGGCCGGCACCGTGACCGCGTCCCAGGCGGTCTATGCCAAGCAGCAGGCACGCCGCCAGCGCGCCCAGGCCCGCCGTGAGCAGGCCAAGGCCAAGGCGGAAACCGCCGCGCCCGCCGAGGGTGAAGCGGCCGCAGCCGTCGCCGCTCCGGTGGATGACGCCTCGGCCTGACGGCAGCTCCGCGCCTGATCCGGGACACGGCTCCCGACGGCGCGCGACCTGACAGGCGCCCCAGTCAGCAGGACCGGGGCGGCCGTTGCCGTTCGCCTGATTGACCCGTGCAGCCCCGAGCCGCACCTGGGTCACGTCGATGTGACCACCGCCCCCATAGGCTGCTCTCAGGTCGTGGCACCCAGTTGCCAGGGCACGAACTCGTTCTGCCCATAGCCATGCAACTCGCTGCGACTGCGCTCACCCGAGGCCAGTGCCAGCAGGCGTTCGAAGATGAAGGCGCCGCGCTCTTCCAGGGTGGTGCTGCCGTCCACCAGGCCGCCGCAATCCACGTCCATATCGTCGCGCTGACTCTCCCACAGGCGGGTGTTGGTGGCGATCTTGAGCGATGGCGTCGGTGCACAGCCATAGGCGGAACCGCGCCCGGTGGTGAAGGCGATGAGGTTGGCGCCGCCCGCCACCTGACCGGTGGCCGAGACCGGGTCGTAGCCGGGGGTGTCCATGAACACCAGACCGGGGCTGCGCACCGGTTCGGCATAGCCGTAGACCGCCATGAGATCGGTGGAGCCGGCCTTGATCACCGCGCCGAGGGATTTCTCCAGGATGGTGGTCAGGCCACCCGCCTTGTTGCCCGCCGACGGATTGTTGTCCAGGCTGGCGCCCGCACGGGCGCAATAGTCCTCCCACCAGCGGATGCGCTCCACCAGTCGCTCGCCTACCGCCGGGCTGGCGGCGCGTCGGGTGAGCAGGTGTTCGGCGCCGTAGATCTCCGGGGTTTCCGAAAGGATCGCGGTGCCGCCGGCGGCCACCAGCAGATCCACCGCGCGGCCCAGCGCCGGGTTGGCACTGATGCCTGAATAGCCGTCCGATCCGCCGCATTGCAGACCAAGGATCAGATGCCGGGCGCTGACCGGTTCGCGCTCCACCTCGTTGGCCGCAGGCAACAGGGCTTTTACGGCTTCAATGCCGCGAGCAACGGTGGCGGTGGTACCGCCGCTGTCCTGGATGTTGAGGCTGCACAGCCCCGCATGCTCGGCGAGACCCTGGTCAGCCAGCAGCGTGGGGATCTGGTTGGCCTCGCAGCCCAGGCCGATGAACAGCACGGCGGCGAAATTGGCATGGGCCGCGTAGCCGCCCAGGGTGCGACGCAGCACCGCCATGCCCTCTCCCTGGGTATCGATGCCACAACCGACGCCATGGGTCAGGGCTACCACGCCGTCGACATGGGGATAGGGCTGCAGCGCCTCGGGGTGGACGTCACGCCGAAAGTGGTCGGCCACGGCTCGCGCCACCGTCGCCGAGCAGTTCACCGAGGTGAGGATGCCGATGTAGTTGCGGGTCGCTACCCGCCCGTCCGGCCGGACGATCCCCAGGAAACTGCGCTCGATGGGCGCTGGTGCGCCACGGGCCTCGATACCAAAGGCATGCTCCCGGGTGAAGTCGCCCATGGCTAGGTTGTGCACGTGGACGTGGCTGCCGGCGGCGATGGCCTCGCGGGCGAAGCCGATGATCTGACCATAGCGTCGTACCGGCTCGCCCACCGCTATAGGGCGCACGGCGACCTTGTGACCGGCAGGCACAGGTTCGCGAACCTGCACCCCTTCCTCCGGCAGTTCCAGGCCCGGCACCAGTGGCTGGCGGGCGATGAGCACATCATCCTGGGGATGCAGACGCAGGGTGGCGCGGGCGGCCGCCGCGGCGCCGCTGCGGGTGATCAGTTCCATGTCCGTCTCCGCTTCAGCATTCGATGAGGGCCTTGACCACACCCTCGGCAGGATCGAGCAAGGGTGGGAAAGCCTCGGGCACCTCCTCCAGGCGCAGTCGGTGGGTATTCAATGCCTGGGTGGGTACCAGCCCGCGTCGGAGACAATCGTGCACGTGGCGGAAATCCTCGGCAGTGGCGTTGCGGCTACCGAGCAGGGTCGCCTCGCGCTTGTGAAATTCCGGATCGGCAAAGCTCAGGTTGCCCTGGACGATGGACACCAGCACGTACTTGCCGCCATGGGCAATGAAGGCGAAGCCGCGCTCCATGGCACGGGGATTACCGGTGGCGTCGAACACCACGTCGAAGAAATCGCCGCCGGTGAGCTCGCGCAGGCGCGCCTCGTCGTCCTCGCCAAGCGCGACCGTGGCCTGCACCCCAAGATGCTCGGCGCAGAAGGCCAGGCGATCGGTACGGCCGTCCAGCACCGTCACCCGCGCCCCGCGCAGGTGGGCGAACAGTGCCACCGCCATGCCGATGGGACCGGCGCCCACCACCAGCACCTGCTGCTCAGCGGCTACCACACTGCGCCGCACCGCATGGGCGCCAATGGCGAGAAACTCCACCATGGCCGCCTGATCGGCATCCAGGCCATCCGCACGGAACAGCGCGCTGTGGGGCAGACTCAGGTAACCGGTCATGGCGCCATCGCAATGCACGCCCAGGACCTGGATGCGGGTGCAGCAGTTGGTCTTACCCTGGCGGCAGGCCACACAATCGCCACAGGACAAATAGGGCATCACATAGACCAGGTCGCCCTCGGCGAGGCCCGAGTCGGCTTCGGTCTCGGTCACCGTGGCGGAGATCTCGTGGCCCATGACCCGCGGATAATTCAGGTAGGGCTGATTGCCGGAAAAGATGTGCAGGTCGGTGCCGCACACCCCGACCCGCTCGATGCGCACCAGGGTTTCGCCCGGGCGACGCGGGGGCTTCTCCCGCTGCTCGGCGCGCAGCAGACCGGGCTCCTGACAGACGATGGTCAACATCAGTGTTTCTCCTCTTCCAGACGACGCACAGCCTGTTCTACGCCGCGCAATTCGGCCAGGCCCTTGAGCCGGCCAATCAGCGAGTAACCTGGATTGGTCCGTCGACCCTGATCATCCAGCAGTTGGTGACCGTGATCCGGTCGCATCGGCAGGCGCGCCCCGCCTTCGCGTTCGCGGCGATGCTCCTCGCGCACCAATTCCCGGATCACCCCGACCATGTCCACGTCGCCGTCCAGATGATGGGCCTCATGGAAGCTGCGTGGATCTGCCTCGCGGCGGGTCGCCCGCAGGTGGACGAAGTGAATGCGCGGGGCGAACTGGCGGGCCATGGCTACCAGGTCGTTGTCGGCGCGCACGCCATAGGAGCCGGTGCAGAAGGTCAGGCCGTTGGCGGGGCTGGGCACCGCCTCCAGTAGCCACTGGGCGTCGGCAGCGGTGGAGACCACGCGCGGCAATCCCAGCAGCGGCCGGGGTGGATCGTCCGGATGCACCCCCAGGCGGATCCCCACCTCCTCCGCCACCGGCACCACGGCCTGCAGGAAGACCGCCAGGTGCTCGCGCAGGCGCGCGGCGTCGATCCCGGCATAGGTGGCCAGCAACTGTCGGAGGTTGGCGACCGAATAGCCTTCCTCGGCACCGGGCAGCCCGGCGATCAGGGTGCGTACCAGCTCTTCGCGACCGGCCGCGTCGAGACCGTCGTGATAGCGGCGCGCGCGTTCGATCTCCGCGGCGGAGTAGTCCGCTTCGGCCCCGTCCCGCTGCAGGATGCAGAGGTCGAAGGCGGCGAAGGCGTCCTGATCGAATCTCAGCGCCCAGCCGCCGTCGGGCAGCCGGTGCGCCAGCTGGGTACGGGTCCAGTCCAGCACCGGCATGAAGTTGTAGCAGACCACGTCGATGCCGCACTGGGCGAGGTTGCGCAGGCTCTGCCGGTAGTTGTCCAGGTAGCGCTCGCGCCCCGGCAGGCCACGCTTGATGTCTTCGTGCACCGGGATGCTTTCCACCACCGACCAGCTCAGACCCGCCGCCTCGATCAGCGCCTTGCGCTCGGCGATGGCCGCTACCGGCCAGACCTCGCCATTGGGAATCTCGTGCAGCGCCGTGACGATGCCGGTGGCACCGGTCTGGCGGATATCGGCGAGGGAGATGGGATCGCGCGGGCCGAACCAGCGCCAGGTATGTTCCATGTCAGACTCCTTGATCGGTCAAGTCGGCGATGGCCGCGCCTATGCCCGCCTCGGCGATGCGCCGATGGGCCTGCTGCACCGCTTCGCGGAAGGCGGCCTGCTCGGCCAACGCTGGCGGAAAGACCTCGGCTAGCGCCAGGACGGCATCGACCCGCGCCACGCCCTTAGGCAAGGCGGCCAGGGTGGCGCGCAGGGGATCGTCCAGGGCCTCGCCCTCGGCGTCACCAAAGTGAATCCAGGCCGCCACGCCGAGGGCGGTACAGGAGAAATCACCGCCCTGCTCCAGCAGCCGCTGGGCTCCCAGCAGCCAGCGCTGGGGCAGCTTTTGCGAGCCATCCATGGCGATCTGGCGCAGCCGGTGCTGCAGGGCATCGTTGCGAAAGCGTGCGACCAGGGCTTCGGCATAGGCGTCGAGATCGACACCATCGGGCATGTCCAGGGTTGGCGCCGCCTCGCGACTCATGTAGCGGTGCACCAGAGCGGCCAGCTGACGGTCGGCCATGGCCTCGGCCACGGTGCCGTGGCCGGCCAGGCTGCCCACATAGGCCAGCAGCGAATGGCTGCCATTGAGCAGGCGCAACTTCATGGTCTCGAAGGGGCGGACGTCCGCCACCATCTGCACCCCTTCGTGCTCCCAGTCCGGGCGTCCCTGGGGAAAGCGATCCTCGATCACCCACTGGCTGAACGCCTCACCCACCACCGCAGCGGGATCGTCACAGCCAAGGTCGCGCAAGCGCGCGAAGGCGGCCTCGTCCATGGCCGGCACGATGCGATCCACCATGCTGCAGGGAAAGGCCACCTCGGTGGCGATCCAGGCCGCCAGGCCCGCGTCCTGGGCCTCGGCGAGGGACACCACCGCCTGGCGGGTCCGCTGGCCGTTGTCGGGCATGTTGTCGCAGCAGAGCACGGTGAAGGGTGCGATACCCGCGGCACGCCGGCGGCGCAGGCCTTCCACCAGCAGCCCCGGTGGGGTGCGCGGCGCCCGCGGTTCGGCGAGGTCGTGGACGATGCCGGGATCGTCGCGCCGCAGGGCACCGCTGGCGGGACTCAGGCAGTAACCCTTTTCCGTCACCGTCAGGGTGACGATGCGCACCCCGGGATCGGCCAGCCGCGCCAGCAGGGCCTCGCGCTCGGCACCGCCGTCACCGGCATAGAGCACCTCGCGCAGGGCGCCGATCTCGCGCAGCACCCCTTCGCGCCGGTTGCGGTACTCGGCCACGTGATAGCGACCCTGCTGAGCGCGCAGGGTCTCCACCAGCGCCCGCCCCGACCTCAGGTTGGCGCTGCTCAGGCCCCAGGCACCACCACCATGGCGAGCCAGGTTGCGTTCCAGGTAGACCGCCTGGTGAGCACGGTGGAAGGCGCCCAGTCCCAGGTGGACGATACCGATGGCCGGCGCCGGATAGCGCGAGGGGATCCGTTCGAAGTCGCTCATCGGGTGCCTCCCGCGGCCAGCTCGGTCGGTGCGCTCGCCGGCCGCTCGGCCAGCGGCTTGACGAAGCGCGCCACGCACAGCGAGCCGATCACGGTCAGGGCGCCGGCCAGCAGGAAGGCGCTGGTGAAGGCCCCGGTGAACTGCACCAGGTAGCCGGTCACCGCCGGGCCGATGATGCCCGAGGTGTTGGCCAGGAAGTGCATGAAGCCGCTCACCCCGCCGACCCGCGCCGCCGGCACCGTGTCCTGGATGATCGCCCAGTAGATGGCGCCGGTCAGATAGAGGAAGAACACCGAGAGCGCCACCAGCGCCACGGCCGCATAGAGGGTGCTGACCAGGCCAGCCACGGCGATACACAGGGCACAGGCCAGCAGACAGGTCACCAGCACCACCTTGCGCGAGAACATCAGCCGGCCGGTCTTGCGGAACACCCAGTCGGACAGATAGCCGCCCACCGCCAGGCCGATGAAGCCCAGCACCCAGGGGATCACCGTGGCGATGCTCATGTCCTTCACGTTGAGGCCGTAGGCCTGGATCAGGTAGCTGGGAAACCAGGTCAGGAAGAAGAACAGGGTGTAGTTGTAGGCAAAGAACGCCAGGGCGGTGAACAGCACCGTGGGCTGGCGCAGATAGTACTTGAGCGGCCGCACCTCGGTATCCACCACGGCCACGGCGCGCTCCTCGGCGGCGATGTCGGCGGCCAACTGGCCGGTCGGCTTGTCCTTGATCCAGAGGTACCAGACCACGGCCCAGACGAAGCCGATCAGCATGATGACGATAAAGGACACCTTCCAGCCGTAGGCCACGGCGATCACCCCGACGATGGGGCCGGAGATGGCCCCGCCCAAAGGGGTGCCCGACATCGACAGGCCCAGGGTGCGACCCCGGTTATGGGGCGCGTACCAGTTGTTGACCATCTTGCTGGTGGAGACGCTCAAGGGCCCCTCGGCCATGCCGAACAGCACCCGGATCACGATCAGCGCGGCGAAGCCCGAGGCCAGCACCGTCAGGCCACTGAACGCCGACCAGAGCACCATGGCCAGCAGCAGCGTGGTCTTGGCGCCATAGCGATCGGCGGCCCAGCCGCCAATGAAGTTGAACGCCGCATAGCCGACGAAGAAGGCGCTGAACAGCAGCCCCATCTCGCCGGCGCTCAGCGCGAAGTCCTTCTGGATCAATGGCGCCGCCACCGACAGCGCCGAGCGATCCAGATAGTTGACGACTCCCGCCAGGAACAGCATGACGAGTACCAGCCCACGACCTTGTCCAGCCATTTGTTACCTCCCGCTCATTGTCTTTATTCGGTAAGGCATAAGAGAACTCCCCAGGGGGAGTCGGATTTTTCAGACGTTGCCGCCCCACTGCACCAGCACCTTGCGCGTCTGCTCGGGGTGCCTTTCGATCAGCTCGATGGCGCTCGGCATCTCCTGGCTGGCCACCTGATGGCTGATCAGCGCCGCGGCATCCAGCTTGCCCGCCGCCAGCAGCTCGATGACCCGCGGGAAGCGCCCGTTGTTGAGCCGCGAGCCCACCAGGGTCAGTTCCTTCTTGATGATCTCCAGCTGCACCAGCTCGCTGGGCGTGGCGCTGAAGCCCAGCAGGCCGATGCGCCCGGCCGGCGAGGCCAGGCGGACGATCTCCGGAAGCAAGGCCGGATGGCAGGCGGCGTCGACGATCAGGGGCACGCCCTCGCCGCCGGTGGCCTCGCGCAGCGCCGCCTCGACATCGGTATCGCGGCCATTGAGAGTGCGGGTCGCGCCCAGGGCACGGGCGGTGGCCAGGCGATCGTCCAGCACATCGGTCACGGTGATGTCGGCGATGCCCAGCGCCCTGGCCATCTGCACCAGGGTCAGGCCGATCACCCCGGCGCCATAGATCAGCAATGAATCGCCGGGAAAGACCTGCATCCGCTCCAGCACATTGAGGGCGATGCTGTAGGGCTCGACCAGCGCGGCCTGGGCCAGCGGCAAACCGGGCGGCAGGCGATGGGCATTGGCCGCGGGCACGCAGACCTCTTCGCTGAAGCCGCCATCACGATGCACACCCAGCACCTGCAGGCGACTGCAGACGTTGGGGCGGCCGATGCGGCAGGGATAGCAGCTGCCGCAGGCGATCACCGGATCGACGCAGACCGGGTCGCCCACCGCCAGGCCGCTGACGCCCTCGCCCACCTCGCGCACCACGCCGGCGAATTCGTGGCCGGTGACGCGGGGAAAGCGCACGAAGGCGTTCTGGCCGTGGATGATGTGCATGTCCGAGCCGCAGATGCCGGCATAGGCCACCCCGACCCGGACCTCACCGGGCGCCAGCGCGGGCACCGCGACCTCTTCGATGCTGAATTCGTGGGGTGCTCTGACCTGAAAGGCTTTCATCCTGGATTCCTCGCTCACCAATGCCACAGGGTGCCGTCCACCAGCCGGTTCACCGGCAGGCTGGCGCGTTTGTAGGGATAACGGGCGGCGAGGTCCTCGTCGATGTCCACGCCGTGGCCGGGCACCTCGCCCGGGGTGAAATGGCCGTCCTCGAAGCGATAGGCATGGGGAAAGACCTCGTCGATGCGCGCCTCGTGGGGCATGTGCTCCTGGATGCCGAAGTTGGGTACCCAGGTGTCGAAGTGCAGCGCCGCGCCCATGCACACCGGCGACAGGTCGGTAGCGCCATGGAAGCCGGTGCGCACCTGGTAGAGCGCCGCCAGGTCGGCGATGCGCCTCATGTGGGTGATGCCGCCGGCATGCACCAGGGTGGCGCGGATGTAGTCGATCAGCTGCTCCTGGATCAGCTCACGGCAGTCGTGGATGGAGTTGAACACCTCGCCCACCGCCAGCGGCGTGGTGGTGTGCTGGCGGATCAGCCGGAAGGCTTCCTGGTTTTCCGCCGGGGTGCAGTCCTCCAGCCAGAACAGGTTGTATTCCTCGACCCTCTTGCCCAGCCGCCCCGCTTCGATGGGCGTCAGCCGGTGGTGCACGTCGTGCAGCAGGTGCAGGTCGTCGCCGAAGCGCTCGCGCACCGCGGCGAACAGCTTGGGCACGTGATTGAGGTACTTGGCGGTGTCCCAGACGTGCTCGGCCGGCAGGTCGCTGTCGGCCGGTTCGTAGCGCTCGCCCTCGCGCTTGGCCACGCCATAGGTGGTGGGTATGCCCGGCACCCCGCACTGCACCCGCACCGCGCGATAGCCCTGCTCGACATGGCGGGCCACTTCGTCCAGGCAGCTCTCGATGTCCTTGCCGGTGGCATGGCCATAGACCATCACCCGCTCGCGGCTCTTGCCGCCGAGCAGCTGGTACAGCGGCATACCAGCGGCCTTGGCCTTGAGATCCCAGAGCGCCACGTCCACCGCGGCGATGGCGGTCATGGTCACCGGTCCGCGCCGCCAGTAGGCACCGCGATAGAGGTACTGCCAGATGTCTTCGATGCGGTGGGCGTCACGACCGATCAGCGCCGGCAGCACGTGCTCCTCCAGGTAGGCGACGACCGCCAGCTCGCGGCCATTGAGGGTGGCGTCACCCAGGCCATGGAGGCCTTCGTCGGTGACGATCTTGAGCGTGACCAGATTGCGACCGGGACAGGTGACGATGACGCGGGCTTCAGTGATCTTCATGGCTTCAGGCCTGGGCAGTGAGAGAAAGAAACAGGGGCGGCATGGCCGGCATGGCCGCGCGCGAGATGAGCGCGCCGGGATGCTGGATGACCGTGGCCGCCAGGCGATGGCCCCAGGAGGCGGCCACTGCGGGCGCTCCCTCCTGAAGGCGGCAGGCCAGGTAGGCGGCGCTGAAGGAGTCCCCGGCGGCCGTGGTATCGACCACCCGGGCCACCGCTTCGCCGGCCACTTCCTGGCGTCCTTGGCGGTTCTGCAGCAGGCAGCTGCGTGCGCCGCGCTTGAGCGCTACCTCGGCCACGCCCCACTCGGCGTACTGGGCGAACAGCGCCGCCTCGTCGGCGAAACCGAACAGGGCGGCATCGTCTTCCCAGGTCACCAGCGCCAGATCGGTCAGTTGCAACAGCCGGTGATAGGCCGTGCGCGCGGCCTGGACACTCGGCCACAACCGCGGCCGGTAGTTGTTGTCGAAGACGATGCGGGTGCCGGCGGCACGAGCCTGGCGCAGAGCCTCCAGCAGCCGCTCGCGGCCGGTATCGGTCAGCACCGCCAGGCTGATACCGCTGAGGTAGAGCACCTGATACTCGGCCAGAGACGCCAGCAGCGGTTGGGCCTCGGCACCGTCGAAACACTCACGCGCCGCCGCCTCGCCGCGCCAGTAGAGAAAGCGCCGCTCGCCGTCGGCGTCGGTCTGGATCAGATAGAGGCCCGGCAGACGTCCGGGCAGCACCCGTACCCGCTCGTCCCCTACGCCCTCCTCACGCCAGCAGGCGCGCATGGCCTGGCTCAGGCTGTCGTCGCCCACCGCGGTGAGGTAATCCACCTGCACCCCGTCGCCCCCCAATAGCCGCCGCAGATAGACAGCAGCATTCAGGGTATCGCCGCCAAAGGCCTGGCCCAGCTGGCCATCCATTTGGCTGCGCAACTCGACCATGCATTCACCGATGAGGCCGATGCGGGTGATGGGAGTCGCTAGGAAGGCCGCGCTCATGCGTCCTTGCTCCAGGCCGTAGACGAACTTTGCACCCTGGCGACAGGCGAAGATCCGCGCCTGATCAGAGCGCGAAAAGACAAAGAGACAACCAGCGGCTGGCGTACGGGCATCATGACTGTGGACCTGGCTATTGTTCTTGTTCGATCCGGCGACCTGAGCCACCGAAGGGGACGGTCACCGTCGTCGAGCTACTTTCGGGACAGTGTTCCGTTTTGCTGGACCCAGTGTTGCTGGCAATTCCCGCATCCGTCAATCAGAATGGAACACTGTTCCACCAAATAGGCGACCGGCGGTCTCATGGAAAAATCGACTTCTCTCGGCAACGACATGGTCAGTGCGGTCGGACGTACCCTGGCCGTACTGGAAGCCCTCGGCGAACGCGAGGACGACTGCGGCGTCTCGGAGCTGGCGCAGCAGCTGGACCTGTCGAAAAGCACCGTCCACCGCTTCCTGCAGACGCTCAAGGCCCTGGGCTATGTGGTCCAGGATGCCGAGGACCGCTACCGCCTGAGCGTCAAGCTGTTCGAACTGGGCGCCCGCGCCCTGCCGCAGCTGGAACTGGTCCGCGAAGCCGAATCGGGCATGCGCCTGCTCAACGACCTCACCGGCGAGACCGTCCACCTCGGCATCTTCGACGAGGGCGCCATCGTCTATGTGCACAAGCTCGACTCGCGCTACACCCTGCGCATGTATTCGCGTATCGGGCGGCGGGCGCCGCTGTATTGCACCGGGATCGGCAAGGTGCTGATGGCCTGGCGGCCGGAGGCCGAGGTACGACAGATCCTCGCCCAGGAGACCTTTGTCCGTCGCACGCCCAACACCCTCGACAGCCTGGCTGCCTACCTGACGGAACTGGCACGCGTCCGCGCGTTGGGTTTCGCCGAGGACCATGAGGAATTCGAAGACAACATGAGGTGCCTGGCGGCGCCGATCCGCGATCGCTTCGGCCAGGTCATCGCCGGCCTGAGCGTCTCCTTTCCCTGCTTCCGCTTTCGTGAAGACCTCAAGGCCGAGTACGTCGAGCAGATGCTCGCCACCACGGCGCGCATCTCGGCCCAGTTGGGTGCCCCGGCGCGCTAGCGCCGTCGGAGAACAGGTCCTGATGGCCGAGGACATCGATCCCGCTACAGGCGCCAGCCAGGGGTCCAGCGCCAGCAACGAGGTGGCGCGCCGGTCTCAGGTCGGGGGTGGCCGAATTCACGATCGGCACGAGGCCACCGGCCTGCCCTGCAGCAGCCGCCGAAGCGCCGCCAACGCCGTCGTTCCTCTCCGGCCGCGGACCATCGACGGTTTCCTGTACCTCGGCCTCCTGGTGGAGGGCCATGACATCCTGACGCTCATGGCCAAACGCGCTTGCCGCGACGCCTGCTGGCAAACGGTAGGCACGGCTTTTTTCCAGGCACAAAAAAAGCTGCCCTAAGGCAGCTTCTCTTGCGTCGTTCGGGCAGTTCAGAGGACCCAAAACAACTCATATGGCGCGGCGGACGGGACTCGAACCCGCGACCCCCGGCGTGACAGGCCGGTATTCTAACCGACTGAACTACCGCCGCGCAGTGCGTGTACCTTGCGGAACACTTCCCGAAGAGTTTGGTGGCTGATGACGGGATCGAACCGCCGACCCCCTGCGTGTGATGCAGGTGCTCTCCCAGCTGAGCTAATCAGCCATCCCCTTCGGGTGACGCGCATTCTCCTCGTAGCCCCTTGATCCGTCAAGGAATTTTCCAATTTTATTTTCTACGAGGCGCTATTCCCGATAGATCATCTTGCGGGTCATGCCGCCGTCCAAGGTGATAGCCTCACCGCTGATGAAACCAGCGTTGCCGCTCAGCAACCAGGCCACGCAGGCCGCGACATCTTCCACCGTCCCTACCCGCCCGACCGGATGCTGCTCATGGTCGGTGGCGGACAGCGGCTCGGCTTCGCGGACATGGGCATCGCGCGCATCGATCCAACCCGGGCAGAGGGCATTCACCCGCACTTCCGGGCCCAGGCTGATGGCCAGGGCATGGGTCAGGGCCAGCAATCCGCCCTTGCTGGCGGCATAGGCCTCGCTGTGGGGCTCGGACTGCCGGGCTCGAGTCGAGGCGATGTTGACGATGGCGCCCTGCTGCTCGCGCAGATAGGGCGCGCAATGCTTGGCCATCAGCATGGGGCCGTCCAGATTCACCCCTAGCACCTTGCGCCACTCGGCCAGCGCCAGGCTTTCCAGCGGCTGGCCCTGGGCGGTGGCGAGACCGGCATTGTTGACCAGGGCGTCCAGCCGCCCGAACTGGCCGATCACCTGGGCGACGGCGGACTCCACCTGACTCTCGTCAGCCACGTCCAGGGCGACGAACAAGGCGCGTTCGCCAAGGGCAGCAGCCACCTTGGCGCCGCGCTCCTGCTCGATGTCGGCCACCACTACCCGCCAGCCTTCGGCCACCAGCCAGGCGGCGATGCCCAGCCCGATCCCCCGCGCCGCACCCGTGACCAGGGCGACGCGCAGTTCTACCGGTGCGAACGTCAGACTCATAGCGCCGCCAGTCCGCGGGCCAGGTCCTGGCGCAGATCGCCCAGGTCTTCGAGACCCACGGCGATGCGGATCAGGCTGTCGCGGATCCCGGCGTTGGCACGCTCGGCCGGCGACAGCCGCCCATGCGAGGTGGTCGCCGGGTGGGCGATGGTGGTCTTGGTATCGCCCAGGTTGGTGGTGATGGAAATCATCCGAGTGGCATCGATGAAACGCCAGGCAGCGTCGCGCCCACCGGCCACCTCGAAGCTCACCACGGCGCCAAAGGCTGACTGCTGACGGCAGGCCAGCTCATGCTGCGGATGGCTTTGCAGGCCGGCATAGTGAACCCGCTCGACGCCGGGCTGGCCTTCCAGCCAGCGCGCCAGCTCCAGCGCGGTCTGGCTGTGAGCCTGCATGCGGATCTTCAGCGTCTCCAGGCCCTTGAGGAACAGCCAGGCGTTGAAGGGGCTCAGGGTCGGTCCGGCGGTACGCAGGAAGCCCACCACTTCCTTCATCTGTTCGGCACGGCCAGCGACCACGCCGCCCATGCCGCGGCCCTGGCCATCGATGTACTTGGTCGCCGAATGGATGACGATGTCGGCACCCAGCGCCAGCGGCTTTTGCAGCGCCGGGGTGCAGAAGCAGTTGTCGACCGCCAGCAGCGCGCCCTGGGCATGGGCGATCTCGGCCAGGGCGGCGATGTCCACCAGCTCGGCGAGGGGATTGGACGGGGACTCGACGAAGAACAGCCGGGTATTGGGCTTGCAGGCCGCCTGCCAGGCATCGAGATCGGCCAGCGGCGGATAGTCCACCTCGATACCGAAGCGCTTGAAGTACTTTTCGAACAGGCTGATGGTGGAGCCGAACACGCTGCGCGAGACCAGCACATGGTCGCCGGCGCTGCACAGGCTCATGACCATGGCCAGGATAGCCGACATGCCCGAGGCGGTGGCCACCGCCTGCTCCGCGCCTTCGAGGGCCGCAATGCGGGTCTCGAAGGTACGGACGGTGGGATTGGTGTAGCGCGAGTAGACGTTGCCCGGCACCTCGCCGGCGAAGCGCGCCGCGGCATCCGCGGCGGTCCGGAACACATAGCTGCTGGTCAGGAACAGGGCTTCGCCATGCTCGCCTTCAGGCGAGCGCTGCTGCCCTGCCCGCACCGCCAAGGTCTCGAAGGCCGCGCCTTCGAGATCACTGTCCAGGCGTCCGGCATCCCAGTCTTGGCTCATGTGCAGCTCCTTAGTCGTTGTAGAGATCGATGATGGCGCTGACCGCCTTGTGCTTGCCCTTGGCCGCGTCGTTGCGCGCCTGCTCGATCCGATTCAGATAGGCGGCATCGACGTCGCCGGTGATGTACTCGCCATCGAACACCGCGCAGTCGAACTGCTCAACCTTGGGCGCCTTGCGGGTACGCACGGCTTCCTGCAGGTCCTGCAGATCCTGGTAGATCAGCCAGTCGGCGCCGATCAACTCGCCGACCTCCTCGGTGGTGCGGCCGTGGGCGATCAGTTCGTGCACGCTGGGCATGTCGATGCCGTAGACGTTGGGGAAGCGCACCGCCGGGGCAGCCGAGCAGAAGTAGACCTTCTTGGCGCCGGCTTCGCGGGCCATCTGGATGATCTGCTTGCAGGTCGTGCCGCGGACGATGGAGTCATCCACCAGCATCACGTTCTTGCCGCGGAATTCCAGCTCGATGGCGTTGAGCTTCTGGCGCACCGACTTCTTGCGCGCGGCCTGGCCGGGCATGATGAAGGTCCGACCGATGTAGCGGTTCTTGACGAAGCCCTCACGGAACTTGACGCCCAGGTGGTTGGCCAGCTCCAGCGCCGCGGTGCGGCTGGTGTCCGGAATCGGGATGACCACGTCGATGTCGTGCTCGGGCCGCTCGCGCTGGATCTTCTCGGCGAGCTTCTCGCCCATGCGCAGGCGGGCCTTGTAGACCGAGATGCCGTCGATGATGGAATCCGGGCGCGCCAGGTAGACGTGTTCGAAGATGCAGGGTGCGTAGTGCGGATTCTGCGCGCACTGGCGGGTGTAGAGACGCCCGTCCTCGGTGATGTACACCGCTTCGCCAGGCTCCAGGTCGCGGATCAGGGTGAAGCCGAGTACATCGAGGGCGACGCTCTCGGAGGCGATCATGTACTCCACGCCGTATTCGGTGTGGCGCTGACCGAAGACGATGGGGCGGATGGCGTTGGGATCGCGAAAGCCGACGATGCCATAGCCGGTGATCATGGCCACCACGGCGTAACCGCCACGGCAACGCTCATGAACCTCGGAAACCGCGGCGAAGACGTCGTCCTCGGTGGGCTGCAGCTTGTTGCGTACCGCCAGCTCGTGGGCGAAGACGTTGAGCAGCACCTCGGAGTCGGAGGTGGTGTTGACGTGGCGCAGATCGGATTCGTAGATCTCGCGGGACAGTTGCTCGACGTTGGTCAGGTTGCCGTTGTGCGCGAGGGTGATGCCATAGGGCGAATTCACGTAGAAAGGCTGCGCCTCGGCGGAGCTGGAGCTGCCGGCGGTGGGATAGCGCACATGGCCGATGCCCATGTGGCCGACCAGGTGCTGCATGTGCCGCTGCTGGAAGACATCGCGGACCAGGCCGTTGTCTTTGCGCAGGAAGAGTTTACCGTCCAGGCTGGTGACGATACCGGCGGCATCCTGACCGCGATGTTGAAGGACGGTGAGCGCGTCGTACAACGACTGGTTGACGTTAGTCTTGCCCACGATACCTACGATGCCACACATGTGACGCGACCCCACTGTTTCAAGTGATGCGACGGCGAACCATCGCAGGATGACCCCGGCAGTGCGAGGCCTGGAAAAGCGTTCAAGGAGCCTTGGGCCCCAGCTGCGGCAGCAGTTGCAGACTGGGCATGGGCGTCGCGCCCAGCCATTGGCCGGCAAAGCCCAACAGCAGATTCTTCGACCAATCGGCCACTAAAAGAAAATGTGGAACCAGCACCGACTGTTGCCACCAGCCATCCTGCTGGACCGGCCCCAGGCTCAACAGGCCCACGGCCACAGTGATCAACAGCGCACCGCGGGCGGCGCCAAAGGCCATGCCGAGAAAGCGATCGGTGCCCGACAATCCGGTGACGCGGATCAATTCGCCAAGCAAGAAGCTCACCAGGGCACCGACCAGCAGCGTCAGCACGAAGAGAATGACACAGGCGGCGATCACCCGCCCGGAAGGCACCTGAATATAGTCGACCAGGTAGTTGGACAGCGCCCCGCCGAAGACCCAGGCCACGCCACCGGCCACGATCCAGGTGGCCAATGACAACGCTTCCTTGACGAAGCCGCGCCTGAGACTGATCAGGCAGGAAACAATGACGACGGCGACGATCGCCCAGTCCACCCAGGTGAAGCCCACGGCAAGGTCCACTTACAAAAAGGCCCTGCATTCTAGCAGAGCCTTGTGACCGGGTTAACCGCGCTCCGGCTGAAAGCGTACGACGAAACCCTTGACGCCATTCTGCTTGTTGAGCTGATCGCGCAGGCGATCCGCCTCGCTGCGCTCTATCACCGGTCCGACGAAGACGCGATTCATGCCATCGGCGGTCCGCACATAGGCGTTGTAGCCCTGACTGCGCAGCTTGGCCTGCAGGGCATCGGCGCTGGGCCGGGACGACAGACTGGCGAGCTGCACCGACCAGCTGTTGGGCAGGTTGGCCGCGCCCAGGCGCGAGTCCGGCTTGGCCGCCGGCGCCGGGGTAGCCGTCGGTGCCACGGGAGCACTGGCCACGGGCGCAGGGGTGGCAGGCGCCTTGGCGACCGGCGCGGCAGGCTGGGGCGGCGGCGCCGTCACCGGGGCATTCTGCGCCGGCGCCTGACCGGAGGTACCGGCGATGGGCGTCTGCGGCTTGCCGAGCGGCTTGGCCGGCTCGTCCGGCACCACCACCACCGGCGGCGCCTCGGGCGTCTGCACCGGCTGAACCTCGGTACTGGGCACGGTGGGCGCGGCCGGCTGGGGCGGCGCCTCGACCGCTACCTTGCGGGCGTCGTCCTGGCGATTGAAGAGCATGGGTACGAAGATGATGATCAGCGCCAGCAGTACCAGCGCGCCTATGACTCTTTGCTTGAGCATGGGTTATGCCTCCGCGGATTCGGATAGGGAAGAGAGCTGCGCGAGGACCTCGGCGACGCTGTAGAAGGAGCCGAACACCACCACCTCGTCGGCTGCCGAACTGGCCGCCAGCTGGGCTTCGAAGGCCGCCAGCAGCGAAGCATGGGCCTCGGCCCGGGCACCCTGCGCCCTCAGGATGGCGGCCACCTCGGCGCCGTCGCGACTGCGCGGGGTCGGCAGACTCGCCACCGCCCAGTCGGCGAACAGCGCCGCCAGGGGCGCCAGGATGCCGTCCAGGTCCTTGTCGGCCAGGACGCCGAACACCGCACGCCGCACGCCGGCGACCGGCTTCATCGCCAGGCGCCGGGCCAGGTACTCGGCGGCGTGGGGATTGTGGGCCACGTCCAGCAGGACATTGAGGGTTTCCCCTGCCCGCTCGACCTGGCGACGATCGAGCCGACCGGTCATGCGCGTGGCCTGGAGCGCCACCGCGATCCGCTCCGGCAGCCAGGGCTGGTCGAGCAAGGCGTAGGCCTGCAGGGCCAGAGCGGCATTTTCCATGGGCAGATCCAGCAGCGGCAGGCCCGGCAGCGCCAGGTCATTGCCCTGGGCATCGCGTCCGCGCCAGAACCAGCTGGCGCTCTCGATCTGCAGATCGAAGGCTTCCCCGCGCAGCAGCAAGGGGGCACCCAGGCGTTCGGCGGCTGCGGCCAGCGGCGCGGGCGGCTGCAGATCGCCACAGAGGGCCGGCTTGCCAGCGCGGAAGATCCCGGCCTTTTCCACGGCGACGCTGTCGCGGGTATCGCCCAGCCATTCGGCGTGATCCAGGCCGATGCTGGTAACCAACGCCAGATCGGCGTCGATCAGGTTGACCGCATCCAGGCGCCCGCCCAGACCAACTTCGAGAACAGCGACGTCCAGCCGGGCACGCTCGAACAGCCAGAAGGCGGCCAGGGTACCCACTTCGAAATAGGTCAGGCTGATCTCGCCCCGCGCGGCTTCCACCGCGGCGAAGGCGGTGCAGAGCTCGCTATCGCTGGCGAGGGTGCCATCCACGTCGACGCGCTCGTTGTAGCGCACCAGATGCGGCGAGGCATAGACGCCCACCCGCTGCCCGCTGGCGCGCAGCAGGCTGGCGAGAAAGGCACAGGTGGAGCCCTTGCCGTTGGTGCCGGTCACGGTCACCACCCGCGGGGCCGGCCGGGTCAGGCCCAGCCGCTGCGCGACCTCGCGCACCCGGTCCAGGCCCATATCGATCGCCGACGGATGCAGCTGCTCGAGATAGGCCAGCCACTGCGCGAGGCTGCGCGCAGCCATCAGGCCGCCGGAACCGGCTGGTGCTGGAAGGTCGCCAGCAGACGCGCCAGGCGATCACGCAATTCCTTGCGCGACACGATGAGGTCGACGGCGCCATGTTCCAGCAGGAATTCGCTGCGCTGAAAGCCTTCCGGCAGCTTTTCACGCACGGTCTGCTCGATCACGCGCGGGCCGGCGAAGCCGATCAGCGCCTTGGGCTCGGCGACGATGACGTCACCCAGCATCGCCAGACTGGCGGAGACGCCACCGTAAACCGGATCGGTCAGCACCGAGATGAAGGGGATGCCCTCTTCGCGCAGGCGCGCCAGCACCGCGGAGGTCTTGGCCATCTGCATCAGGGAGATCAGGGCTTCCTGCATCCGCGCACCACCGGAGGCGGAGAAGCAGATCAGCGGGCAGCGCTGTTCCAGGGCCACGTTGGCCGCGCGCACGAAGCGCTCGCCAACCACGGCGCCCATGGAGCCGCCCATGAAGGAAAATTCGAAGGCGCAGACCGCTACCGGCATGCCCTTGAGGGTGCCACGCATGGAGATCAGGGCGTCTTTCTCGCCGGTTTCCTTCTGCGCTGCAGTGAAGCGATCCTTGTACTTCTTGCTGTCGCGGAATTTCAGCCGGTCCACCGGCTCCAGCTCGGTGCCCAACTCTTCACGACCTTCGGCGTCGAGGAAGATGTCCAGGCGGCGACGCGCGTTGATACGCATGTGGTGACCGCACTTCAGGCACACGTCCAGGTTCTTTTCCAGCTCCGGACGGTAGAGGACCGCTTCGCAGGCCGGACACTTGTGCCAAAGACCTTCCGGCACCGAACTGCGCTTCACCTCGGACCGCATGATGGAAGGAATCAGTTTGTCGACCAGCCAATTGCTCATGCATCTCTCTCCACTTGCATGGGCTCCCAGCGCGGCCTGGGCCACGCCTTCCTTGAGCATCTGTAATAGGTTCGGCAGCGCCCGCTGTATCCCGGGCCGCTACCCTGTTGTCGCATGCCGGCCCCCTGGGAGCCGGACTGCAGACCCACCAGGGGCGGATCCGCTTGAATATGTCGCAGGTGTGGACGGCGACCACCTGACGAGGGTCACATCAGGCGACCGCGGCACCTCGCACGGCCGCCACGAAACGCGCGATCTCGGCGGCATCCTTGATGCCCTTGGCCTGCTCTACGCCGCCGCTCACGTCCACGCCATAGGGCCGGGACGCGGCGATGGCCGTGGCGACGTTGTCCGCGTCCAGCCCGCCCGCCACGATCAGCGGCAGCGAGAGGTCCCGCGGCACCCGTGTCCAGTCGAAGGCCTGACCGGTCCCCCCGGGCACGCCGGCGACATAGGTGTCGAGCAGCAAGCCGCGGGCGCCGGCGTAGTCACCGGCGATGGCGACGAGGTCGATGTCCTCGCGCATGCGCAGGGCCTTGATATAGGGACGGCGGTAACGGGCGCATTGCGCCGGCGTCTCGTCCCCGTGGAATTGCAGGAGATCCAGGGGCACGGCATCCAGCGTCTCCTCGATCTCGCAGGGCGAGGCATCGACGAAGAGCCCGACGGTGGTCACGAAGGGCGGCAGCGCCGCCACGATCTGACGCGCCTGGGCAGCGCTCACCGCGCGCGGGCTGCGCGCATAGAACACCAGACCGATGGCATCGGCGCCGGCAGCCGCGGCAGCCAGCGCATCCTCGACCCGGGTGATCCCGCAGATCTTCACTCGAACGTTAGCCAAACCGGAATGACCTCGTTCCAAATCGATGGATGTTAGCAGACCACCCGCGCAGCGTCAGCCTTGGGGGTCATCCAGCTCGGGGATATGCCCCAGGAACAGCGGCCCCAGCGGCCGCTTGGGCACGGGCGTGCTTTCGGGATATTCGGCGTCCACCAGGTAGAGGCCATAGGGATGGGCGGTAACGCCACCCAACCGTCGCTCCCGCGCCGCCAGGACCTCGCTCACCCACTCCACCGGCCGCTCGCCACAGCCCACCGCCATCAGCACCCCGGCGATGTTGCGCACCATGTGGTGCAGGAAGGCATTGGCGCGGATGTCGAGGACGATCAGCCGCCCGCTCTGCCAGAGACGCAGGTGGTGGATGGTCTTGATCGCCGACTTGGCCTGGCAGGCCTTGGCCCGAAAGGAGGTGAAGTCGTGGGTGCCGAGCAGCACCTGGGCCGCCTCGCGCATGGGCTCAATGCGCAGCGGACGATGATTCCAGGTGACCTCCTCGGCGAGGTGGGCGGGCCGGATCGGGTCGTTGTAGATCACGTAGCGATAACGCCGTGCCATGGCGCTGAAACGGGCGTGGAACTCGTTGCTGACCGGCTTGACCCAGGTGACGCTGATGTCGGACGGCAGATTGGCGTTGGTGCCCATCACCCAGGCCTTGAGCGGCCGCGCGACGGGGGATTCGAAATGCACCACCTGGCCGGTGGCGTGTACCCCACAGTCGGTACGCCCGGCGCAGTGCAGCGCGATGGGCGCCGCGGCGACCTCGGACAGAGCGTCTTCCAGGGTCTCCTGGACGGAGCGCACGCCCGGCTGCTGGCGCTGCCAACCGCGATAGCGCGCGCCCTTGTACTCCACGCCGAGCGCAATGCGCTGGGGCGGAACGATGATGGTGGGGTCTAGAAAATCCAAGGCGACGGCCAGGCGAAAAAAAGGGGAGGCAGCTTATAGCGCCTCCCCTCCTCTGCCAAGCCCGGCCGCGGTCAGCTGAGCTGGGCGATGATCTCCCGCGCTTCCTGCTGTTGTCCGGCATTGCCCTCGGCCAGCACCTCATCGAGGATGTCGCGGGCACCCTCGGGATCGCCCATGTCGATGTAGGCGCGCGCCAGGTCCAGCTTGGTGGCGGTCTCGTCTTCACCGGAGAGGAAGTCGAAGTCGTCCAGACCGTCGCCACCGCCTGTGCCGCTGGTGGTCTCGGCATCGAACTGGCGCGAGGCCTCCTGCAGGCGGGCGGCGAACTCTTCGTCGCTTTCGCGCTTGGGCGCCGGCTGCTCGTCGTCGAAATCGGACAGGTCGAAACTTGCTGGCAGCTCGGCGTCGGCGGTCTGCGTAGCGGGCGCATCCAGCGGCTCGTCGAAAGCCGAACCCGCGTTGGTACCCGCGAGCGGCTCGTCCTGTGCCGGATCGCCCTGCCGCTCGAATTCGCTGAAGTCCAGGGCGAAGTCGTCGTCCTTGGCGGCCGGAGTGGTCGCCGAGGTAGCCGTGGGTTCGGCATCGAAATTGAGATCGAAGTCGAAATCGTCGCGGGAGTCGGCGGCCTTGGCCTGAGCATCGGCGAAGGCTTCGCCAAACAGCGGCTCCTCGGCCGGACCAGCCGGCTGATTCGACTGGGTGTCCTCGCTGCCGAAGTCATCCAGGGACAGATCGAAGTCCTGGCTGTCCTCGGTGGCCGAGAAACCCTGATTGCGGGTCTGCTCCTCGCTCAGTTCGTGGGCGGCGGCCAGGGCAGCCGCCCCGACTGCAGCCGAGGCCACCGCCACGGTGGCCATTGCCGGATAGCGCGACTTCAGGTGCTCGACCGCCGGCTGGGCGCCGCCGATCTCCTTGAGTTCGCGCTCCTCGCGCTGGAAGCCATCCTTGTCGCCCATCTCGGCATAGACTTCCATGAGCTTGAGGCGCAGATCGGCGCGATGGGGCTCCTGGTCGCTGGCCTTCTTGAGCACCTCAGCCGCCTGACTGAAGCGACCATAGGCCATGTAGATGTCGGCCTGACCCAGGGCGTCGTCCTGGGCGTCGGCGTCCTGCGCGCTGTCCTGGGTACCCTGCCCCAATTCCAGGCCGGCGAGTGCGTGGTGATCGCCAAGCTCGGGATCCGCCTCGAACACCGTATCGTTGCGCGCCGCTTCGGCGTCACGCTCACGCTCGGCCTCCTTCACCGCATTGCGACGCGAGTTGATCATCAGCAGGACCAGCAGCGCCAGCAAGGCGCTGCCGCCGATGATGCCGAGCCACAGCGGATTGCTGAGGATTTCGTCGAGGAAGCTGTTGGTCGCCTCGGTCGGTTCGGTCGCCGGGGTGCTTGGCGTGACCGGAATGACCTTGGGCTCGCTGGCAGCGGGCGGTGCCGCGCCGGTACCTGCCTCGCTGGCGGGCGGCGTGGTGGTCGGTGCGGGGGTGCCTTCGGCTGGAGTGGCCGGAGTCGTTGCCGCCGGCTCCTGAGGCGCAGGCGTGGCGGTGTTCTCGGCCGGCGCGGGCGTAACCGGAGCCGCGGCTTCAGGCGATGCCGGCGGCTGGGCCGGCTGGCCCGCGGCCTGGGGATTGGCCATG
The DNA here is from genome assembly GCF_000316965.1 of Pseudomonas sp. 313. Taxonomy (NCBI): domain Bacteria; kingdom Pseudomonadati; phylum Pseudomonadota; class Gammaproteobacteria; order Pseudomonadales; family Pseudomonadaceae; genus Pseudomonas; species Pseudomonas sp. 313. The sequence goes on from NZ_ANBZ01000071.1 coordinate 132,814, forward strand.
TTGGCCTGCATCCGCGCCAGTTGGGCGTCCTTGAGCTGCATGATCTTCTGCAGCTTGTCGAGCTGCGACTGCAGATCGCCGAGGCGGCTCTTGAGTTCTTCGTTCTCGCGGCGGGTGGTGTCCAGACTCTCCTGGGTCACCGCCAGGCGATCGGCCAGGGCCTGGTCACCGCCCTTGCCACCGGCGGACTCGCCGGCGCGACCGGAAGGCTGACCGGAGAGCAGCTTGAGGTTGTCCTTGGGCGCGGCGGGTGTCGACGTCTCGTTGCCACTCGGCTGGGCCGATGCATCTACCTGCCGGCGTGGCGTCCCCGCGGAGGCGCTGTCGCCACCCTGCTTCCAGGCGCGGGTCTGGCGGGCGATCTCGGCCACCGCCTCGCGCTGGGGCCGCGCGCCGGCCTGGGCCTGATCGGGCAGGCGCAGCACCTGGCCGCTTTTCATCAGGTTGATGTTGCGATCGATGAAGGCGTCGGGATTCAGGTCCTGGATCGCCAGCATGGTCTGATCAACGGTGACGCTGGACGCCGGGCGATTGCGCGCCGCCACTTCCCAGAGGGTATCGCGCCGCTCGGTGGTGTAGGTGCCAGGCGCCTGGGTCGCGCTCGGCGCCGGCGCGGCAGGGGACGCGGCCGGACGCGGCGCACTTGGCGAGGTGGTGCGCGCCCGCGGTGCGGCTGGGACCTGAGGTGCGAACGGCGCTGCCGCGGCCTGCGGGGTATAGAGCGGCGGATCCAGCAGCACCGTGTACTCGCGCAGGATCCGGCCACTCGGCCAGTTCACTTCGAGCAGGAAGTTGAGATAGGGCTCGCGCACCGGGCGCGCCGAGGTCACGCGGATGACGGTGCGCCCATTGCGCACCTCCGGCGTGAACTTGAGATCGTTGAGGAAGAAGGCGCGGTCCACCCCAGCCTTGCCGAAATCCTCGGCGGAGGCCAGATTGGGGCGCAATTCGGCGGCGCCAAGGTCGCGCAGGTCCGACAGATCGATGGTGGCATCGAAGGGCTGATTGAGGGCGGAATTGAGGTGGATCTCCCCCAGGCTGAGGGCCTGGGCCGCGCCAGACATCAAGGCGCTCGCCGCTGCAATTGCCCGCACCAGTTTCTGAACTCGAACCATGACCGTCCCTTTTTAGAAGCTGTCGATCGCGCCACCGTGCGGGCGCCTGTGTCCATCGCTGCGTGCCATGTCCACCACCCCTTTGCTCAAGCCAAAAGGGCGAAGCATTTCACGAAGTATCTTTTAGGCCGACTGTTTAAGCAACAATTCGGCCAGCTGAACGGCTGTGAGCGCCGATAATCTGACGTTGTCCGCCACCAGCCAACACTCCAGTCGTCGAGCATCCCGTGGATGCAGTCGGACGCGCCCTACTAACACCTCTTCCCGCCCCAGGGCATCGCCTACCGCGGACGGACAATCGAGCTCTTCGTCGAGCGCCAGGCCCGGCTCGTCCCCCAGGGCTTCCAGCACCTGCTCCAGTTGCCAGGGCGCCCGGGCCCTCAGGCTCAGCGCCAGGCTGTCGCCGAAGAACACCGGCGCCTGCAGTGCGGTGACATCCAGTACCGGCAAGGTCTCGCCCAGCACCTGCTCACATTCGTCCAGCAGGCGATGTTCCTGGGCAGTATAGCCATCCGCGGCCGGCGCACCGGTGCGACCGAGCAGATTGAAGGCCAGCTGGCCCTCGAACAGCCGTGCCTCGACCGGCCGGCCATTGAGCAATTCGGTGGCCTGACGCGCCAATTCCTCGACGCCGCCACGGCCAGCGCCGGACGCCGCCAGGCAGGCGGTCAAGGAGGCGTCACCTAGGGTATTGAGGCGAGCGAGCACCGCTGCCACGCTGGCGGCCGCCTGGGTGGCTGCCAGGGGCACCCCGAGCCAGGCGGCGGCAGAGAGATTGTCCAGACGCTCGCCGTTGATCCGGGGCAGGACGGAGCGCGCGGCCGAGGCGCCACTGAGATCCAGCACGGCGCAACCGGCGGCGGTGAGTTGCGGCTTGAGACCTTCCACCACGGTGGCCGGTACGGCGAGGATGACGATGCCGACCTGGGCGAAATCGAAGCCGTCAACGCTGGTGACGCGCAGGTTGCTGCCTCGGAACGGCAGATTCTGACCTGCCGACTCACCACTGGCGAGCAGGTGCAGCCGGCCGAGGGGCACGTCGCGCTCGTCGAGGAGTTCACGAATGGCTTCGCCATGGGCACTGGTGGCGCCGATGAGGGCGATATCTCTGGCAGTCATGATGGGAACGGTCCGCAACGAAAGAGGGCCGCACTTTACTGGCGGCCCTCCTCCCTAAGCAAACGTTTAACCGTCGACTCACTGTTCGAGCAGGATTCGCAGCATCCGCCGCAGCGGCTCCGCGGCGCCCCACAGCAGCTGGTCGCCAACGGTGAAGGCACCCAGGTACTGGGAACCCATGTTCAGCTTGCGCAGCCGGCCGACCGGTACGCTCAGGGTGCCGGTCACGGCAGCCGGCGTCAGATCACGCATGCTGACGTCGCGGTTGTTCGGCACCAGCTTGACCCAGGGATTGTGCTGGCTGATCAGGCCGTGGATGTCGGACAGCGGCACGTCCTTGTTGAGCTTGATGGTCAACGCCTGGCTGTGGCAGCGCATGGCGCCGATGCGCACGCAGATGCCGTCCACCGGGATGGGATTCTTGAAGCGTCCGAGGATCTTGTTGGTCTCGGCCTGGGCCTTCCATTCCTCGCGGCTCTGGCCGTTGGGCAGTTCCTTGTCGATCCAGGGGATCAGGCTGCCGGCCAGGGGAACGCCGAATTGCTCGGTGGGGAAGGCTTCGCTACGCAGGGTCTCGGCGACCTGGCGGTCGATGTCGAGGATGGCGCTGGCCGGATCGGCCAGGCTGTCGGCGACGGCGGCGTGGGTCGCGCCCATCTGGCGGATCAGTTCGCGCATGTTCTGGGCACCGGCGCCGGAGGCCGCCTGGTAGGTCATGGCGCTCATCCAGTCCACCAGACCGGCTTCGAACAGCCCGCCCAGGGCCATCAGCATCAGGCTGACGGTGCAGTTGCCGCCGATGAAATCCTTGCGGCCATCGGCCAGGGCCTGGTCGATGACGCGACGGTTGACCGGGTCCAGCACGATGACGGCGTCATCCTGCATGCGCAGGCTGGAAGCCGCGTCGATCCAGTAGCCTTTCCAACCGGCCTGGCGCAGCTTGGGGAACACCTCGGAGGTGTAGTCGCCGCCCTGGCAGGTGAGGATGACGTCGAGGGTCTTGAGCTCGTCGATGCTGTAGGCATCCTTGAGCGGCGCCACGCCCTTGCCAATGGCCGGGCCTTCACCGCCGACGTTGGAAGTGGTGAAGAACACGGGCTCGATCAAGTCGAAATCCCGCTCTTCGAGCATGCGCTGCATGAGCACGGAGCCCACCATGCCACGCCAACCGATCAGACCTACACGTTTCATCGCTACTGCACCTTTGTTGTCTTGGAGGACGGCCGCCTCCCCTGGCGGCCGATCAGATTAACGCCTAACGAGCGCCGCTACTACTGCTTCGCCCATCTCGCGGGTACCCACCCGTTGCTTGCCTTCCGACCAGATGTCGCCGGTCCGCAGGCCCTGATCCAGCACCTGGCCCACCGCCGCCTCGATGGCCTCGGCCGCCGCGGCGGCGCCGAAGGTGTATCTGAGCATCATGGCCACCGAGAGGATGGTGGCCAGCGGATTGGCCACGCCCTGGCCGGCGATGTCGGGCGCCGAGCCGTGGCAGGGTTCGTACATGCCCTTGTTGTGAGCATCCAGGGACGCCGAGGGCAGCATGCCGATGGAGCCGGTCAGCATTGAGGCTTCGTCGGAGAGGATGTCGCCGAACATGTTGTCGGTGACGATGACGTCGAACTGCTTGGGTGCCCGGACCAGCTGCATGGCGGCGTTGTCGACGTACATGTGGCTGAGTTCGACGTCGGGATAGTCCTTGGCCACCTCCTCCACCACTTCGCGCCACAGGCGGCTGGATTCGAGGACGTTGGCCTTATCTACCGAGCACAGTTTCTTCCCGCGCAGACGGGCCATGTCGAAGCCGACGCGGGCGATGCGGCGGATCTCGCCTTCACTGTACGGCAGGGTGTCGAAGGCCTGGCGCTCGCCGTTGTCCAGCACCCGGGTCTCGCGCGGCGAGCCGAAATAGATGCCGCCGGTCAGCTCGCGGACGATGAGGATGTCCAGGCCGGAGACCACTTCCGGCTTGAGGGTCGAGGCCTCGGCCAGCTGCGGATAGAGGATGGCCGGACGCAGGTTGCCGAACAGGCCCAGGGCTGAACGGATCTTCAGCAGACCGCGCTCGGGACGGATGTCGCGCTCGAGCTTGTCCCACTTGGGACCACCCACGGCGCCCAGCAGCACGGCATCGGCGGCGCGGGCACGCGCCAGGGTCTCGTCGGCCAGAGGCACGCCGTAGCGATCGATGGCGGCGCCACCCAGGTCGTCGTGGACCAGCTCGAAGCCGAGGTCATGGTCGCGGTTGACCGCTTCCAGCACCTTGACCGCCTCGGCCATGATTTCCGGACCGATGCCGTCGCCCGGCAGGATGAGGATCTGCTTGCTCATTGTCTTTTCCTGTTCCAAATCAGATGGGCTGGGCCCAGAGAACCATGACGTCGACGCTGAAGGAGCCGTCGCGGTCGATTTCGAAATACTGGCGGACTTCCTGACCGATCTTGTTCTGCAGGCTGCGGATGGCCTGGCACTGCGGCTCGGGCGTACGCATGCGCCCGGTCCAGCTGGCGAAGTCCAGGCGCAGGCGCTGGCGGCGGCAGCGGGTCACGCCGAGGCGCGCCATGTCCAGCAGGCGGTGCCACTCGGCCAGGGAGTAGTTACGCACATGGCTGATGTCGCGCAGGATCTCCACCGTCTGAAGGTAGGTGTCCAGGCGCGGGTTGGCCGGCGAGACCACGTCGATGATGGCCATTTCGCCACCGTGTCGCAGCACCCGGCGCACTTCGCGCAGGGCCGCGCCGATGTCGCGCCAGTGGTGCGCCGAATAGCGGCTGAAGACGAAGTCGAAGCTGGCGTCGCCGAAGGGCAGGTGCTCGGCCATGCCGGGCTGGACGCTGATGTTGTCCAGGCCCTGCTCGGCGGCGGTGCGCTTGACCACCGAGAGCATTTCCTCGGCCAGATCCAGGGCGACCACCTGGCCGGCCACAGGCGCCACGTTGTAGCTGACGTGACCGCCACCGCACCCGAGATCCAGCACCTTGGCGCCTTCGCGCTGGGCCACGGCGTCACGCAATTCGGCGAGTTCGGCGCCCTGGGCATGGACGGTACTGGTCAGGTAGGCCTCGGCGGTGGCGCCGAATTGCTGCTGTACGTGTTGCTCGTGGTCACCGCTCATGGAGCCTCCGGAAAGAGCGCCGACCTTCAGGGCCGGCGACTGGGTTCAGGCGCTGGGGAACATCCAGGGACTGCTCTGGCGATAGCAGGCTTCGAAACTCCCGATGGCGTCGGCATCCTGCAGGGTCAGGCCAATGTCGTCCAGGCCGTTGAGCAGGCAGTGCTTGCGAAAGGCATCGATCTCGAAGGACAGCGCCACGCCATCGGGACGGCGCACGGTCTGGCTCTCGAGATCGACCACCAGCTGGTAGCCCTCGCTGGCTTCGACCTGACGGAACAGGTCGTCGACGTCGGCATCGCTGAGGATGATCGGCAAGAGGCCGTTCTTGAAGCTGTTGTTGAAGAAGATGTCAGCGAAGCTGGGCGCGATCACCGAACGGAAGCCGTAGCCATCCAGCGCCCAGGGCGCGTGTTCGCGGCTGGAACCGCAACCGAAGTTTTCCCGGGCCAGCAGGATGCTGGCGCCGGCATAGCGCGGCTGGTTGAGCACGAACTCGGGGTTGAGCGGGCGCTTGCTGTTGTCCTGGCCGGGCTGGCCGACGTCCAGGTAGCGCCACTCGTCGAACAGGTTCGGGCCGAAGCCGGTGCGCTTGATCGACTTCAAGAATTGCTTGGGAATGATCTGGTCGGTATCGACGTTGGCGCGATCCAGGGGTGCGACCAAACCGGTGTGCTGGGTAAAGGCTTGCATGGTCAGGCTCCTCAGGCGGTGGCGAAGTCGCGGACGTCGACGAAACGACCGGCGATGGCAGCGGCGGCGGCCATGGCCGGGCTCACCAGGTGGGTACGGCCACCGGCGCCTTGCCGGCCTTCGAAGTTGCGGTTGGAGGTGGACGCGCAGTGCTCGCCACTCTCCAGGCGGTCGGCGTTCATCGCCAGGCACATGGAGCAGCCCGGCTCGCGCCACTCGAAGCCGGCTTCGATGAACACCTTGTCCAGGCCTTCGCGCTCGGCCTGGGCCTTGACCAGACCGGAGCCTGGCACCACCAGTGCCTGCTTGAGGGTCGCGGCGACCTTGCGGCCCTTGGCCACGGCGGCGGCGGCGCGCAGGTCCTCGATGCGGGAATTGGTGCAGGAGCCGATGAAGACGCGATCGAGCACGATGTCGGTGATCGGCTGGTTGGCCTTGAGGCCCATGTACTTCAGGGCGCGCTCGATGGAGCCGCGCTTGACCGGATCGGCTTCGCGAGCCGGGTCCGGCACCTGCTGGTCGACGGCCAGGACCATCTCCGGCGAGGTGCCCCAGCTGACCTGCGGCTTGAGCTGGGTGGCGTCGAGCTCGACCACGGTATCGAAGTGGGCATCGGCATCGGATACCAGGCCACGCCACTCGGCCACGGCGGCCTCCCAGACGGCGCCAGTGGGCGCGAAGGGACGACCCTCGACGTAGTCGATGGTGGTCTGGTCCACCGCCACCATGCCCACCCGGGCACCGGCCTCGATGGACATGTTGCAGATGGTCATGCGGCCTTCCATGGACAGGGCGCGGATGGCGCTGCCGGCGAATTCGATGGCATGGCCGTTACCGCCGGCGGTGCCGATCTTGCCGATGATGGCGAGAACGATGTCCTTGGCGGTCACGCCGAAGGGCAAGTCGCCTTCCACCTTCACCAACATGTTCTTCATCTTCTTGGCCACCAGGCACTGGGTGGCGAGCACGTGCTCGACCTCGGAGGTGCCGATGCCATGGGCCAGAGCGGCGAAGGCGCCGTTGGTGGAGGTGTGGGAGTCACCGCAGACCACGGTCATGCCGGGCAGCACGGCGCCCTGCTCCGGGCCGATGACGTGAACGATGCCCTGGCGGACGTCGTTCATCTTGAACTGGGTGATACCGAAGTCGTCGCAGTTCTCGTCCAGGGTGCGGACCTGGATGCGCGAGGTCTCGTCCTTGATGGAGTCGAGGCCTTCCTTGCGGTCCGGGGTGGTGGGCACGTTGTGGTCGAGGGTCGCGAGGTTGGCGTCGAGGCGCCAGGGTTTGCGGCCGGCCAGACGCAGACCTTCGAAGGCCTGGGGCGAGGTCACTTCGTGGATGATGTGGCGGTCGATGTAGAGCAGCGCCGAACCGTCGTCGCGCTGCTTGACCAGATGCATATCCCAGAGTTTGTCGTAGAGCGTCTTGCCAGCCATGGGTGGATTCCTCATCAGGCGTGGAACGGCACGGGCCTTTGCATGCCCTTGGTGCTTGTGGGGTCAAAGATACCGCGCTAGGCTCGCATGAAACAAATTCATCTTTTTCATGAAGCGCATAACCAACAGGAATTCGACGTTTGGACCTCGCCAATCTGAATGCCTTCGTCGCGGTGGCCGAAACCGGCGGCTTTTCCGACGCCGGCGAGCGCCTGCACCTGACCCAGCCGGCGGTGAGCAAGCGCATCGCGGCGCTGGAGCTGCAGCTGGGGCTGCGACTGTTCGATCGCATCGGGCGCGAGGTCAGCCTGACCGAGGCCGGACGTGCCCTGCTCCCCCGCGCCTATCAGATTCTCGGCGTGATCGATGACACCCGGCGCGCCCTGACCAATCTCAATGGTGCCATCGGCGGCCGACTGACGCTGGCGACCAGTCACCATATCGGCCTGCACCGGTTGCCGCCGATCCTCAGGCGCTTTACCCGGGAATATCCCGAGGTGGCGCTGGATATCCGCTTTCTCGATTCGGAAGCCGCCTACGACGAGATCCTGCATGGGCGGGTGGAGCTGGCCATCATTACCCTGGCGCCCCAGACCGCGGCGCCGATCAAGGCGGTGCCGGTGTGGCGCGATCCCCTGGATTTCGTGGCGGCGCCCGAGCATGCGCTGGCCAACCAGGACCGGGTCACCCTGGCCGACGTGGCACGGCATCCAGCGGTGTTTCCCGGTGGCAACACCTTTACCCGGCTGATCGTGCATGGATTGTTCGATGCCCAGGGACTGATACCCAATATCGCCATGAGCACCAATTACCTGGAGACGATCAAGATGCTGGTGTCCATCGGCCTGGCCTGGAGCGTGCTGCCGCGGACCCTGCTGGACGACCAGGTGCGCCGGCTGCCGCTGCCGGGGATACAGCTGGAGCGACGGTTGGGGTACATCCTGCATACGGAGCGCACCCATTCGAATGCGGCGCAGGCGTTCATGGAATTGCTGGATGAGGTGGAGCGGGAGTAGCGGGTTCGGGGTATGCCTGTTGATTAGGCAGGCGTTTCCGACATTGGCAATCGCGGCCATGGGCCGCTCCTACAAGTACGGAGCTAACCTGTAGGAGCCGCCAATGGCCGCGATCAGCGCCGTAGGTTGGGCTGAGACGGCTTTATCGTCGAAGCCCAACAACGCGGAGTCAGCCTGGGCAACCTTGGGCTTCGCTGCGCTCAACCCAACCTACGGTGCCGTCAGGAACGCATCAGCCCTTCTTGAGTTTCTTCAGGCGCTTCCTAGACTTGTCGATGACTTCCTTGCGCTCGCGGTCCTTCAGCTCTTTCCATCCCTTGATCTCTGAGCGTTTGCGGCCACATCCCTGGCAGACGTCGTCTTTGATCTTGCACTGGCTGATGCAGGGACTTTCGACCTTACCCACGGCAACCTCGGAAATGAAAAAGGCCCTGCAGTATAACCACTGCAGGGCCCTGTCCAGCGCCATCGGGCAGGATGGCGGACTATGGGGGCGATTTAGAAAACCGCTTGAACCTTCAGGCCGCCCACCACGGCATTGTCGACCTCACGGACACCACCCGGATTCTTGATGTACTGGAGGTTGGGACGCACGGTCAGCCAGTTGGTCACGTGCACGCCGTAGTAGATCTCGGCGTCGTACTCGTTGTGCTGCAGCGGCGTGAAGGCCGGATCGTTGTAGTCGGTGGCGCCGGCGGCCTGGTTGAGGGCGCGCTGGTTGTCGCGGAAGTCGCTGTTGGTGCTGATGCGCGCGATGCCGAAGCCGATGTCATCCTTGGGACGGCCATCGAAGGGGCCCTTGTACACCAGGCCGGCCTGCACGTAGTTGCTGACCTTGTTGACGTCCTTGGCGTGGGCGGTGAAGTTGGCGAATACCGACAGGCCACGGCTCGGGTCATCGTTGTGCGCGGTGATCTGCTGACGGGCCACGACCCAGTAGCCGTGCTTGCTGGAGTGTTCCTTGTAGTCCAGCCCGGTGAGGGCCGCGGAGTTGCCGTTGACGTCTTCGTAGACGTCGTTGGCATCGGCAGTGCTGTAGTAGTAGCCGACGCGGTATTCGCCCGGCAGGCCGTTGACCTTGGGCGACCAGACCATTTCCACCGGCAGGACCGCACCCTTGGTGCCGCTGCTGTTGAGCTTGAAGCCGTTGCCGGTTTCCAGCAGCGACGGATTCTGCTCGTAGGCCCCAACTTGGACGAACAACTCGGGGGTCAGGCTGTACTTGACGCGCAGGGCCCACTGACTGACCGGCCAGTTGTACCAGATGCCTTCCCAGTTACCGACCTGGGAACCGCAGAACGCCAGGTTCTGGAAGTCGCACTCGAAGGAGTTGAAGTCCTCGCCTTCGCCGAAGCGACCGGCCTTGATATCCAGGCGACCGTCGAAGAAGCCCTTGGACAGCCACAGCTGGGTCAGACGCCAGGTCTGGCCACGGCCATAAACTTCCTGCACCGAGGAGTAGCCGCCGACGCGCGGATCGGTGATGCGGTCGTCGGTGAGGTTGCGGCCGTCACGGGAGGTGATGGCCAGCTTGAACACCGAGTTTTCCCAACCGGCGATCTTGTTCATGTCGCCCCACAGGCCAAACATGTACTGCGAGCTCCAGCGCCCGGTGCGATCGTCGTCGTAGCCGCCACGCAAGTTGGTCGCGCCCTCGCCCACGTATTCGAGCTTGATGTCCCAGCCCTTGTCGCGCAGGTCCTTGCGCACGCCACCCCAGTCACCGGTCATGGTGTTGCCCAGCGGCTCGAAGGCGGCCTCGGTATTGTTGACGCCACTGAAGTTACCGCCCGGATTGGATTGGGGCGCCGCCTGGGCACCCGCGGCGACCGCCAGGGCCAGCAGCGACACCAGGGGCAGTGCGCGCCCCGGACGATTCTTGTGGTTTTGCTTGTTCATTACTGAGATCCCTTTTTATTGAAGTGATGACACCCAGGGGGCCCGAAACCCGCGTCTCTAATAGTTACGGCAGGACGTTGAGGACTTCGTAACAGGCACCCATGGTGTGGTAGTCGACCTTGCCGGCCGGACTCTTGTCGTCGGAGTACTTGTGGTTCCGACGGTCGAGCAGGCGCCACCACGCGCCGTGCTCGTGATCGATGAAATGCGTCCAGCTGTAGCGCCAGAGCGCCTCATAGTGTTCCCAATAGCGGGCCTCGCCACTGCGCTCGGCCAGCAGCGCCGCGGCGGCCAGGGCCTCGGCCTGCACCCAGAAATACTTGTCTGGATCGCAGGGTGAGCCATCCGGGGCGAAGCCGTAGTAGAGACCGCCGTGCTCGCCATCCCAGCTCAGGCGCCAGGAGATATCGAACAGCGCCTGGGCCCGCGGCAGCAACCAGGGCTGGGGGCGATGGCGTTCGAGGATCAGCAGCAGCTTGGCCCATTCGATTTGGTGCCCCGGCTGGAAACCCCAGGGCCGGAACAGGTTGGCCGGATCGTCGCGGTTGTAGTCCCAGTCGATGGACCAGTCGCTGTGGTAGTGCTCCCAGACCAGGCCACCGGGGACCTTGTCGGCCACCCCGCCCTGGCCCAGGGTCAGCGCGGCCTGGCGCTGGGTCATGTTGCGCGCCAGGGTCTCGGCGCGGTCCAGGTAGCGCACCTCGCCGCTGGCTTCGAAGGCGGCCAGCAGGGCTTCGCAGGCGTGCATGTTGGCGTTCTGGCCGCGATACGGCGCCACGGTCTGCCAGTCGGCACTGATCTCGTCGACATAGAGGCCATCGGCTTCACGCCAGAAGTGGGTTTCCAGGGATTCCCAGGCTTCGCTCAGCCAGTTGCGCGCTTCCTGGATGCCCGCCTGCAGGCCGTGGGCGTAGGCCAGCACCACGAAGGCCAGGCCATAGCAGTGATTGGTGCCATCCACCACGGTGTCGCCGTCGAGCAACCAGGCATAGCCGCCGTTGGCCTGGCGATGCCGCTCGCGCAGGTATCTCAGGCCGTGGCGGGTCGCTTCCAGAAAGGCCGGATCGCCATAGTGCCGGTAGGCCATGGCGAAATCGAAGACGAAGCGGGTGCTGGAGACCAGATGGCGGGTCTGGCGATCGTAGACCGTGCCGTCATCCTTGAAGAAGTGATAGAAGCCGCCTTGGGGATCGACACAGCGGGGATGGTAGAACGCCAGGGTGTGGCGGACGTGTTCCAGCAGGGTGTCGCGACGACGAAAATCGGGGAAGTCCATCGGGTTTCCTTGGCGGCTATTGTTGTTGTGGGAAAGCGGTCTAGTGAGGGCTCACCTGCAGCAGGGCTTCGACATCGGCACGGGTCGGCGCATAGGCGCCGGCATGGCGGCAGGACACCGAGGCACTGGCCGCGGCGAATCTCAGGCGCTGCTGCAGGTCGGTCAGGCCCAGCAGGCCCGAGGCCAGCCAGCCGGCCATGGAGGCATCGCCGGCGCCTACGGTATCGACGACATCCACGGCGATGGCGGGCTGCTGCCATTCGCCGTCCGGGGTATAGAGCACCAGGCCGTGCTCGCCACGGGTGAAGAGAATGCGGGCCTGTGGATTGAGGGCGCGCAATTCGTCCAGCGCGGCGCGCTCGTCCAGGCCCGGATAGATCTGGCGGATGTCTTCGTCGGACAGCTTGATGTCGTCGGCCAGGCGCACCAGTTCGGGAAAGGTCTGCTGGCGATAGCGATCGTCCATCAGGTTGCGCCAGTTGGGATCGTAGCTCAGGCGCTTGCCAGCGGCCTTGGCCTGGCGCGCCAGGTTCAGCAGGGTATCGGCCAGCGGATAGCGGGCCAGGCTGATGCAGCTGAAATGGCAGACTTCGGCGGCCTCCAGCCAGCCTTCGGGCAGCAGCGCCGGGTCGAACTGCAGATCGGCTTCGCCAGCGAAGAAATAGCGCGGCGGACGACTGGACGGCACGATGGCCACCAGCGGGTCGGCGGCGACGCGCTGGAGGAAGCGGGTATCGAGACCGGCGGTTTCCGATTGCCAGGCGATCTCATCACCCAGGCCATCCTGACTGATGGCACCACCAAAGGCGCTTGTCACGCCCAGCCGGGCCAGGCCACGCGCCACGTTCCAGGGGGCGCCGCCTGGATAACCCCGCCATTCGCCAGGATTACCCTGGACGATGTCGGTGAGGGCTTCGCCAAAGACCACAACGCGGGGTAGTGCCATTCTTGTTCTCCTGTCTGTCACGGCAGCCGGGAGTCGATCCCGAGCCTTTGGTAAGGCCGCAACCCGACCTCAGGCGCGGCGGCGGGCGGACCTTACCACTGCTGTAACGTTTCAGCCATGAACTCTGTTCAAGAAAGTCGGCGACCGCTCGCAGGATCGAACAGCACCGCCCGTCGCGAATCGATCCGCCACAGCACCTGGTCGCCGGCCCGCGGCGCCTCGCCCGGAGCGACCCGGCAGCAGACCTTGGTGCCGTTCCATTCGGCATACAGCAGGGTGTCGGGACCGGTCGGCTCGACCACCTGGATCCGCGTCAGGATGCCTGGCACCGCGTTGTCCGCCGGATGCGCCGACTGGATCTGCTCCGGACGCACCCCAAGGATAGCCTCTCGGCCAGCCAGCGCCGGATCCAGATCGGGCAAATCCACCTGGCTGTCGCCGGTATCGCCGGTGACGCGGGCGACCACCCTGCCCTCGCGCGCCTCCAGGCGCACCGGCACGAAGTTCATCGGCGGCGAGCCGATGAAGCTGGCGACGAAGAGATTGGCCGGGTTGTTGTAGATCTCCTCGGGAGTACCGAACTGCTGCACCTCGCCATCCTTCATTACCGCGACCCGATCGCCCAGGGTCATGGCCTCGATCTGGTCGTGGGTGACGTAGACAGTGGTGGTCTGCAGGCGCTGGTGCATCAGCTTGATCTCGGTGCGCATCTCCACCCGCAGCTTGGCGTCGAGGTTGGACAGCGGCTCGTCGAACAGATAGAGCTTGGGCCGGCGCGCCAGGGCGCGACCCATGGCCACCCGCTGCTGCTGGCCACCGGAGAGCTGCGCCGGTTTGCGCTCCAGCAGGTGCTCGATCTGCAGCAGCTTGGCCACGCGAGCCACCTCGGCGTCGATCTGCTCCTTGGGCGTCTTGCGGATCTTCAGGCCGAAGGCGATGTTCTCGCGCACGGTCATGGTCGGATACAGGGCGTAGGACTGGAACACCATGGCGATATCCCGATCCTTGGGCTCGACCTGGGTGACGTCCTCGCCGTCCAGGCAGATGGCGCCGCTGCTGATGTCTTCCAAGCCGGCGATGGCGTTCATCAGGGTGGATTTGCCGCACCCGGAGGGCCCCACCAGGATGAGGAACTGCCCGGCGTCGATGCGGATGTCGATGCCCTTGAGGGCTTCCTGGGCGGCGTTGCCGTAGGTCTTGCGTACGCTTTTGAGTTCGAGAGCTGCCATGGTGGCCTTCCTTATCCTTTGACCACGCCCGAGGTCAGGCCCCGGACGAAATACTTGCCAGCGAAGATGTAGACCAGCAGCGTCGGCAGCGCGGCGATCATGGCGGCGGCCATGTCGACGTTGTATTCCTTCGCGCCGGTGCTGGTGTTGACCAGGTTGTTCAAGGCCACGGTGATGGGCTGCGACGAGCCGCTGGCGAACACCACGCCGAACAGGAAGTCGTTCCACACCTGGGTGAACTGCCAGATCAGGCTGACCATCACGATGGGCGTGGATAGCGGCAGCAGGATCTTGAAGAAGATGGTGAAGAAGCCCGCTCCGTCCAGCCGCGCCGCCTTGATCAGGGCATCGGGAATGCCCACGTAGTAGTTGCGGAAGAACAGCGTGGTGAAGGCCAGGCCGTAGATCACGTGCACCAGCACCAGGCCGGCGGTGGTGTTGGCCAGGCCCAGCTGGCCAAGGGTGAAGGACATCGGCAGCAGGATCACCTGGAAGGGAATGAAGCAGCCGAACAGCAGCAGGCTGAATAGCAGATTCGAACCGCGGAACTGCCACTTCGACAGGGCGTAGCCGTTGAGCGCGCCGATGAAGGTGGAGATGATCACCGCGGGCACGGTGATCATGAAGGAGTTCCAGAAGTAGCTGTGCACCACGTCCCAGGCCTTGAGCCAGCCGATCACCGTCCAGTCCAGGGGCAGGCTCAGCAGGTTGCCGGTACGGACATCATCCGGGGTCTTGAAGCTGGTCAGCAGCATCACCAGCAGCGGCACCAGATAGACCGCGCAGGCGATGATCAGGGTGGCGTGGATGGCCACGCGATTGACGTTCAGAGCCTTAGCCATTTCGCTTGCTCCGCAATTCCGAGTAGAGATAGGGCACCAGCACCGCCAGCACCGCGCCGAGCATCAACACCGCACTGGCCGAACCCAGGCCCATCTGGCCGCGGGTGAAGGTGTGCTGGTACATGAACACCGCCGGCAGGTCCGAGGCGTAGCCGGGACCACCCGCGGTCATGGCCATCACCAGGTCGAAGCTCTTGATGGCGATGTGGGCGAGGATCATCACCGCACTGAAGAACACCGGCCGCAGGCTCGGCAGGACGATGCGCAGGTAGATGGTGGGCAGCCCTGCCCCGTCGACTTGGGCGGCGCGCAGGATGGAGGAATCCACGCCCCGCAGACCGGCCAGGAACATGGCCATGACGAAGCCCGAGGCCTGCCAGAGGGCGGCGATCAGCAGGCAGTAGATGACTCGGTCGGGATCCACCAGCCAGTCGAAGCGAAAGCCTTCCCAGCCCCAGTCGCGCAGCAGCTTGTCCAGCCCCATGCCGGGGTTGAGCAGCCATTTCCAGGCGGTGCCGGTGACGATCATCGACAGCGCCATGGGATAGAGGTAGATGGTGCGGATGAAGCCTTCGCGGCGGATGCGCTGGTCCAGCAGGATGGCGAAGAAGACACCAATGGCCAGGCTCAGCAGGATGAACAGACCGCCGAAGATCGCCAGGTTCTTGCAGGCCACCAGCCAGCGGTCGTTCTCCAGCAGCCGCGCGTACTGGGCGAAGCCGGCGAAATTGTAGCTGGGCAGGAAACGCGAGTTGGTAAAGGAGATCACCGCCGTCCACAGCATGTAGCCATAGAGGCAGACGACCATGGCGATGGCCGTGGGCGCCAGCACCAGCTTGGGCAGCAGGCGCTGCAGCCGGTCCGGGCGTCGGCTGACCGCCGTCGCGGGAAGAGTTTCGGTAAGAGCCATGGAGGCGTTCTCAGGGGTGGTATTATCTGGGCGTCAGGCAGTTGGATGATCGCGGCCATGGGCCGCTCCTACAGCCGACGATTGGCCTGTAGGAGCGGCCTACGGCCGCGATAAACAATCCTTACCGATGGCTGTTTGCGCTTACTTCGCGGCCTGGATGGCGGCGACCAGTTGCTCGGTGGCCTTCTTCGGATCGGCGTTGGCGTCGTTGAAGAAGTTGGTCACCACGTCGAAGATCGCACCCTGCACATAGCTGGTGTTGGCCATGCTGTGCGCCATGCTCGGCTCGGCCTTGCCCTCGGCATTGGCCGCCTGGAAGTCCTTGGCGGACTGCTGGGCGCAGCTGTCGAACTTGGCCAGGTCGATGTCGTTGCGCACCGGGATGGAGCCCTTGTTGAGGTTGAAGACCTCCTGGAAGGGCTTGTCGATGACGGTGCGCACCAGATCGTCCTGGGCCTTCTGGTTGTCCTTGTTCTTGATCTTGAACATGGCCAGGGAGTCGATGTTGTAGATGAAGTCGCCCTGGGTGCCTGGCATCACCACGCATTCGTAGTCGACGCCCGGCTTCTTGCCGGCGGCGGTGAATTCCGCCTTGGCCCAGTCGCCCATGATCTGCATGCCGGCCTTGCCCTCGATGACCATGGCGGTGGCCAGGTTCCAGTCGCGACCGGCGGCGTTGGGATCGACGTAGCCCTTGATGCGCTTGAAGGTCTTGAAGACCTCGACCATCTTGTCGCTGCGGATGGTGTCGGCATCGGTCTGCACGAAGACCTTGTCGTAGCCTTCCGGGCCCATGATGGCCATGACCAGGGATTCGAAGATGGTGCCGTCCTGCCAGTTCTGGCCACCATGGGCCAGGGGCACGACGCCGGCGGCCTTGAGCTTGTCGGCGGCTTCGAAGAATTCGTCCAGGGTGGTGGGGACCTTGGCGCCGGCCTTCTTGAAGACGGCGGGGTTGATCCACAGCCAGTTGATGCGGTGGATGCCGGCCGGTACCGCGACGTATTCGCCATCGTGCTGCATGGTCTGGGCCACGCGCTTGGGCAGGATGGTGTCCCAGTTGCCCTGCTTGGCGATGTCGCTGATGTTGGCCAGGAAGCCCATGCCGGCCCATTCCTGGATGTCCGGGCCCTTCAGCTGGGCGGCGGAGGGCGGGTTGCCGGAGACGGCGCGGGTCTTGAGCACGGTCATGGCGGCTTCACCGGCGCCACCGGCCACGGCGAAGTCCTTCCAAGTATCGCCCTGCTTCTGCATCAGTTGCTTGAGCACATCGACGGCGCGAGCCTCGCCACCGGAGGTCCACCAGTGCAGCACCTCGACCTCACCGGCATGGGCGGTCAGGGGGGCAGCCAGCGCGGCGCAGGAAAGGGAAACGGCGAGAGCGAGACGATTCAATGCCTTCATGAGGGGTCGTTCCTTGTTGTTTTTTTATTGGAGCTGGGCCGAGTCTAGTCAGACGACTGCGGCCGTGGGTAACGAAGGGAAGGCGTTTTGTCACGAGCTGGTGACATAGCGGTAGGGTCCTGCCTAGCTGCGCGGTAGAGTCAGGGTCACCCGCAGACCGCCCTCGCGGCGGTTGCGCAGCTCCACCTCGCCGCCATGGGCGTGGGCCAGGTTGCGGGCGATGCCCAGGCCCAGGCCGTAACCCTGGCGGTCGGTGGCCAGGCGGACATGGGGCTGGAACACCTGCTCCAACTCCTGCTCGGGCACTCCTGGCCCTTCGTCGTCGACATGCAGGACGAAGGCATGACCGTCGTCTTCCACCTGCAGGTGGGCGCGATAGCCATACTTGAGAGCATTGTCCAGCAGGTTGCCGATGCAGCGCTTGAGCGCCAGCGGCTTGCCCAGCAGGGTGCCCCGGGCTTCCCCTGTGAGGCGCACCCGCGGTGGCTGTTCCTGGGTGAAGGGCTCCACCAGCTGCAGCAGCAGCGCCTGCAGGTCGACCGGCTCCAGATTCTCGTGGATGTCGGTGTCCTTGACGCACTGCAGGGCGCCCTTGACCAGCAGGTCCAACTCGTCGAGATCGCGCACCAGCTTGGCCTGCATCACCTCGTCGTCCACCAGCTCGGCGCGCAGGCGCAACCGGGTGATGGGCGTGCGCAGGTCGTGGGAGATGGCGCTGAACAGCTGGGCGCGCTCGTCCAGGTAGCGGGCGATGCGTTCCCGCATGGCATTGAAGGCGCGGGTGACCTCGCGGATCTCCTGGGCGCCCTCCTCGCGCACCGGCGGCGTATGGACCTCCAGCGACAGCTCGCGCGCGGCACGCGACAGCCGCTTGAGCGGGCGACTCTGCCAGCGGATCAGCAGGCCGATGAACAGCAGCAGGAAGGCGCTGCTGAACACCATGAACAGCAGCTGCTGCAGCGGCAGCCAGGACTCGTCCAGGCTGTAGTAGGGCGCCGGCATCAGGGTGGCGAGATAGACCCACTCCCCTTCGCCGATGCGGATCTGGGTCACCAGCACCGGCGGCTCCAGCGGCTCCAGACTCAGGGCGTAGTGCGCCCAGGAGCGCGGCAATTCGTCGAGCGCTACGGCGCCGTTGAACAGCCGCAGCTGCTGCGGGCCGATGAATTCCACATACATGGGCATGGCCGCGCCCAGGCGCTCGCGCAGCACCGCCTCGACGCCCTGGAGCACCGCCCGGCGGCCGGGCGTATCCGGCAGCGCCTGCATGGTCAGCGGCTTTTCGTTGAGCGAGACGAAGAAGCGTGTGCCGCCCATGTTGCGCAGCTGTTCCAGCACCAGCGGCCGATAGGCCGGTGGCAGCAGGCTGAAATAACGCACGCTGGCGGCGATGGAATAGCCCAGGCTGCGGGCCGCGGTCTGCAGGCCCTGGTTGCGATCGCTGCGCAATGCGGCCGACCAGAACAGCGCCGAGGCGCCCTGGGCCAGAAGCACCGCCAGCAGGGTCAGGAGTAGCATCCGCGCCAGCAGGGAACGCGGCACCAGCCGCGCGAGCGGACCGCTACACCGCATCGGCGACCAGTCCGCTGACCTCGGCGGCGAGCAGGTAGCCGGATCCCCGCACAGTGCGGATCAACCGCGGCGATTTGCCGGTGTCGCGCAGGCGCTGGCGCAGGCGACTCACCGCCATGTCGACGATGCGCTCCAGCGGCAGCACCTCGCGGCCACGGGTGGCATTGGCGATGGTGTCGCGGTCGAGGATTTGCTGAGGATGATCGAGAAACAGCTTGAGCAGGGTGAAATCGGCGCCCGACAGGATGACCTCCTCGCCGTCGCGGTGGAACAGCCGATGACTGACCGGATCCAGGCGCCAGTCGTCGAAGGTCAGCAGACCGGTAGCCACCGGACGCGTTTCGCCAAAGCCGGCCCGGCGCAACAGCGCCTTGATGCGCGCCAGCAGTTCGCGGGGGCTGAAGGGCTTGCCCAGATAGTCGTCGGCGCCCAGCTCCAGGCCAATGACCCGATCCGCCTCGTCGGAACTGGCGGTGAGCATGATGATGGGCACTTGGCGGCAGCTCGACTGCTCGCGCATCCAGCGGCAGAGGGCGAAGCCGTCTTCGCCGGGGAGCATGACGTCGAGGATCAGCAGGTCGGGGACGAAGTCCCCCAGCGCCCGGCGCAGCTCGCGGCCATCGCCAACGGCGCGCACCTGATAGCCGGCACGGGTGAGATAGGCGTCGAGAAGCTCACGGATTTCCCCGTCGTCGTCGACGACCAGGAGGGATTTGCCCAGGGTGGACATGGCGATGTTCGCTCTTGTTGTCTTGGCCGGAGGCCAGCTACCGGTAGTGCCGGCAGCATACCGGGGTCGGGCGACCTTGAGTAGTCGCCCGACCCCGGGGTAGATCAGGCCTGCCGCGCTTCTGCGATGGTCTGATCCAGGGCGACGCCGGCACCGAACAGCCCCGGATACTCGGCGGTCACCAGCCAGGCCGGGATGTCCTTGAGGTAGGCGCTGCTGGTCTTGCCCTTGTCGGCGAAGGCATGGGCGAAGGCCCCGCTCTGGAAGCGCTCGACGAAGCGCGGCAGGATGCCGCCGGCGATATAGACGCCACCCAGGGCGCCCAGGGTCAGGGCCGCGTTGCCGGCGACCCGCGCCAGCCAGATGAAGAACTGCTCCAGCACGGCATCGGCATAGGGATCGCCCTTGAGCGCCAGCTCGCAGATGTCCGCCGCGCTGTGCAGGGCGGCGGTCCGGCCGTCCAGCTCGCAACTCGCGTGATAGAGGTTGACCAGGCCGCTGCCGGACACCACGCGCTCCGCGGAGACGTGATTGCCGAACTGACGCTTGAGGATCTTCCAGATATCGAATTCGCGCTGGGTGTTGATCGGCAGGTCGACGTGACCACCCTCGCTCGGCAGCACGATCCAGCGATCCTTGCCGCTGGGCACCAGGCTGGCGAGACCCAGGCCGGTGCCGGGACCGATCACCAGGCGCGGGCGGGTCGGCAAGGCGATGCCGTCGCGCACCTGGACGGAGTCCGCCGGATCCAGGCGGGCGATCGCCCAGGCCATGGACGTGAAGTCGTTGATCAGCAGCAGATGGGTCAGGCCCAGCTCGCGGCAGAACTGCTCGCGCTTGATCACCCAGTGATTGTTGGTGAAGCGGAAGTCACCCTCGCCCACCGGGCCCGCACAGGCGAGGCACACGGCGGTGATGTCATCCAGCGCCACGCCGGTCTGCGCCAGGTACTTGCGTACCGCGTCTTCCGGACAGGCGTAATCCGCACAGGCGAAGACCTCGATGGCCTCCAGGCGACCGTCACGCCACAGGGCGAAGCGGGCATTGGTGCCCCCGATGTCGCCAACCAAAGCCAAACTCATTTCAGCGCCTCCAGGCTGGAAGTAAATGCACTGGCACCCGATTCAGCCGTGCTCATGGCGCCGCGCATGAAGGCGAACAACTCACGACCACAGCCTACCCCGGTGCCCTGGGGCGCTTCGACCGTCTGGCGGGCCATCCATTCGTCCGCCGGGACCAGAATCCTCAGCTCTCCGGTACGCCCATCGACACGGATGAGATCGCCGTCACAGACCTTGGCCAGCGGACCGCCGTCGATGGCTTCCGGGCAGACATGGATCGCCGCCGGAACCTTGCCCGAAGCGCCGGACATGCGGCCGTCGGTGACCAGAGCCACCTTGAAGCCGCGATCCTGCAGCACGCCGAGGTAGGGGGTGAGCTTGTGCAACTCGGGCATACCCAGGGCCTTGGGTCCCTGGAAGCGTACCACCGCGACGAAGTCGCGCTCCAGTTCGCCGGCCTTGAAGGCGGCCGCCAGTTCGCTCTGGTCATGGAAGACCCGCGCCGGGGCCTCGACCAACTGATGTTTGGGCGCCACGGCCGACACCTTCATCACGCCGCGGCCGAGGTTGCCCTGCATGACGCGCAGGCCGCCCTCTTCGTTGAACGGGCGGCTGGCCGGCCGCAGGATGTCTTCGTCCAGGCTCTCGGCGCGCCCGGTGCGCCACTCCAGCTTGCCGTCCACCAGGAAGGGTTCCTGCAGGTAGCGCGACAGACCGTGGCCCATGATGGTGTTGACGTCTTCGTGCAGCAGCCCGGCTTCGAGCAGGGTGTGCACCATGAAGTTGACGCCACCGGCGGCGTGGAAGTGGTTCACGTCGGCCTTGCCGTTGGGATAGACCTGCGCCAGGGTCGGGGTCACCGCGGAGATCTCGGCCATGTCGTCCCAGGTCAGCTGGATGCCGGCGGCCTGGGCGATGGCCGGGATGTGCAGGGTATGGTTGGTCGAGCCACCGGTGGCGCTCAGGGCGACCACGGAGTTGACGATGGACTTCTCGTCGACGATCTCGCCCAGCGGCATGAAGTTGCCGCCCTGATGGGTGATGCGGGTTACCTGGCGCGCCGCCTCGCGGGTGAGTTCGTCACGCAGCGGGGTGTAGGGATTGACGAAGGAAGACCCCGGCAGGTGCAGGCCCATCACTTCCATCACCACCTGATTGGTGTTGGCGGTGCCATAGAAGGTGCAGGTGCCAGGGCTGTGGTAGGACTTCATCTCCGACTCCAGCAACTCCTCGCGGGTCGCCTTGCCCTCGGCGAAGGCCTGGCGCACGCGCGCCTTCTCCTTGTTGGAGATGCCCGATGGCATGGGGCCGCCCGGGACGAAGATCATCGGCAGATGGCCGAAGCGCAGCGCGCCGATCATCAGGCCGGGAATGATCTTGTCGCAGATGCCCAGCAGCAGCGCGGCGTCGAACATGTTGTGCGACAGGGCCACGGCGGTGGACATGGCGATGACCTCACGGCTCGCCAGGCTGAGCTCCATGCCGGCCTCGCCCTGGGTCACGCCGTCGCACATGGCCGGCACGCCACCGGCGAACTGACCGACGGAGCCGATCTCGCGCAGGGCCTGTTTGATCAGCTCCGGGTAGTGCTCGTAGGGCTGATGAGCCGACAACATGTCGTTGTAGCTGGAAACGATGGCGACGTTGGCCTGGTCCATCAAACGGAGGCGCTGCTTATCCGTCGAGGATCCACACCCGGCGACGCCATGGGCGAAATTGGCGCATTGCAGCTTGCCGCGCTGCGGACCGTCGCTGGCGGCGGCCCGGATCATGGCGAGGTAACGCTCACGGGTCGGACGACTGCGTTCCACCAACCGCTGTGTGACTTCGAGGACGCGAGGATGCATGGTTTCGATTCTCCACCGGGCTAAATTTGTTGTTATTTAAAACATTCACAGCCAAATTGGCGCTATTATTCCGCTTAGCACGCGTCATGTGTAATGTTTTTTACAACAAAACCCAGCTATCGCGAGGTTTCTCTCAATGAGTATTCGTATTGCCATCAATGGTTTTGGACGCATCGGCCGCAACGTGCTGCGGGCGCTGTATACCGAGGGCTATCGCCAGGACCTGGAGGTCGTCGCGATCAACGACCTGGGCGACGCCGCCATCAATGCGCATCTCCTACAGTATGACAGCGTTCATGACCGCTTCCCTGCCGAGGTGTCCGTCGAGGGCGACAAGCTGGTGGTCAATGGCGATCGCATCGCCGTGACGGCCATCCGCAACCCGGCCGAGCTGCCGTGGAAGGACCTGAAGGTCGACGTGGTGTTCGAGTGCACCGGCCTCTTCACCAGCCGCGACAAGGCCGCTGCCCATCTGGAAGCCGGCGCCTCCAAGGTGATCATCTCGGCACCGGGCAAGGACGTGGACGCCACCATCGTCTATGGCGTCAATGACAACATCCTGCGTCAGTCGCACCAGATCATCTCCAACGCCTCCTGCACCACCAACTGCCTGGCGCCCGTCGCCCAAGTACTGCAGCGCGAGCTGGGCATCGAGAACGGTCTGATGACCACCATCCATGCCTACACCAACGATCAGAACCTGTCGGACGTCTACCATTCCGATCCCTTCCGGGCGCGTTCGGCCACCCAGTCGATGATTCCGACCAAGACCGGTGCCGCCGAGGCCGTGGGTCTGGTACTGCCGGAGCTGCAAGGCAAGTTTAGCGGCATGGCGGTGCGCGTACCGACCATCAACGTGTCGCTGGTCGATTTGACCATCCTGACCGCCAAGGAAACCGACGCCAAGACCATCAACGCCTTCATGAAGGCGGCGGCCGAAGCTTCGCCGGTGCTGGGCTACAACGACAAGCCGCTGGTCTCCATCGACTTCAACCACAACCGCCTGTCGTCGATCTTCGACGCCAACCACACCAAGGTGAGCGGCAAGCTGGTGAAGATCATGGCCTGGTACGACAACGAGTGGGGCTTCTCCAACCGTATGCTCGATACCTGCAAGGCGCTGGTCAACGCGCCGGCCTGAGGTCTGTAGGTCTGGGTTGGAAGAAAGCGCCTTCGGGCGCTTTTTTCGTTTTGGCGAGAGTGCTGGGCTTCGCTATGCGAAGCGCCAACCTATTCGAATATCGCGGCCATGGGCCGCTCCTACAGTTAAATCGGAGCCTGGAGCGGTCGCTACGGCGCACCGGCATGGCCGCGATACGGATCAGCCACCGGGGAGGCTTATGTAGGTTGGGCTGAGCGCAGCGAAGCCCAACAGGGCTGACTCAACCCTCGTCTTCTTCGTCCGCCGCCTGGCGCAGGTCGTCGAAATCGGTCTTGAGGCCGGTCTCCATGGCGTCCAGCTCGGTGAGCAGGGTGCGAAAGCTGGTGCGCTCGGGAACCACCAGGGTGTCCTCTTCTTGCTCCGGCTCCCCTACCCCCAGCGCCGCCAGGCTCAACTCGGGGTCTTCCAGCACCGACGCCGGTTCGGGTTCCAGCTGGCGGACCTCGGCCAGGGGCGGCAGCTGATCGAGGCTGCGCAGGTCGAAATAGTCGAGAAAGGTCTTGGTGGTGGCGAACATGGCCGGGCGGCCGGGCACGTCGCGATAGCCCACCACGCGGATCCAGTCGCGTTCCAACAGCGTCTTGACGATCTGGCTGTTGACTGCCACGCCGCGCACCTCCTCGATCTCGCCACGGGTGATCGGCTGGCGATAGGCGATCAGCGCCAGGGTCTCCAACATGGCGCGGGAATAGCGCGGCGGACGCTCCTCCCAGAGTCGCCCGACCCAGGGCGCGTACTTTTCGCGCACCTGCAGGCGATAGCCGGACGCCACCTCCTTGAGTTCGAAGCCGCGCTTGCGACAGGAGCCGCCGAGCACGGCGAGACCGGCACGCAGGTGGGCGGGCTCGGGGCGCTCGTATTCTTCGAAGAGTTCGGCCAGACGCTCCAGGGTCAGGGGGCGGCCGGCAGCGAGCAGGATGGCTTCCAGCAAGGGTGCCAGTTGCTTGGGATCGGTGTAGTTCATGGGCGGCGATGATAAGGCCGGGCGCGGGTCACGCCAAATGCAACCTGCCAACCGATGGCCAGATCCGTGGGATCTTTGACCTTGTCGCCAATAGGAACGCCCAGGCATGCTTCCCGGATTGCTACGGAGAGCCACCCATGCCGCTGATCGCTGCCCTGCTCTACCCCGACGTCATGAGCCTGGACGTCACCGGCCCGCTGCAGGTATTCGCCTCGGCCAACCTGGAACGGGAACGTCAGGGCCTGCCCGCCTACTATCAGCTGCGCCTGCTGGGCGCCGCCGAAGGCTTGGTCAGGACGTCAGCCGGCATCGGCATCCAGGCCGAACAGGGTTGGTACGACCTGGACGTGGATGAGGTGGACACCCTGCTGATCCCTGGCGGCATAGGCATCGAGACGCTACGCCAGGATGCCGGCCTGCAGGCCTGGCTGCGCGATCTGGAGCCCCGGGTGCGGCGTCTTGGCTCGGTGTGTTCCGGCGCCTTGATGCTGGCCAGCGCCGGCCTGCTCGACGGCCGCCGGGCCACCACCCACTGGGCCTATGTCGACGAACTGGCGGCCTTTCCGGACATCGAGGTCCAGGGCGACCGCCTGCATACCTATGATCCACTGGTGCGCGATGGCGATCCCCATGTCTTCACCTCGGCCGGCGTCACCGCCGGTATCGACCTGGCCCTGGCGCTGGTGGAGGCCGATCTCGGGCGCCCCCTGGCCCTGGCGGTGGCGCGGCGGTTGGTGATGTTCCTTCGCCGTCCCGGTGGCCAGGCGCAATTCAGCGCCTGCCTGGCGCCCGATCCGGGACGGACGCCCCGCCTGGCCGCCCTGCTCGACTGGATTCCCGGCCACCTCGGCGAGGACCTCGGGCTGGAACGTCTGGCCGAACGCGCCCATATGGCGCCCCGTACGCTGTCGCGGCTGTTCAGTCGCGAGGTGGGCATGGGTCCGGGTCGCTATGTCGAGCAGGTCCGGCTGGAGACGGCGCGAGTACTGCTGCAGGATGGCCAGGCCTCCATCGCCACCGTCTCGCGCCTGTGTGGCTTCGGCCACCCGGAAAATCTGCGACGCACCTTTCACAAGCACCTGGCGGTCAGCCCCCAGGACTACGCCGCGCGCTTCGGCGCCTGATCAGGGAGCGACAGCCATGCTGGAAATGCGGACTTCGTGTGAGCACTGCGCCAAGGCGTTGCCGATGGAGAGCAAGGAGGCGGTGATCTGCTCCTATGAATGCACCTTTTGCACGGAATGCGCGGCGGGGCCGCTGCAGGAGCAGTGTCCGAATTGTCGCGGGGAGCTGGTCAGGCGTCCACGGCGGGTAGCGAAAGAAGCTCAAGACACCTGACAGCAAGGCACGGCACGGCACGGCACGGCCATGGCGATCCGCCGATGTGACCGCTCTGAGGCACACTTCTGATCGCGGCCATGGGCCGCTCCTACAGATACACCTCTGCTGTAGGAGCGGCCCATGGCCGCGATCGCATCAACGCGAATCATCACGCCATCACCGCAACAACCCCGCCTCCGCGCGGATCGGCTCCGGGGTGGGTTCGCCCAGCAGATCCAGCACGGCGATTTCCAGCCCACGACTGAGGGCGTCCAGCGGCAGGTGGTTGGGCTGGGTGCCGAAGGGATCGGCGATCTGGTCGCCCAGGGCATCCAGGCCAAAGAAGGTGTAGGCGAGCACCAGCACCGCCAGCGGCGTGAACCAGCCCAGGCTGTCCACCAGGCAGAACGGCAGCAGGAAGCAATAGACGTGCACCACCCGGTGCAGCATCAGGATGTAGGGATAGGGAATGGGGGTCTGGCGGATGCGCTCGCAGCCGCTGAGCACCGTGGTCAGCCGGTCCAGCTGGTTATCGACGTTGGCGATCAGCGGGTCACCGAGCCCTTCCTGTCGTGCCCGGGCAACCAGCGTCGTGCCCAGCCGGCGGATCAGCGCACTGGGTCGGTGAGGGGCCGCGAGCAGGGTTTCCTCCCCCGCCAGCACGCGCTGCAGATCAGCAGACCGCGCTTCCCGGCGCAGGTGATCACGCAGCGCATAACCAAAGGCCAACAGCGGGGTCAGCAGCTGGCGGCGCTCGACCGCATTCAGGCTGGGCAACAGGGTCTCGACCTGGCGCGCCAGGTTGCGTCCGGCGATCAGCAGTTCGCCCCACAGACCTCGCGCCTCCCAGAAGCGCTGGTAGGCGGTGGTGTTGCGAAAGCCGAGAAAGATCGCCAGGGTCAGGCCCCAGAGGGTCAGCGGGGTAGTGGTCAGGCCGAAGTCGAAGCGCAGGATGACGCCATGGCTGAGGGTC
The DNA here is from genome assembly GCF_000316965.1 of Pseudomonas sp. 313. Taxonomy (NCBI): domain Bacteria; kingdom Pseudomonadati; phylum Pseudomonadota; class Gammaproteobacteria; order Pseudomonadales; family Pseudomonadaceae; genus Pseudomonas; species Pseudomonas sp. 313. Next base: position 159,440 of record NZ_ANBZ01000071.1, read on the forward strand.
ACCGCCAGGCTCAGCAGCATCACATAGAGCAGCTTGCGCCAGATCGCCTGGACGATGGACCCGCGTATCGTGAACAGCAGTTCGCGCAGCGAGGGATTCTGGGGGCGGGTGATCACCGGTAAGACCGAGGCAGTCTGAGATGAATCAGCGCCACCCGCTCACCGGCCACCGAACGTCGCTCTTCGATGGCATAGGGGGTGAAGCCCAAGGCTTGGTAGAGCAGTAGCCCCACCACGTTTGCGTTGAAACAGGAAAGGACCACTTCACGAGCGCCGTGTGTCTCGAACGCGCGCCCTATCATCATCTTCAGCAGGTAACGTCCGACCCCCTGCCCCCGGTAGGCGGGATCAACGACGGCATTGCCAATCGCATACACCTCATCCGCCCACCTGCAGAAGTTGGAAAATCCCACCACTCGCCCATCCGCCACCACGACGCGATTGTCGCGACGCTCCGCGATGGCGGCCTGCAATTGAACTGGGGTGAGCGGGAATTGGGCACGGGGAAACCAGAACATCAGCTCCGTGGGGTTCTTGGAGAATTCGCATAGGGCGGGCAGGTCACTGTCCTGGACCGGCCGATGGCTTAGCTGCAAGGTGAGGTCCTCGGGTCGATGGCTGGACGATCTTGCCCAGCTTTTTTGGCTTAGCTACCAAACACTATCCCGACCAATGTCCCGCCGGCCAGCAGCCACAGCGGATGCCAGCGGGTAAATAGCGACCCCAGAGCACCCGCCGCCAGGATCAGCACCCACAGCGGCGTGGTGGCCACGCTCACGCCCACCAGCCAGGCACTGGCAGCTACCAGGCCGACGGTGACCGGCACCAGTCCGGCCTGCAGATGACGGCGCCAGGGGCGGTCGGCGAAGCGTTGCCAGAGGTGCAGCACGCCGAGGGTCAACAGCGAGGACGGCACGAACTTGGCCAGGGAGGTCACCAGCAGACCCGGCCAGCCGGCCACGTGCCAGCCGATCAGCGGCACGATCATCAGGTTGGGACCGGGCGCCGCCTGGGCCAGGGCGAACAGGGCGGCAAAGTCGGCGGCGCTCATCCAGCCGTACACCGTCACCACCTGGCGCTGCATCTCCGGCAGCACCGAGTTGCCACCGCCAAAGGCCAGCAGCGAGAGCTGGGTGAAGATCAGCGCCAGGGCCAGCAGGGTCGCGCTCATAGGCCCTGCCGATAGCTGAGCAGGACGCTGATGGGGGTGAGCACCAGCATGGTCCAGAGCAGCGGCAGCTTGAACAGCGCCAGGGCGAGAAAGGCCAGGCAGGCGATGCCCAGGGCCAGCCAGCGACCACGCAGGGGCTGAATGAGCTTGACCGCCATGGCCACCAGCAGGCCGGCGGCCGCCGCGGCGAGTCCGGCGAAGGCGTGACCCACCAGGGGATCGTCATGGTAGCGGTCGTAGAGCACGCCCAGGCCGACCACCACCAGGGTCGGCCCCACCAGCAGTCCGGCGGCAGCGGCCAGGGCACCGCTCCAGCCGGCGAATCTCATGCCCACCGCCACCGAGAGGTTGATGATGTTGCCGCCCGGCAAGAACTGGCAGAGGCCGAGCAATTCGGTGAATTCCTCCGCCGACAGCCAGCGCCGCTTCTCCACCAGGTAGCGTCGCGCCAGCGGCAGTACCCCACCGAAGGCGGTGATGCCCAGGCCGAAGAATCCGAGGAAGAGATCGCGGCGCCGCGGCCGGTGCAGGGTGGAGTCGTTGTCCATGGGCAGGGGTTCGTCAGATCCAGAGTGACAACAATAGCGTACCGGCAAGACCGGTGACGGAAACCAGGGTCTGCAGCACCGACCAGACCCACAGTGTCTGCTTGAGCTCCAGGCCGAAATACTCGCGCACCATCCAGAAGCCGGCGTCATTGACGTGGCAGAAGAACACCGAGCCGGCGCCGATGGCCAGGGCGATCAGCGAGGCCTGCGGCCCGGCCAGCCCGGCCACCACCGGCGCCAGGATACCGGCCGTGGTGGTGGTCGCCACCGTCGCCGAGCCGGTCGCCTGGCGCAGCGCCACGGCGATCAGCCAGGCCAGCAGGATGTAGGGCAGATGGGCGCCCTCGGCGACCTTGGCCACGGTGTGGCTGACCCCGGCGTCGAGCAGGGTCTGCTTGAGGCCACCGCCGGCGCCGATGGTGAGCAGCAACGCGGCGATGGGCGCCAGGCTCTTGCGCAGCACGCCACCGACGCGCTCGCGCGGCATGCCACTGCCCCAGCCGAGCAGCACGGTGGCCGCCAGCACGGCGAGCCCCAGGGCGATCAGGGGTTCGCCAAGAAACTTCAGCCCCTCCGCCAGACCGCTGTGCGGGTCGAGGGCGACCTTGGCGAAGGTGCTGCCCAGCATCAGTAGCACCGGCAACAGGATCACCAGCAACGACAGACCGAAACCCGGCTGGCGCGCGCCCTGATCCCGGGCGCTGAACAACTCACCCAGCTCCGCCGGCGGCTGGATCGTCATGCGCTGCGACAGCCAGCCGCCGTACAGGGGACCGGCCAGGATCACCGCAGGGATGGCGATCACCAGGCCCAGGAGCATGGTCAGGCCAAGGTCCGCGTGCAATGCCCCGACCGCGATCAGCGGACCGGGGTGCGGCGGCAGCAACGCATGCAGGGTGGTCATCCCGGCCAGGGCCGGAATGGCGATGCGCAGCAACGGCTGCCCGGAGCGCTGCGCCATGACGAAGATGATGGGCACCATCAGTACCAGGCCGACCTCGAAGAACAGCGGCAGGCCGATCACCATGGCCACCAGGGCCATGACCCAGGGCAGGCTGCGACCCTTGCCCAGGCCCAGCAGGGTGCTGGCGATGCGATCGGCGGCACCGGACTCCGCCATCAGCGCACCGAGCATGGAGCCCAGAGCGATGATGATGCCGGCCTCGCCGAGGATGCCACCCGCGCCCTTGCTGAAGGCCTTGGCCACGGCTTCGGCGGGCAGCCCGGCCCCCAGGCCGGCGATGAAGGTGCCGATGAGAATGGCCAGGAAGGGTGGCAGCCGGGTGACGCCAATCAGCAGGACGATGGCCAGGATGGCGGCCAGGCAGCAAGAGATCAGCCGGGTGTCGTGGGCGACCCAGGCGAGCGCAGCAGGATCCACAGGTGACTCCTTGTAACTTATTGTTTCAGGAATACCTTAACCGAAACGGGGTCCGAGGTACGACGTAAATCGAAATAACCCCTTTCGCTTATTGCACTTAGCTTGCGAACCTCAGGCGTTTCGCAGGATCCAAACTGCGTTCGGTCATGACCGAATCCCTTACCCTTTGCTCGCAGGCGGTTGGCATGAACGAAACCTCTACTCTCTGGCAGCAGACCCTCGCCCAGTTCCGCGACGGCACCGGTTCCACCCTGCCCACCCCGGGCAGTGGCGCGGCGGCGACCGTGGCGGCCTGCCTGGGCGTCGCGCTGGTCCTCAAGGGCTTGAAGCTCAGCCAGCAGCGCCAGCCGGTGACCCGCCACGCCGAGCTGATCACCCTGGGCGAGCGCCTGCAGGAAGCTCTGAGCACCTGTGCCGATGCCGATGTGCAGGCCTTCGCCAACTACCTGGAAGCCGATCGTCAGGCCAGTGGCGCCGGGGCCGAGGGCGAACGTCGCCAGCAGGCGCTCAACCTGGCCGCGGCCAACGCCGTGCAGATCCCCATCGCTACCGCTCAGCTGTGCCTGGAAGCCCTGGATCTCGCCGTGATCGCCACGCCGCTCACCGTCGAACCGCTGCGCAGCGACACCCTGGCCGGCGGTCGTCTGGTGCATGGTGCCCTCGGTGCGGTGCTGACCACCGTGGATGCCGACCGCAATGGCCTGAAATCCGGCGACGCCCGGGAAGCCGCGCGGCAGATGCGCGACAAGCTCCAGCAGCAGGCCGATCAGCGTCTTGCCCAGCTGAGCGCCACCCCCGTTCCGCCGGCCATGGGCTGACGGCCGGTGCTGGCCCGCCTGGGCTGGGTCCTGCGCGGACTCCAGCGACGCCTGTGGTTCCGCGCCACCCTGTTCTCGGTCGCCGGGGTGGCGACCGCCCTCCTCGCCCTGCTCCTGCGTGACCACATCCCGGCCAGTCTGCCGGCCAAAGTCGGCGCCGATGCCGTCGACAAGATCCTCACCATCATCGCCAGCAGCATGCTGGCGGTAACCACCTTTTCCCTCAGCACCATGGTGACGGCCTACAACGCCGCCGCCAGCAGCGTGACGCCCCGGGCCTATCCGTTGCTGTTGGAAGACAGCACCACCCAGAACGCCCTGGCCACCTTTCTCGGCTCCTTCCTGTTCAGCCTGGTCGGCATCATCGCCCTGAGCACCGGCCTCTACGGCGACAACGGCCGCGTGGTGCTCTTCGCCGTCACCCTGGTGGTGATCCTGCTGATCGTCTTCACCCTGCTGCGTTGGATCGACCACCTCTCCCGGCTGGGGCAGCTGGATGCCACCAGCGACAGCATCGAAGACGCCGCCCGGCATAGCCTGCAGCGCTGGTTGACCCATCCTTACCTGGGTGGGGTGGCGGCGCCGGTCGATGAACCCGCCAACGGCCGCCCGGTCCTGGCGGACCGCACCGGTTATCTGCAACGGGTAGACATGCCGCTGCTGGCGGACCTCTGCGGCGACCACGGTCGCCTGCGCCTGGCCGCCCTGCCCGGCGCCTTTCTCGATCCGGCGCAGCCGCTGCTCTGGGTGGAAGGCCTGCCGCCGGAAAAGGACGCTCGCCTGCGTGCCGCCTTCACCCTGGATGCGCGCCGGGTGCACGACCAGGATCCGCGCTTTGGCCTGACGGTGCTGGGCGAGATCGCCACCGGGGCGCTGGTGCCTTCGCGCAGCGATTCGGGCACCGCCATCGCCATCCTCGGTCGCGCCCAACGGCTGCTCACCGAACTCACCGAAAGGCGCGAGCCCGTCGAGCCTCGCTATCCGCGGATCGAGGTGCCGGAGCTGTCGCTGGACGATCTCTTCGACGACTTCTTTCTACCGGTGGGCCGCGACGCGGCGCCCCTGGTGGAGGTGGGCATGCGGCTGCAGAAATCCCTGGCGCGCCTGGCGGTCCAGGGCGATGCGCGGATCAGGCGCGAGTGCCTGCGGCATTCCCGCCTGGCGCTGGCCCGGGCCGAAGCCACCCTGCGCCAGGCCGAAGACCGCGTCATCCTCCAGCAGCTGGCTGCGGACGTCGAACGCCTCTGCGCCTCCCGCTAGCCCGGCAAGGCTAGCGCGACCAGGCCGGGTCGGTGGTGAAGGCGATGGTCAGCCAGCGGTCCGGGCCCTCGCCGCCAATGGCCTCGCCGATCTCGTCGCGGATGGCGTCCCATTCGTCCAGGGTCTTGGCCGGCCAGCCCACCGGCACGATGAAGTACAGCTCGATCTGCCGGGCTCGGCCGACCTTGGCCACATAGGCACGGTAGTCGAGAAAGCCGAAGCGCGAGACCATGCCCTGGGCGACCTCATCGACCTGCTGCTTGAGTTGCGGCGGGGTCACCATGAGGATTTCCGTGAAGGCCTGCCAGACCAGCTTCAGCGGTATGGGAATGATGAGTACGCAGATGATCGACAGCACCAGGGGATCGATGTATGGCGTGATCCAGGCGTAGGCCGTGCCTTCGGCCAGGGCGCCAACCAGGAAGGCCAGTACCAGGGCGGCCGAAATGCTGCCCGACATGATCCAGCTCTTGATGTCGAGCTTGAGAAAGTCCGACTGGATGTCCCGGTTCAAGCGATGCACGAGGGCGGCGAAGCCAAAGCAGCACAGGGCCGCAACCAGCGCATAGAGCAGCGCCATGCCGAACGCCAGCGCCTTGCCGCCGCTCATCAGGCTGATGATCGAGTTGACCAACGCGTAACAGGCCACGATGCACAGCACGCTGCCGTTGAGGGCGAGCACCATGGGTTCCAGGTGCCAGAACCCCATGTTGAAGCGCTCGGCCAGTCGCCGGTCGCCCTCCGCCTCCTGGCCGTGTCTATGGATCAGCATGGCCACCAACAGCGCCACGCCACTCATGAAGGCGTCGGTCAGCGAATAGAAGCCGTCGAAGACGACGGCATAAGAACCCGACAGCACCCCGAAGGCGATGCCCACGACCGCCAGGACCACCGTGACGACGATGGAGAAGCGCAGCACCGTGCGCTCGTTGCCTAGGCGTTTCAGCATGATTCACTCCAGCCACGGGATCGCCGCCAAGGGCGGCGAACAGGTTCAATTCAGGCCAATCATAGAGATCGGCAGGCTAGCCTGCATGGGCAGTTCGGCAAGGCTTCCATGCACGGACGCAATCAAAAGCCGGCAGGCTTCGGGTGTACACTGCACCGGTGCTTCTTTCCTTCAAGGCCTCTGACAGCAGCCTCTTCCGTATCCCAGAATCCTCAACGGCGACCCACCATGATCGAAGTTACCGAACGTTCCATCGCCGAGTTGCGTCGCGCACTCGAAACCGGCCAGACCACTGCGGTGCAGCTGGTCGAGGCCTACCTGGCCCGTATCGATGCCTACGACCCGCCCGCCAGCGCCACCGCGCTCAATGCCGTGGTGGTGCGCAATCCCGAGGCCCTGGCCGAAGCGGTCGAGTCCGATCGCCGTCGCGCCCGGGGCGAGACCCTGGGGCCGCTGGATGGCATCCCCTACACCGCCAAGGATAGCTATCTGGTCAAGGGGCTGACCGCCGCCTCCGGCAGTCCGGCGTTTAAGGACCTGGTCGCCCAGCGCGATGCCTTCACCATCGAACGGCTGCGCGCCGCCGGTGCCATCTGCCTGGGCAAGACCAACATGCCGCCCATGGCCAACGGTGGCATGCAGCGTGGTGTCTATGGCCGCGCGGAAAGTCCCTACAACGCTGGCTATCTCACTGCGCCCTTCGCCTCCGGGTCCTCCAACGGCGCCGGCACCGCCACCGCGGCCAGCTTCGCCGCCTTCGGCCTGGCCGAGGAAACCTGGTCCAGCGGGCGCGGCCCGGCGTCCAACAACGGGCTCTGCGCCTATACCCCCTCGCGCGGGATCATCTCGGTGCGTGGCAACTGGCCGCTGACGCCGACGATGGACGTGGTGGTGCCCTATGCCCGCACCATGGCCGATCTGCTGGAAGTGCTCGACGTGGTGGTGGCGGACGATCCCGACACCTCCGGCGACCTCTGGCGCCTGCAGCCCTGGGTGCCACTGCCCAAGGCCTCGGAGGTCCGCCCGGCCCGCTATAGCGACCTGGCCGTCGACGCGAGCGCCCTGGCCGGCAAACGCCTCGGCGTGCCGCGCATGTTCATCAACCAGGACCCGGAGGCCGGCACCAGCGCCAATCCCGGCATCGGGGGCCCCACCGGCCAGCGCATCCATACCCGGCCCTCGGTCATCGCCCTCTGGGAACAGGCCCGCGCCGCCCTGAAAGCGGCCGGCGCCACCGTGGTGGAGGTGGACTTTCCGCTGGTGTCCAATTGCGAAGGCGACCGCCCCGGCGCGCCCACGGTGTTCAACCGCGGCATCGTCTCCCAGGCCTTTCTCCACGACGAACTCTGGGACCTGTCCGCCTGGGGCTTCGACACCTTCCTGCGCGACAACAACGATCCCAACCTGAACCGGCTGGTGGACGTCGAAGGCGAGCTGATCTTTCCCCACGAACCCGGCACCCTGCCCAACCGTGAAGGCGACCTGGCCGCCGGCATGGCCGAATACGTGCGCATGGCCGAGCGGGGGCTCAAGACCCTGGGCGAGATCACCACCCTCCCCGACGGCCTGCGCGGCCTGGAGCACACGCGCAAGATCGACCTGGAAGACTGGCTGCAGGCCCAGGGCCTGGACGCGGTGCTCTTTCCCACCGTGGCCGACGTAGCCCCGGCGGATGCCGAGATCAATCCCGCCTCGGCCGACATCGCCTGGAGCAATGGCGTCTGGGTCGCCAACGGTAACCTCGCCATCCGCCACCTGGGCGTGCCGACCGTCACCGTACCGATGGGCGTGATGGCCGACATCGGCATGCCGGTGGGCCTGACCTTCGCCGGGCGGGCCTATGACGACTCGAATCTGCTCAGGCTCGCCGCCGCCTACGAGGCGACCGGTTCCAAACGCCAGGTACCGCCGCGGACGCCGCCGCTGGTGGGTTGAGGGTAGACGGCGTGGAAGCTGGCCGCTGAGCTTCATCCGCCGGTCAGAAGCGGATCGCGACGTCTGGCGGTTAGGCGCGCTAACCGACGTGTCCAGTCGGGTGCGGGTTATCCGGACGCCGCCAGCGGCCTAAGGTGGGTTCCAGGCAGGTGCCGTTTGCCGGCGCCGCCGCCCACCTCATTCCGTCCTGCGCGAGGGTACCGCCATGCAGCATCCATCGAATCGTCTGACCGGGCGCGCGCTGCTGTCGCTCGTCCTGCTGAGTAGTCCCTGGAGCGGCGTCGCCGCAGCCGAATCCACAACGGAACGTAACCAGCGCCTGGTCGAACGGGCCTTCGCGAATTGGAGCGCGGGCCGTGGCAGTCTCTTCGACGACCTGCTCTCGCCCACGGTGGTCTGGACCATCCAGGGCAGCGGTCCAGCGGCGGGCACCTACCACGGCCGCGAGGACTTCCTGGAGCGCGCCGTGCGTCCCTTCGCTCAGCGCCTGGCCACACCCATCGTGCCCCGGGTACAGGCCATCTGGGCGCGCGAGGACCAGGTCGTGGTGCGCTGGAATGGCACGGCCACCGCGCGCGATGGCGCGCCCTATCGCAATGAATACGTCTGGATCTTCAAGCTGGACGGGACGCGTGCGACCCAGGTCGAGGCCTTTCTCGATCTCGTCCCCTACCAGGACGTCATCGACCGTATCGCCTTGGCAGACTCCTCGCCCGCCACGCCCACCGGTGAACGGCAGGCGCCATGACGCCCCGCCGTTGCACGCGTGGCCCAAGACGCCCGGCTCAGACGACGCTTCGGCCGGGCGCCCGGTGACCATCCCAGAGCGTCAGCGCCAGGGCGATGGCGCCCTCGATGACCGGTAACTCCACCCCGTCCCGCGCCATGGGTGAAATGCCCAGCAACAGGCCTTCGAACACTGTCGCCAGGGCGCGAGCGTCGGTGTCTTCGGCGAGGTCGCCACGGGCGATACCGCGGCTGACGCACGCCAACAGGCCCTGGCGGATCCGGCCACGGGCCTCGCGCAGCGGCAGCGGAATGCTGGAATCCTCCTCCGCATAGGAACCCAGGGTGCCCAGCGCCACCAGGCAGCCCTTGGGCAACTGCGCGTCGCACTGCATCCGCGCGGAACGCCCGAGGGCCGCGGCGATCGCCTCCCGGGGCGTCAACGTCTCGTCGAACAAGGGGTCGTTCACCCGGCCATGGGTTTCCATGTAGCGAGCGACCACCTCCTTGAACAGCGCCTCCTTCGAACCGAAGGCCGCATAGAAGCTGGGCGCGGTGATGCCGCCGCCGATGGCCGCCTTGAGCCGACTCAGGGAGGTCGCCTCATAGCCATACCGCCAGAACAGCAGCAGCGCGTCATCGATTGCCTGGGTACGGTCAAACGACCGGGGACGTCCTACCTGAGCCACAGCGGATCTCCTCGCCAGAACCGATTTTTATACTAGACGATACAGAATTCATTGACCAGTCAGGCGGCCGGCTGCTTAGATATATACCGATCGATACATATATAAGGAGCATTGCCGTGACCGCGACACCCGATCCCGAACGCCTACCCGTGGCCGCGCTGTTGGCGCTGGCGATGACCGGTTTCATCTGCATCATGACCGAGACCCTGCCCGCCGGCCTGCTCCCCGAGATCGCCCAGGGGCTCACGGTCTCCCCGGCCCTGGCCGGCCAGACGGTGACCGCCTATGCCGCCGGCTCGTTGGTTGCCGCGATTCCCCTCACCCTGGCGACGGCGCGCTGGCGGCGGCGCCGGGTGCTGCTGGCGACCATCCTGGGCTTCTTGCTGTTCAACACCCTGACCGCGCTCTCCTCCAGCTATGCGCTAACCCTGATCGCCCGCTTCGCCGCCGGAGCCGCGGCCGGCCTGGCCTGGAGTCTGCTGGCCGGCTATGCCCGGCGTCTGGTAGTGCCGCGCCTGCAAGGGCGAGCGATGGCCATTGCCATGATCGGTACCCCGGTTGCCCTGTCCCTGGGCGTGCCTCTGGGAACCTGGCTAGGCGGTCTGCTGGGTTGGCGGCTGACGTTCGCGGCCATGTCCGCTCTCACCCTAGGCCTGATCGTCTGGGTCCTGGCCAAGGTCCCCGACTATCCGGGGCAAGCCGAGGGTCAGCGACTACCGCTGCGGCAGGTGTTCGCCACGCCCGGCATTCGCGCCATCCTCGGTGTGGTCTTTACCTGGATGCTGGCCCACAACCTGCTCTACACCTATATCGCGCCCTTCGTGGCCCAGGCCGGCCTGGACGATCAGGTTGACCGGGTGCTGCTGACCTTCGGGGTGGCCTCGCTGGCGGGAATCTGGATCACCGGGCGGATCGTCGATCACAGCCTGCGGCGCGCCGTGCTGGTGAGTCTTGCCGGCTTCGCCGCGGTCGCGCTGCTGCTGGGGCTCAACCGTGATTCGGCGATGGCGCAGTACCTGGGTCTCTTCCTCTGGGGGCTGACGTTCGGCGGCGCGGCGACGCTGCTGCAAACCGCCCTGGCGGATACCGCGGGCAGCGGCGCCGATGCGGCCCTGGCGATGAACGTGGTGACCTGGAACAGCGCCATCGCCGGGGGTGGCATTCTGGGCGGCCTGTTGCTGGAAGGCGTCGGCCCCCACCCCAGGCCCTGAGCTGGGCCGTGGTGGCCTTGTCGCTGGGCGCCCTAGCCATCGCGACGGCTGCCCGGCACCGCGGCTTTCCGGCGGGCACCCGGGCGAGCGTCTTACCCGTCCTGGGCCACTGACCGTCCGCGCGGGCACCCGGCCCGCGCCCTTCAGCCCCGGTGCGGGACCGCCTCCAGCGTCTCGCCCTGGAAGAAGGCCGGCGCACGCCAGCGGGCGAACAGCATCAGCACCAGACCCAGACCCAGGATCACCACGGCGATGATGAACACCAGGCCGATACCGCCCAGGTGCGAGCCGCTGCCGAAGTCCGGCGACAGGCTGGCGATGGCGGTCTGCCAGAAGATCACCGAGAGGATGATGGCGCCGAGCAGCGGGCAGAGGCCCCGCAGCAGCGCATGGCGCAGGCTGTCGAACAGGCTGCGGCGGAAATACCATACGCAGGCATAGGCGGTCAGCGAGTAGTAGAAGCAGATCATCATGCCCAGGGCGGTGATGGTGTCCGCCAGGACGTTGTCGCTGAGGGTGCGCATGACCACATAGAAACCGCCCGTGGCGATACCGGCGGCGATGGTGGCATAGCGCGGCGTGCGCGAGCGCGGGCAGATGTGGGCGAAGCGGCGCGACACCGCACCGTAGTACCCCATCGCCAGCAGGGTGCGCGCCGGGGAGATGAAGGTGGATTGCAGGGAGGCGGCGGTACTGGCCAGCACCGCGATGGACATCAGGATCGCCAGCGGCCCCATCACCGGTCCCGCCAGGTGGGCGAAGACGTTTTCCTGGATCTCGGGATTGCCCAGCCCCAGGCCGGCGTCGCCAATGCCGGCGAATTGCAGGGTGGCCGCGGCGGTAAAGAGGTACAGCAGCAGGATCAGCAGCACCGTGACCGTCGCCGCGCGCCCCGGCACCTTCTGGCTGCCCACCGACTCCTCGCTCACCGTCAGGCAAACATCCCAACCCCAGAAGATGAAGATCGACAGCGACAGCCCGGCGGCGAAGGCGGAAAAGGATTCGACGTTGAAGGGGTTGAACCACTCGGGGTGGAAGACCACCGGCGCCGCCGCTGGCGCGGCGTTGAAGGCCGCCAGCGAGAAGCCGACCAGCACCAGCAGTTGCAGGGCGACCAGCCCGTACTGGACGCTCATGGTCATGCCGATGCCGCGGCAGCTGATCCAGACCGCGATGGCGATGAACACGCAGCAGGTGACGATGTTCACCAGCAGGTGCTGCGACAGCGCCGCCAACTCCGCTCGACCGCTGAGCTGGGCGAGAAAGAGATAGAAGAAGTCCACCGCCACCCCGGCAAGGTTGGATAGCACGATGGTGGTGGCCGTCACCAGGCCCCAGCCACCGATCCAGCCGATCATGGGGCCGAAGGCGCGGGTCGACCAGGTAAAGGAGGTGCCGCTGTCCGGATCCACGGCGTTCAGCTCGCGATACCCCAGGGCCACCAGCAGCATCGGCAGGAAGCCGACGATGAAGACCGCGGGCAGGTAGACGCCCACCTCGCGCACGGTCGGCCCCAGGGCGCCGGTCAGGGTGTAGACGGGGGCGATGGTGGAAATGCCCAGCACCACGCAGGCGAGTAGCCCCAGGGAGCCAGCGGCCAGGCCCTTGGCGGACGGATCGGCCAGGGCTTCCGGCCCGGCGGTGGCCGGAGCGCCTGCAGGTGCGCCCTTGCTCTGTTCATTCATAGGTCTCTGCCCTGCTGTTGGTATTGTTGTTCAGAGTCCAGCGTGCGCGGCAAGGTGCCTAACGCGATGCGGCATGGCGCTGGCAGGCGTCCCGAAAGGCGTCCAACAGCGTCAGGGATTCGGGGCTCTCGCGGAAATTCCACTCGGGATGCCACTGCACCCCGACGACGAAGCCGGGGGCGTCGGCCAGGGACACCCCTTCCACCAGACCATCCGGCGCCAGGGCTTCGATGCGCAGCCCCTGCGCCAGGCGGTCGATACCCTGGCTGTGCAACGAATTCACCTGGAAGCTGGCCGGCAGGCCGAGGCGTTCGAACACCCCACCGGGCGGCACAGCGACCGGATGGGTGGGCGCGTACTGCTCGGCGAGCAGCTCGCTCTGGGGCTCGCGGTGATCGGCATGCCCGGACAGTTCCTGCACCCGCTGGTGCAGGCTGCCGCCGAGGGCCACGTTCAGCTCCTGGAAGCCGCGGCAGATGCAGAACACCGGGATGCCACGATCGATGGCCAGGCGCAGCAGCGGCAGGGTGTAGGCGTCGCGGGCGGCATCGTGCTGGGTGCCGGCGAGACTCGCCGGTCCCTGGTAGTGATGGGGCTCGACGTTGGAAGGCGAGCCGGTGAACAGCAGGCCGTCCAGGTGCGCCAGCAGCGACTGCGGATCGCTCGGCACGCTGCGCGCCGGCAGTACCACCGGCAGGCCGGCGTGACCCGCGGCCTCGACGTACTTGTCGCCGACGGTATGGGAATCGTATTTGCCGAGCGTCTGCCGGCACGCCGTCACGCCGATCAGGGGCATAGGGGACATGGCTTATCTCCAGAGTGCCCGCCTGGATCAGGCGGGCGGACAGGGTCAGATACCGAGGCGATCGCGCAGCTGGTAGTAGGTCGCGCCCAGCGCGGTGAAGGGCACGCGCAGGAGTTGCCCGCCCGGGAAGGGATAGTGCGGCAGGCCGGCGAAGGCATCGAAGCGCTCGGCCTGGCCGCGCAGGGCCTCGGCCAGCACCTTGCCCGCCAGGTGGGTATAGGTGACGCCGTGGCCACTGCAGCCCTGGGAGTAGTAGATGTTGTCGCCGAGGCGGCCCACCTGGGGCAGTCGCGACAGCGTCAGCAGGAAGTTGCCGGTCCAGGTGAAGTCGATCTTCACGTCCTTGAGCTGCGGGAAGGTCTGCAGCATCTTCGGCCGGATGATCGCCTCAATGTCGGCCGGATCCCGGGCGCCATAGACCACGCCGCCGCCATAGATCAGCCGGCGATCGGCGCTGAGGCGGAAGTAGTCGAGCAGGTAGTTGCAGTCCTCCACGCAATAGTCCTGGGGCAGCAGGCTGCGCGCCATGTCCTCGGACAGCGGCTCGGTGGTGAGCACCTGGGTGCCGCAGGGCATGGACTTGGCAGCCAGTTCCGGCACCAGCCCGCCCAGGTAGGCGTTGCCGGCCACCACCACGAAGCGCGCCTTCACCTGGCCATTGGCGGTATGCACCACGGGGTTGGCACCGCGGTCGATACGGGTGGCGGCGCTCTGCTCATAGAGCTTGCCGCCCAGGGAGGCCACCGCCGCCGCCTCGCCCAGGGCCAGGTTGAGCGGATGGATATGGCCGCCGCTCATGTCCAGCAGGCCGCCCAGATAGCGATCGGTGCCGACCACCTCGCCGATGCCGGCCTTGTCGAGCAGGTGCAGCTGGGTATGGCCATAGCGCTCCCAGAGCTTCTTCTGGGCTTCCAGGTGGCCGAGCTGCTTGCCGGTCAGGGCGGCGAAGACGCCGCCGTCCTTGAGATCGCACTGGATGTCGTAGCGGGCGATGCGCTCGCGAATGATGCGACCACCCTCGAAGGCCATCTCGCCCAGCAGTTGCGCCTGCCTGGGCGGCAACTGGCGCTCGATGGCATCGATGTCGCGGCTGTAGCTGTTGACGATCTGACCGCCATTGCGCCCCGAGGCGCCGAAGCCGACCCGCGCCGCCTCCAGCACCGTCACGCTGAAGCCGTGCTCCAGCAGGAACAGCGCGGTGGAAAGCCCGGTGTAACCGGCGCCGATGACGCAGACATCGGACTCGACACTGCCGTGCAGCGCCGGGTATTCGGTGTGGAGGTTACGCGAAGCCGCGTAGTAGCTGCCGACATGTTGTTGCATGGTGAGATTCCTCTGCCTGCGACTCCGGCGGCTGCGCCGGAATCGCCGCGCCTGTTCAGAGCTTGATCCAGGTCGCCTTGAGTTCGGTGTATTTGTCGAAGGCGTGCAGCGACTTGTCGCGTCCGTTGCCGGATTGCTTGAAGCCGCCGAAGGGCGCCGTCATGTCGCCGCCATCATACTGGTTGACCCAGACACTGCCCGCACGCAAGGCCCGCGCCACGCGATGGGCACGGGAGATATCCCGCGTCCAGACGGCCGCGGCCAGGCCATAGGGGGTGTCGTTGGCGATGCGCACGGCCTCTTCTTCATCCTCGAATTCGATCACCGCCAGCACCGGGCCGAAGATCTCTTCCCGGGCGATGCGCATGGCGTTGTCCACCCCTTCGAAGATCGTCGGGGTCACGTAGCTGCCACCGGTCTCGGTCAGGGCGCGCGCGCCGCCGCTCACCAGCCGGGCACCCTCGGCACGGCCCGCTTCGATGAACCCCAGCACGGTGCGCAGATGGCCTTCGTCCACCAGGGCGCCGACGCGGGTGCTGGGGTCCAGCGCATGGCCGGGCGCCCAAGCCTGCAGCGCCTCCGCCACCAAGGCCAGGAAACGCTCCTTGATTGAGCGCTCGACCAGCAGCCGGGAGCCGGCCACGCAGACTTCACCCTGATTGAAGGCGATGGCCGCCGCGGCCGCTTCGGCAGCGGCCACCAGATCCGGGGCATCGGCGAAGACGATGTTGGGACTCTTGCCGCCCGCCTCCAGCCAGACCCGCTTCATGTTCGATTCGCCGGCATAGACCAAGAGTTGCTTGGCGATGCGGGTGGAGCCGGTAAAGACCAGGGTGTCGACATCCGCATGCAGCGCCAGCGCCTGGCCGACGGTATGGCCATAGCCGGGCAGCACGTTGAACACCCCTGCCGGGATGCCGGCTTCCAGCGCCAGCCCCGCGATGCGGATGGCGGTCAGCGGCGACTTCTCGGAAGGCTTGAGGATCACCGAGTTGCCGGTCGCCAACGCCGGGCCCAGCTTCCAGCAGGCCATCATCAAGGGGAAATTCCAGGGCACGATGGCCGCGACCACCCCCACCGGTTCGCGGGTCACCAGGCCGAGCTGGTCGCGCGGCGTGGGCGCCACCTCGTCGTAGACCTTGTCGATGGCCTCGGCGCTCCAGCGGATGGCATTGGCCGCCGCCGGGACGTCGATACCCAGGGCATCGCCGATGGGCTTGCCCATGTCCAGGGTTTCCAGCAGGGCCAGCTCCTCGGCATGGGCCAGCAGCAGCTCGGCGAAGGCGATGAGTACCCGCTTGCGCTGCACCGGCGCCTGATGCGCCCAATCGCCCCGCGCGAAGCTGGCCCGCGCAGCCTGCACGGCCACCTCGGCATCCTCGGCCATGCAACTGGCCACCCGGGCCAGGTGGCGACCATCCACCGGGCTCAGGTCGTCGAAGGTGGCGCCGCCCAGGGCGTCCTGGTAGCGGCCGTCGATGAAGGCGCGGGATTCGACGGTCAATGCCTGGGCGCGCCGCTCCCAGTCCTGTCGTGTCAGCACGGTCATGATTGCGCCTCCTAGACGGTATGCAGATACCAGTTGTATTCGAGATCGGAGATGGTGGTCTCGAACTCCTCCAGCTCGGCTTCCTTGCAGGCGACGAAGATGTCGATGTACTCGGGGCTGATGTACTGGTTCATCACCGCGCTGTCGTCCAGGCGGCGCAGGGCGTCGCGCAGGTTGTTCGGCAGGCTCTGTTCGAGCTGTTCGTAGGAGTTGCCACTGACCGGCGCGCAGGGTTCGAGTTGCTGGGTCATGCCGTGATGAATGCCGGCCAGGATCGAGGCCATCATCAGATAGGGATTGGCGTCGGCCCCGGCGACCCGGTGTTCGATGCGGATCGCCTCGCTGCTGCCGGTGGGTACGCGCACCGCCACGGTACGGTTGTCCAGGCCCCAGCTCGGGGCGTTGGGCACATAGAACTGGGCGCCGAAGCGGCGATAGGAATTGACGTTCGGACAGAGGAAGGCCATGGACGCCGGCAGGGTTTCCAGGATGCCGGCGATGGCATGGCGCAGCGGTGCGTGGTGCTCGGGATCCTCGGTGGCGAAGATGTTCTGCCCGGTCTGCTTGTCCAGCAGCGAGATGTGTACGTGCAGGCCGTTGCCGGCCTGGCCGGGATAGGGCTTGGCCATGAAGGTGGAGTCCATCTCATGGTCGTAGGCGATGTTCTTGATCAGCCGCTTGAGCAGCACCGCGTAGTCGCAGGCCTTGATGGCGTCCTCGACGTGATGCAGGTTGACCTCGAATTGCGCCGGCGCGGATTCCTTGACGATGGCATCCGCCGGCAGCCCCTGCTCCTTGGCACCTTCGAGCATGTCCTGCAGGCAATCCACGTATTCGTCCAGGTCGTCGATCAGATAGACCTGGGTCGAGACCGGTCGCTTGCCGGAGATCGGCGAGCGCGGCGGCTGCGGCCGACCGTTCACGTTCTCCTGGTCGATCAGGTAGAACTCCAGCTCGAAGGCGGCGCAGATGGTCAGCCCCAGATCATCGAATTTCTTCACCACCCGGCGCAGCACCTCGCGCGGATCGGCGAAGAACGGCGAGCCGTCCTGCTCGTGCATGGTCATCAGCAACTGCGCGGTCGGGCGCTTCTGCCAGGGCTCGTAGCTCAGGGTACCGGGGATGGGAAAGCAGGTGCGGTCGGCATCGCCGATGTGCAGGCCCAGGCCGGTGCTTTCCACCGTGGAGCCGTTGATATCCAGGGCGAACAGCGAGGCCGGCAGATTGATGCCGCGCTCATAGACCTTGGACAGACTGGCCCGCTCGACACGCTTGCCCCGGATGACGCCGTTCATGTCGGTGATCAACAGATCGACGTACTGGATCTCGGGGTGCTCCTTGAGAAAGCCGTTGGCTTCGGTGAGCTGGACGACGCGGGGGGATATCGAATTCATGGGAGGCATCCTTGACGCTGGCCCGCTTCGTTGTGCTTGCTCGTGCGGGTCTGGCAGCGTGGCTGTGGGCGGTGGTCGCTGCAGGCGCCGACCCCGTCTGCCAAGGTCCGCCCTTCCACCTGATTGCCCTCGCGGGGCTGGGCCAGTATAAATTGGCATGAGCGCAACCCATATCGGCGAATTGGCAAAGGAAGAATGCACGGATGCAATATCAAATAGGCCATGCCGATCTCAAGCTGATCCTCGCCCTGGTGCGTGGCCGGACCCTGGCCCGAGCGGCCGAGCAGCTGCAGGTGGATGTCTCCACGGTGTTTCGCGCCATCCGCAAGCTCGAAGCCAATCTGCAGGTCGCGCTGTTCGACAAGACCCGGCGTGGCTACACCCCCACCCAGAGCGCCAAGGCGCTCGCCGAACAGGCCGAGCGCGCCGAACAGGCCCTCGAAGCGGCGCGGATCGCCCTCACGCAGGGCGAGAACGTCATCAGTGGCACCGTCCGCCTGACCTGCACCGACGCCGTGCTGCGCAGCCTGCTCTTGCCGGGCCTGGCCGAACTCATGCCGCGCTATCCGGCGGTCGCCCTGGAAGTGGCTACCTCCAACACCTTCGCCAGCCTGAGTCGGCGGGACGCGGATATCGCCCTGCGCCTGTCGAACGCGCCGCCCGAACACCTGATCGGCCGGCGGCTCGGTCGCAGCTCCTACTTCGTTTGCGGCCATGAGCGCTATCGCAGCGGCTATGGCCCGTTGGCCACTGAATTGCCCTGGATCGCCCCGGACGACTCCCTGGCCGATCACGTCTCGGTCACCTGGTTGCGGCAGGCCTATCCCAGCCTCACCCCGCGCTATCGCTGCAGCAGCATGTCCTCAGTCGGCAGCCTGGTAGGTGCCGGTCTTGGCGTGGCCGCCCTCCCCGACTTCATGATCAGCAGCCTGGAGGGGGTCGAACGCCTCGGTCCGGCGCTGCCCGGTTGCGACACCGATATCTGGCTGCTGACCCGCCCGGACAATCTGTCGCTGCGCTCGGTGCAGATCCTCTTCGATGAACTGGCGAACTTGTTGAAAGCCCGGATAGCGGATGTTTGTCTGGCTTGAAGCGAAGTGCTCGTTCGTCGGCTTTAATGGCAACTTACCGGTAACTTTCCCAGTACCGCCTTCCACCCGAACACCCTTTGAACAGCAGTTTTAACGAATTTTTCACGCCTTCTTGACGAGCTTTTTGAAGTTAAGGTCATCAACGCGACCTAACGCTTTCAAGTGCTCTGCAGACACGCGGAGTCAAGTACGAAAAGTGCTGTTTCCAGGTAGGCCGTCGGCGACGAATTGCCTTAAAAAACAAGCCGGTTAGGCGATATCGAGAGTCATGGTGGTCAATTTCCACGGAGACAACGATGAGCAGCCGCTTCGCCATACCCGATAACCCCGATCGCGATTGTCTGTTAAACATTCACCGGCTTCTCACCTTGAGAATCGATCAACTGCGCAATGTCGATATGGGCAGCTCGCAACTGCAGGAGATTCTCTTCCAGTTCGAAGCCCTGACGGCAGAGACCATCCAACTGGTCGAGGAAGTCGCCGTGAGACTGGCGACCGAGGCGCATTAGCGGCCAGTGGTCGCAGCGTTCGGGAGGTCCGGCGCGATCCCGCATTCGCCACCACCTGCTCTGCTCGGAAGCGCGCTGGCTGGAGGGATCTGCGTCCAGCGAGGAGTGAGGACCGCAGGTCGGGATGCCCCTGCGGGAAGCCTGTCGGGCGATAGATTGCAGGCAGCTCCTCCGCCCAGGGCATTCAGGCATTCAGGGCCATGGCTGCATACAGGCCATCCTGCCTGACCAGTTCCTCATGAGTGCCCTGCTCCACCAGTTGCCCGGCCTGGATGACCAGAATCCGATCCGCCTGCCTGACGGTGCTGAGGCGGTGGGCGATGGAGATCAGGGTCCGCGGCCCTTGCAACGAAGCCAGGGCCGCGGCCATCGCCGCCTGGGTGCTGCTGTCCAGGGCGCTGGTCGCTTCATCCAGGAGGATGATCGGCGGATCGCGCAGCAGCATGCGGGCGAGGGACAGACGTTGGCGCTCGCCGCCGGACAGTTGATAGCCCCGGTCACCGACCCCGGCCCCCAGCCCCTCGGGAAGCCCGCGCACCGTGGCATCCAGCTGCGCCCTTTCCAGCGCCCACCAGAGTTCCGCCTCGCTCGCGTCGGGCTTGGCGAAGCGCAGGTTGGCCTCGATGCTGGCGTTGAGCAGGAAGGTATCCTGGGTCACGATGCCGACCAGGCTGGCCAGCGTCGCGAAGCTCAGCTCGCGGATATCGATGCCGTCGTAGCGGATACGCCCCTGATCGGCGTCGTACAGGCGCGCGAGGAGATAGGAGATGGTGGTCTTGCCAGAGCCGGTGGGGCCAACCAGCGCCGTGTGCTTTCCGGCCGGTATCTCGAACGTCAGATCCTTGAGTACGGCGCGATCGCCATAGGCGAAGCTGACGTTCTCGAAACGGATGCCCTGCTGGAAATCCTGCCGCGCAAGAGTCGTCGGTGAGCTCGCCTCGACGACCGTCGCCGGCGTATCCAGGTAGCTGAACACCCGCGCCAGCAAGGCGCGTCCCTTGGCGAATTCGATCCGCGTTTCAAAGATCTCCAGCAGCGGCCAGAGCAATTGCTCCTGCAAGGCGATAAAGGCCACCAGGGTGCCGATGGACACCTGCAGTCCCAGGCCGATGAACAGACCGCCGCCCAGGAAGGTCAGCGCCGGCAGGAGATCCAGCGCCAGGAAGACGAGCGCGAATTCCCATTGTCCCGCCGTGCTGGCCTGGGTTTCCAGGCGCGCCAGCTGCGCGGAGTCACGCTGAAAGCGCTGCACGAGATAGTGCACACGGCCCAGGGTACGCGACAGGATGATGCCGCCGGCCGACAGGGACTCGGCGATGTTGGCGGAAAGGTCCGCCACCTGCTCCTGTTGCCGGTAGGTTACCCGCTCCCGCAGCTGGGCGACGCGGCCATTGATCCAGACCAGCAAGGGAATGACGGCGAAGGAGACACACGCTAGGCGCCAGTCCAACAGCAGCATCGCCACCAGGGTCGCCGCCACGACGCTCAGGTGCTTCGCCAGATCCGTGGCTGAGTGGGTCAACAGGGTCTGCAGACCGGCGATGTCGCTGGACAGGCGTGCCTGCACTTCGCCCGCGCGGGTACCGGCGAAAAACGCCAGCGAGAGGTTCTGCAGGTGGCTGTACAGGCGGGTTCGCAGGTCGTGCATGACGCTCTGGCCCACCCGAATCGCGACATAGGTCTGGGTCAGGTTGGCGATGGCATTGAACAGCGCCACCCCGACCAGACCCGCGGCCAGATAGACCAGCAGCGTCAGGTCCTTCGCCGGCAAGGCATCGTCGACGATGCTGCGGATCAGGAAGGGACTGATCACGCCGCTGATCCCGGCGACCGCGATCAGCAAGACCACCAGTACCAGTGCGGCCCGATGTGGAGCCAGTAGCTCGAGAACTCGCGCGAAGGTGACATGCCGCCTGGCCAGGTCGCCATAGTCGTCGAGGGTCTCGGTTTCAGCCGGCGATCGTGGGGAAGAAGAGGAACTGGACATTTGCGTGGTTTCAGGTCGGTCAGAGGAAGGAGCGGACTCAAGTCCGCGTCATCGGGTGCCAAGGAAACCTTGGGCTGTCTGGGGGTCAGGACGCGAGGGCGTCGGTCAGCCGGATGTCAAAGCGCGCGCCGCCTCTTTCGCTTTGCGTCAGCGCCAATTGCCCGCCCTGCTTTTCTATGGCGCGACGGCTGATCGACAGCCCCAGGCCGAAGCCGCCGGTAGCACGATCCCGACTGCGATCCAGGCGATAGAAGGGCTCGAACACCCGCTCCCGTTCGCCCGGTGGAATACCCTCGCCATCGTCCTCGACGGTGATCAGCAGGCTGTCGGCGTCGCGGCCAACGGTCAGCCAGACCCCACGCTGGCAATAGCGCAGGGCATTGCCAATCAGGTTCTGCAACGCGCGGGCCGTGAGTCTTGGTGCCAAGAGGGCTTGCTCGGGCGCAGCGGCCATGTCCAGGCTCAAGGTGACGCCACGCCTTTCCTGTTCCTCGCTGAAATCCGCCAGGACACTGTCCAGGAAGGCACCGAGCGTGAGTGCTTGACGCTCGGGTGGCTGCTGACTGGACTGCAACCGCGCGTAGGAAAGCAGCTCGTTCACCAGCGCATCCAGTTCGCGGACGTGGCGAATCTGCTGCTCCAGCTGTCGCTGTGTTTCAGCGGGCAGCGGGTCGGCCTGCAACAGGGCCAGGCCGAATTCCAGACGGGACAGGGGCGTGCGCAGCTCATGGGAGACCGCATTGAGCAGGTCGCGCTGCTGGACGATCAGGGTTTCGAGGTCCTGGGCCATGTCATCGAAGGCCCGCGCCAGCTGGCCGATGTCCGAGCGCGGCGAGATCGCGGTACGCTCCTGCAAATGCCCTTTGCCCAGGCGCGCCGCCGTGCGCCTGAGCCGCTCCAGATCGCGCCAGTGCGGCCGCAGCCAGACATACAGACAGATGAGCAGCGCCGCCCCGATCAGGGCGTTCATGGCCCAATACGTCAGGGCTATGTCGGTCGGAACCTCGGCGAAGCCGACCCAGAGGACGTGCCCGCCCGGCAGGGGGATCAGGGCGACGCTGGGATCGCCATCGTCGGTCAGGCGGACGCGCCGTTCGCCCTTGGCCAAACGGTGGCGCTCGGCGCTCGTCAACCGAGGATCGGTCTGCAGCCCCAGCTGCAAGGTGACGGGCGCGATGTCGGCGTTCAGCTCAGCCAGCAGCGCCGGCCAACGAGAGATCGGCGTCTCCACGAAGGTCCGCTCCACCAGTTTCAGTGGGCCATGCATCTGCTCCAGACTGACGCGACTATAGCGATCACTGAACATCTGCTGCAGGGCTTCCGGGACCAGATAGCTGGCTGCGCCATAGGTCACCAGCAGCACGCAATAGAGCCTTATCAGGATCTTGAACATCTAGGCGGACCCGACGCCGCGGCGCGGTCGTCCCTGCTGCGAGACGCATCCGGCCCGTTCTGCCAGCTTGAACGACGGCCAGCGCGAACGGTAGGCGGCGCCTTCCTGGCGCTGACCAGGCAGGATCACGAGCGTGCTTTGGCGACGCTGATCGGTGGCCATCGGCGCGGCCGAGGCGGCGACGGTTTCGACGCGAAAAAAGGGTTTCACAGGTAGGTCCCAGGGCAAGCAGGCGGCGAGCATAACGGAGCGCCAAGCCCTCAAGGACCGCCCTTAACACTCTTTCACAAGAGACCTACAGACCTTTACAAGGCCGCCCAGGCGCGCCCTCTACCATGGCGTTCTCCACGAGGACGCCCGATGTTTCACTACCCACTCTTTCCTTCTTGGCACTCCGAAAAAAAGCGGATCCTGGTGCCATCGCACGCCTTGGCTCGGCTCTGCCGCCCAGCCCTGCCCTGGGGCGAACAGCTCGCGGCAAGCAGGCTCGTCATGACTGGAGTGACCGTCCTGGCACTGAGTGGCCTGCTCGCGGGCTGCTCCCTGGCACCCCGCCATGAACGACCGCAGGCGCCGGTCCCGGAGCGCTATCCCGTGCCGACGGCGTCCGCGGACCTGTCGCCTGACCGCCAAAGCCTGTTCGCCGATCCGCACCTGCACGCCTTGATCGATCAGGCCCTGGACGGAAATCGGGATCTGCGGCTGGTCGCGCTGGATATCCAGGAGGCACGCGCCCGCTATCGCATCAGTCGTGCCGACCTCATGTTCGAACTGGGCGCCACCGCCAGCCGGACGCGGGAACGGACTCAGAGCCTGGATAGCGCCTCGCGTACCGACCAGGAGCGAAGCGGCAGCCAGACGGCCAACCGATACAGCGTCGGGTTGGGTACCAACGCCTACGAACTGGACCTGTTCGGCAGGCTGAGAAACCTGCGTGATGCCGCTCTGGACGAGTACCTGGCCCAACGCGAGACGCGCAGCGCGGTGGAGCTGTCGCTGATCGCCGAGGTGGCGACGGCCTATCTGAATCAGCGCGCCCTGGATGAGAGACTGCTCGTGAGTCGCAGTACTCTGAAAAGTCGCCAGCGAGGCCTCGCCCTGATCGAACAGCGCCATGCCGCCGGCCTGAGTTCGGCGCTGGACCTGGCCCAGGCTCAAACGGCGCTAGAGACCACCGAAGCCGATCTCGCCGTCCTGGAACGAAGTCGGGCACAGGCGGACAACAGCCTGCGCCTGCTGCTCGGCGGAGAGCCGCGCAGCGACCTGCCCGCGCCCTTGCCGCTTGCGCGCCAAGGTCTCGACCTGCCCGTCCCGGCGGGCTTGCCCTCTGACCTGCTGCAACGCCGTCCGGACATTCGCGCGGCCGAGTACCGCCTGCGTGCGGCCAACGCCAATATCGGCGCCGCTCGGGCTGCCTTCTTCCCGCGCATCACCCTGACGGCCAGCGCCGGCTACCTGAGTTCCGATCTGAACGGCCTGTTCAACCTCGGCAATCAGGTATGGAGCTTCGTCCCCCAATTGCAGGTACCGCTGTTCGACGGCGGTCGCAACCGCGCCAACCTGGACCTGGCGGAGGTGCGGCGCGATCAGGATATCGCTCGCTACGAGAAGAACATCCAGGTCGCCTTTCGTGAGGTAGCCGATCAACTCGTTGCCGAGGCGCCCTTGAGACGGCAGCTCGCGGCCCAGCAGCGCCTGCATGACATCACCGCGCGCAGTGTCGAGCTGGCGAGCGAGCGCTATCGGCAGGGGCTGGACAACTACCTGAATCTGCTCGACAGCCAGCGCAGCCTCTACCAGGCCGATAACGCCCTGATCGAAACCCGGCTGCAGCTGATGATCGCCCACGTCGACCTGTTCCGGGCACTGGGCGGCGCGTGGGAGCGGAGCGGCGGAGCGGATCTAGCCGCTTCACCCGCTGCGACCCCGTCGCCCATGGCCTCGCGTTAACACTTGTTTACCGGCCTTCATGAGGTTTTACACGGGCCCTTCTGCAGCTCGATATCTTGAATTCCAGGCGCCCATCTATCGGATGCGCGTTCGCACAAAAGGAGACGCCAGTGAGGCACGTCATAAAAAGCATCGGCTTCATCGCCATGATACTGGGCGGGGTGGCCGTACTCGTGGGGTGGCTCATAGACCCCACCGTCGCCTTGAACAACGGCATCAAGCTGGTTTCGATAAAGCGCGAGTTCCTGCAAACCGACTTCTTTCTCTGGGGCGCCATGTTGTTCGCCGCCGGCTTCAATGGCTATTCCCTGCATACCGATCTGTGAGGCCGACGCGACCTTTCCTTTCGTTGATCCACGGGAAAACGTCTCCGCTCCCAGGACATTTCACGAGCCTTGGCTAATGCGCGCTTTCGGCGTCTCTATGACTCTGCTGCTGGCCTGCCTCTCCGCCATGCTCGGCCTGGTCGACCTCGACGAACCCGACGTGATACCTGCCCATGAGCCTGTTGCCCAAAGGCGAGCCGTTCAAGATCCTGTTCGATGCCCTCGACCTCTGACAGCCACCACAGTCCCCGCGGGCAGGCTGAGCCAGGATCGCCGCCAGTTGCCTTTCCGCCCTTCTCCCGGCACGGTGACCCGCCCACCTAGTCTGGAACGCTCGCCTTGACCCCTACCCTGCACATCGCCGCCGCCATCCTCCTGAACGACCGCCAGCAGGTGCTGCTGGTGCGCAAGCGGGGCACCACCGCCTTCATGCAACCGGGCGGCAAGGTGGATCCGGGGGAGCAACCCCTGGAGGCCCTGATCCGCGAACTGGAAGAAGAGCTTGGCCTGGTCATCACGCCGGACGCCGCGACCTTTCTTGGCAACTACCAGGCGCCGGCCGCCAATGAACCCGGCTTCAGGGTCGATTGCGCGCTGTATCAGGTAGCCATGGGCGCGCAAGATCAGCCGCTGCCGGCCGCCGAAATCGAGGAGGCGCTATGGGTAGCGGTAGACGAGCCCGGCGCTCTGCCGCTGGCGCCCCTGACGGGCGAGGTGATCTGGCCCTTGCTGCAGCGGCAGCTGCTGAGCCACTAGCAATCGCCCTCGGTCAGGCCCGACCGCGCCGCAACCGCTCTGCCAGAGTGGCCTGAGGCATCAGGCCGCTCTGGCAGCGATAGGCGTCAGACCTCCGGTAACGGCCGCCACCCTCCCGCCGTACGCAGCTCGAGGCAGGCCGGCTGGCCATCCAGGCGCAACAGGTGCAGCCAGCCATTGCGCACCAGATCGCGTACTACGGCATGGTTGGCGATCACCTGATCGATCATGGCGCGCGGCGCCTCGATCACCACGTGCAGGCGTAGCGGACGATGCATCCACTGCTGACCGTCGTGCAGCGACTGGCGCGCCAGGCCGATGCGCAGGTCGCCGCCGTTGCCCTCGAACACCCCGATATGGCCACCCACCACGTTGTGCAGCAGCTTGTTGCCACTGCCGAAGCGCAGGTTGTCGGTGGTCGAGGTGAAGTACTGCAGGTTGATCCAGTGGGCCACCACCATGGGTGCGGTCATGATCAGCTCCAGTACCTTGCCCCCTGCGTCCTGGCGCCAGTCGTAGTCGTGCAGGAAGGCGCGGCCCTGCAGATCCACCGCGCGGGTGCGTGCCCGCGGCGCGGCGATGAAGGCGGCGTTGCCGGCCAGTCCCCATTCCGGCCGGGTCTGCGCCCAGTCGCGGGCGCGCCGCCGCAGCCGTCCGAGCAACTTGGCCGGCTGCTCCTGCAGCGGCGCAAGGCCCAGGGTGCTGGCCCGTTGCCGACGCGCCTCGGCGCTCGCTCCGTCCAGGGCTGCCCGCAGGCGTTGCCAGCTGGGCTGGAGCGCAGCAGGAAGCGCCGCATGACCAAAGACCTGCACCTCATCCGTCGTGGTGTTGTGCAGCCCGGCCAGTACCTGGCAGTGCGGCGGCAGGTCGAGGCCGCGCACCCGTAGCCCGATGCGGACCTCGGGATCGTTGAGCAGGCCGGCCAGCAGTCGCGCATTGATCTCGCCGCTCTGACCACAGCAGGCGCCGCAGTCCAGGCCTGCCGCCTGAGGATTGTTGGCGCTCTGGCTGCCATGACCGACCAGTACCAGCAGAGGCGGCAGTTGTCCGCTGAGCCCCATGGCCTTGAGGATGCGCTCGGCCAGGTCGACCTGCTGGAGCCGCGACAGGGCCGGCAGCCGTGGTTGCAGCTGCTGCCGCTCGCGGCGGCGCCAGGCACTGAGTTCTGGCGACGGCGCGCCACCGGCCAGGCCATAGGTCCGCCCCAGCAGCGCCCCGGCATAGCCCAGCCCCACGCTTTCGACCAGGGTGAAGGTCGAGGCCGGCAACCGCTCGAACAGCCGCCAGCGGCCCTGACGGGCCAGGCGCTCCTGATGCAGCTCTGCCAGTTGCCGATCCCGCTCGGCATCGCCACTGCCGTCGCTCACCTGCAGCTGCGGCGCGAGCAGGCCCGGCAATTGCGGGCGCGTGGCCTGGGTACCCAGCGGGGTATAGGCGATGGGCAGGCCGAAGAAGCCGGCGAAACCGCCGGTCTCCAGCTCCGGGCACGTTTGCTCCAGGGCGCGTCTGAGCGGCTCGGAACGCACGTCGATGCAGAAGAACAGCTTGGCCAGCGGTGCCGTGGGTGCGGCGGCGGGAGTGCTCTGGCACAGGGCCCGCTGCAGTTGCTCCTGCCAGGCCAGTTCGTCGGCGCGCTGCCACAGCTGCAGCGCCCGCCAATTGGCCGAGGGCGCCTGCTGCGAGCGCTCCTGCCAGGCCGCCCGCCAGCTGTGCCAGCGGCTCCCGGCATCGCGCCGGCGATCATCCACCAGCCACTCCCAGGCCGCGCGGATGGCCAGCAGCTCCAGCAGCGTCTGGTCGTCCTCGCCCTGCAACCGGGCCTGCCAGCGCCGATAGGCGCACCAGGAGGCCCAGCCCAGGTTGCGCAACAGCAGGCAGTCGAACCAGAGGGCCCAGTCTTCCGCCGGTAGACCCAGCTGCTCGACCGCCGCCTCCAGGGCCGCCTCGGGTTGCAGTGGCAACTCGGCAATGCGCGGGTGCAGGTCGCGACAGGCGCTGAGCACGCTCAGACCCCGGTCGGCCAACAGACTGGCGCGCCAGGTCTGATAGAGCCCGCTACCCTCTGCCGGCCGCCAATCGGCCTGTTCGTGATCGAACCAGGCCGCGCAGCTCTGGCCGATCTGCTGGGTGATCAGCGCCGGCCAGCCCGGGAGCGGCACGCCTGGCTCGGCGAGATCCTCCAGCAGCGGCAGCCCCTGGTCGACCTCCGTAGGGGCGTTCAGTACCTCCAGCAGCCGTACCGGCGTGCAGGACGCCCCCTGCTCGGCCAGCGCCTGCTGTAGATGGCGCTCGGCGATGCGGCCGTCCTGCCAGGCCTGGCGATAGTCCACGGTGTCCAGGGTCAGGCGGCTGCCGGCGCGTTGCCAGAGTTGCGCGGCGACTGTCTGCCAGGCCTGATCGCGCCGCTCCCACAGGGGACTGACGGCGATCATGCGATCCAGCGGCCAGGTCGGCGCGATGCGCGCACAGGCCTGCCGGGCGGCCTCGTGCAGAGCTTGGTGCTTGAGGCTGGGAAGCGCTTCGAAGGCAGTCATGAGTGGTCTCCAAGGGTGGCGCTCAGGGGCTGGGGCGCATGCGCCGGCCAGAGGCGGAAGGTCAGGCGGGTGAAGTGCTCGTCCAGGTAGAAGCCGGCAAAGGCCAGCGGGTAGAGGCGTTGCGCCAGAGCGCCGCGCGGCCGAGCCAGCAGCAGGCCCTGCAGCAGGTAGAGACCGACCAGCAGGCCCATCGCCAGCAGGGCCAGCGGCAGCGGCGCCTCGGCGAGGTGCTGGTCGAGGATCCAGCCGGCCGCCTGATGCCACAGCAGATAGGCGCCCAGCAGCAGGCCGAACATCAGCAGTCCGTGCGCCCACTGGCCGCGGCGCAGGCACCAGGGCGCCAAGCCGATCGCCAGCAGCGTCAGGGCCACCAGAGGCAGCTCATGGCCGGGCAGCAGCCAGGCCCAGAGCCCTTGCAGCAGGATCAGCATCAGGGCGGCCACCAGCAGCGCGCGCAGCAGGCCGGCTAGGTCGAGCGCAGGTGCCTGGGGTTGCAGCGCCTGTTGCCGGGCATGGGCCACCGTCTCGCCGGCGGCCAGGAAGGCATGGGCCTTGTACAGCGAATGGGCCAGCAGGTGCACCAGCGCCAGTTCGTACAGCCCCAGCCCGCATTCCAGCAGCATCAGGCCCATCTGCGCGCAGGTCGACCAGGCCAGGCGGACCTTGATGCTGATGCGGGTCATCATCACCAGGGCCGCGAGGACCGCGGTCAGGCCGCCCACCAGCACCAGCAGGCTCTGCGCCGGTACGGCGGCGGAAAACAGCGGGGCGAAGCGCAGCAGCACGAAGCCGCCGAGATTGACCACCCCGGCATGCAGCAGGGCCGAAACCGGCGTGGGGGCCTCCATCACCTGGATCAGCCAGCCATGCACCGGCAATTGTGCCGACTTTAGGATCACCGTCAGCGCCAGCAGCAGCGCCGCGCCCTGCAATTCCCAGCCGAGCGGACCACCCGCCTGCACCTGGGCCTCCACGGTGGCGAGGATCAGTGAGAGCTGGCTGCTACCGCCCGCCTGTACCAATAGCAGGATCGCCAGCAGCAAGCTGACATCGGCCAGGCGACTGGCGATGAATTTCTTGTGGGCCGCCACCACGGCCTGAGGGCGTTCGCGGTAGAAGGTCAGCAACTGGTGCAGGCACAGGCTGGACAGGATCCAGGCGCCTGCCAGCAGCAAGAGGTTATCGCTGGTGACCACCGTGGCCACCGCCGCCAGAGTGGCCAGCAGGGCGAGCACATAGCGCCGCTGTCCTGGCTCTCCTTCCAGATAGCGCTGGGAGTACTCGATGATCACCAGCGCCAGCAGGCTGACGAGTCCGGCCATCGCCAGGCCGAGGCGGTCGGGGTGCTGGGTTTCGAAGACCGCCTGTAACCATGTGGCAAGAACCAGCAAGACGCCCAGATAGCCGGCGACACGAGCAGGCCGCCAGAATTGGCCAGGTGAAGCGAGAAAGGCCGCCGGCAACAGCGCCAGGGCATAGACCCAGGGCAACAGCGGAGCCAGGGGAAACAGCGGGCTAGACATCGTGCACACTCCTTGAACACCAGAGGGCACCAGTTTCAGGATGTGTAAGAATTATTTAAAATAGATTGATCAGAACCTAACGTTCACTTTTGAAGAACGAAGCATGCGTCGCCTCAATTTCCATCACCTGCACTACTTCTGGGCCGTGGCCAAGGAAGGCAATCTCACCCGCGCCGCCGAGGCGCTGCATGTCTCCCAATCCGCCCTCTCCACCCAGATCCGCGTGCTGGAAGACCAGCTCGGCCATCCCCTGTTCCTCCGCTCCGGACGCAGCCTGCGGCTGACCGAAGCCGGACAGCTGGTGCTGGACTATGCCGAAACCATCTTCGCCCTGGGAAGCGAGTTGCAGAACACCCTGCAGAACGCCCAGGAGGCGAACCAGAGGCTGCGCATCGGCTCCGTCGCGACCCTGTCGCGCAACTTCCAGGAAAACCTGCTGCGCCCCTTCCTTGGCCGGGAAGACCTGGTTCTGACCCTCGAATCCGGCGGTGTGGACGAACTGCTGGAGCGCCTGGCCCTGCACAAGCTGGACGTGGTGCTGACCAACCAGGCGGTGAGCGCCGACAGCCAGCGCACCTGGCAATGCCGCCTGCTCCATCGCCAGCCGGTGTGCCTGATCGGTCCACCACGCCAGGACCGCCGCCCCTTCGATCTCCACCGCGACCTGCAACAGGCCCGCCTGATCGTGCCCGGGCGCAGCAGCGACGTGCGCAGCCAGTTCGAGGTCTATTGCAGCGGCCAGGGACTGACGCCGCGCATCTGCGCCGAGGTCGACGACATGGCCCTATTGCGCCTGCTCGCCCGCGACTCCGGCGACATGGCCCTGCTGCCCGCCGTGGTGGTGCAGGACGAACTGCGCAGCGGTGCACTGCAGCTCTATGCCGAGGTGCCGGAGATCGCCGAGCGGTTCTATGCGGTGACCCTGCAGCGGCAGTTCAGGCTGAGCATTCTGGAGGAGTTGCTGGGGTAGCTTGCCGCTCAGGTCGAGTCCTAACAGAAGTCCAGCTACCCTGGCGGAATCTATCGCTCTACAGACGTACATGCGCCAGATTGATCCACACAACTCTACCTTTCTCGAAAACTATAAACCCCTAACGGGTAATTCGCTTCGTCGCATAGTCAATTGCGTGCTTTATCAGGTCGAAATGAAATCGGCAGACAAATAATAGCAGCTACCGAAATCGACGAGTCGCGTAGGTTTCAGCGTTGGGGCCGTGCGAATCAAAGTTGGCGCCTTTAATGCAGGCGGCAATCTTTCCATCTTAAACGCAAATTTGTGCCCAAGCAAACTATAAGCTTCCGAAGCTTTGTACGCAGAAGATAGAAGACACTCTGACTTAGATCTAAAAACGCGCTTTTAAAAAACCGAGGCAGGTCTCAGTTAGATTATAATCAAGAAAGCCTACCAAATTGACCCGAGCTTAAAACAAACCACAGCCACTCAAACCGCTCCTCAAAAACTCGAACTGGAAATACCGCATAACAAAAAACACCAGCATTAAAAGATTTTTTTAAATTTATTGCAAATCTCAATAAAGATGCTAAAGTCTAGAAAAGTGCTTTATAGCTATATTATAAAACCTTATAAAAACTCGGAGCAAACTTGAATTGTTCGATTCACCTAGAGAAAACCAATTCACGCAAGGCACAATTTTTTTCTTGTGCCTATGCAGAGAGCTACGAAAACATCGCAACATATGGACTAGTTATAACAGCCAGATGTGATGCAGCTCAAAACAAAGCACCTATCTATAATTTTGTCCCCGTAGTAAGACTAACCGATTGGATACTAAGAGACGGTGCTGAAATAATTTTACAAAGAGAAATGCAAGATTTACTAAATAGAAAAAAATCTATTTTACGCCAAGCAAACATCTCAGAGTCATTACTCGACTCAAAAACAACAGATGAAATACTACAATTACAACTTATCCCAATGGCAGCTGTCGACAAAAAAATAGCCGTAAAAGCAAAAGAATACAAAGAATTCTCAAATAGAGAAGTAAGAATAAAGAAAGCTCTGGATCTTTGGGATAATGAAATTCTAACAGAAGAAATAAAGTTATCTAGAAAAACACTAGATCAAGTTATACAAGAATTGGCATCCAACAGATTGGTGGGACATTATCTTTTGCGTGAAATGCCCAGCCTTTACAATGACAAGAATGGGGACTACGTTGCTCTCCTAAGAGAAATTCATCACATAAAAAAAAGCTACAGCAAAAAAAATCACTATTGGATTAGCGAAAGAACCTATTCCAACCCAAAACACACAAGAAGATAGCTGTCCTAGGTTTGTTGGAGATGACGACTACTGTATGCCAGTAGCGAGATTAAAGTCACCATGGATGGAACATTTAATGCAAAGCCTTACAATGCTTTTTGCACGCATCGGAATTGAAGACATCGACGTTACAGCTGTTAAAAAATCGCTAACCAACTTGGGCCTTGATGAAAAATGAAGTACCTATACATTGACTCTGCATCCATTGATGAAATTGTAAACGGAAGAACATACCAGTCAACTGAATTTGAAGACGCAAAGTTTTTCATAAAATTCATAAGAGGAGAAACCCTCGAAATATCTGTATCCTCCAAATGCATAGGCATTCAGCACAGCGATGGTTTCTTTTTAATATCACCAGATGTAAAAAGTGAAAACTATTTAGTCATAGACCTTGAACAAGCAGATACAATACTAGAATTAGACGATATAGGACTCCTTCTCGCATGTCAAAAAGCGTTAAGATTTTGTAAAAAATCATGGGCAAATCTAACCCCAAGCAAACATGAGCGAATCTTGTCCAATGGCAAAGCAGCAGTTTTTCCATACCCTATTGGCCAGCAAACTTCACTGCGCATTAGCATTGATAGACAGCCTGACGAAAAACGTCGTTCAAGAAGAGAATCGGGGCAGGCCTACTTAATATATAAATTTAGTGATAACGAAGGTCAAGGCCCTACTGAAACCCCTCAACTTACCAATTTCCGGAAAGCGATTGAGGTTAGAGATACCGCATACAAGCAAGCAAGGAAAAAAATTGTAGATCAAACGGAAAATCATTCGTCGATCTCATCCATTGCTATAACTGAGCTATCACCGCAAAACATTCATCTCCAAGAAAATGGTTTAGACAATTGGCAAAAATGGCTTACTAACTCCCAGAAACATTTTGTTAACTCTAAACTCAGTGTGCCACATCGTATTGAAGGCCCCGCCGGTACAGGCAAAACACTTTGTTTAGTACTAAAAGCAATAAAACAATTTGAAGAACTCTCAAAGGATCAGCCTGCAGCAATTCATAAATCGCTCTTTGTTACACATAGTCAGGCTACAAAAACCACTATCGAAAATCTTTTTGCCACCAATGGCGGCAGTGCTTATTTGGGCGACTATTTAGAATCCAGCAGAAAATCACTGAGTATTTTGGTCACAACACTCCATGAACTTTGTGCTTTCTTATTACAAAAAGAAATTTCCGATGTGGAACTTATTGACAAAGATGCTTACGAGTCCAAGCTCACCCAAAAACTTTATGCTAACGAAGCAGTCGAGCGCATCCGAGCTAATGAACTAACCTCGCATCGACCTTACTTATCCAATGAATTCCAGGCATTTATAGATAGTACAGACAATTGGGCTATTGCGGAGATGCTACAGCACGAAGTGAGTGTCCAGATCAAGGGCCGCGCAGATCAAGACCTTACAAAATACAAAAAACTGCCCCAACTTAAGTTTGGCATGCCACTAAAAAACGAAGGCGATAGAAGTCTTGTCTTCCTAATGTATGAGGAGTATCAAAAAGAACTTGAGGCAGCAGCGCAGTTTGACACCGACGACGTAGTTCTTAGTGCGATCTCACAACTGGGCACACCTATTTGGCGCAGACGCAGAGTTCGGGAAGGCTTTGACAGTATTTTTATTGACGAAACCCACCTTTTTAACTTAAACGAACTATCTATTTTTCATAAATTAACAAAGCAAGACGCAAGACAGCCTATCGCCTACTCAGTCGACCGATCACAGGCATTAGGTGATAGAGGATGGACAAGTGAGGCCTTTGAAGATGCATTTGTCCCAACAGACGAACAACACAAGCGTGAGCTGACCAATGTAAAGAGCATATTCAGGTGCTCCCCTGAAATTATTGATCTGGCATTTTCTGTAACATCCAGCGGAGCCACTCTATTTACAAACTTCCATAACCCTTTGACATCTGCCGTAAGCACCTTCTCAGCAGACGAAGAAAGAAGAGCAAAGAAGCCTGAATATATAGATTATGCATCTG
Source organism: Pseudomonas sp. 313 (assembly GCF_000316965.1). Taxonomy (NCBI): domain Bacteria; kingdom Pseudomonadati; phylum Pseudomonadota; class Gammaproteobacteria; order Pseudomonadales; family Pseudomonadaceae; genus Pseudomonas; species Pseudomonas sp. 313. Next base: position 193,241 of record NZ_ANBZ01000071.1, read on the forward strand.
ACGGCGAAATGTATACTGCAGCATTCTCAAGAGCCGAAGCAATGGCAAGAGAGCTAAACTGCCAGAAGGCAGATATAGCCATAATTGCCTTTGGGGACGAGTGTTTTGAAAGAGCGCAGGCCACTGCAATTGAAAGCAAAAAACCCGTCGAAATAATAAAAAGCCGTGGAGACATCAAAGCAGTTGCTAAAGCCCGGCAGAGTGGCAAACTAGTATTAAGCTCTCCTGAATTCGTAGGAGGACTAGAGTTTTATGGAGTGATACTAGTAGGAGTTGACTTAGGCAGGGTACCCCCTACGATCATGGGAGTCGATGAAAGCCAAGCATTTCTAAGTTACACTGCCCACCAAAAACTCTACGTATCCATAACCAGAGCCAAGTACCGAGTTGATATTTTAGGAAACAAAGCTCGCGGAATAAGCCCTTCCTTATATAGCGCTAGAGCAGCACAACTGATAGACATCATCAGAGACTAAACAAGAAACCCACTTCTACCTTAGAACTGCCTAGCGTAATCCGCAAAACATTTAGCTGCTACTTAAAACGTATCAACTGAAAATTTTTAGACGTATGTACGTGCGGACGATCAATTCTGCAATAGGTACGCTAAAGCATAGCTTCATCTGGGGCTGGAAAAATACCAGATGAAGCGATAGGTCGTGTATTGGGATGTCAGCGAGACGGCCCGAACACTAAGACTCATCTTAGTTGTGACGCCATAGATGTACTTTCCCATCTAATACTTTCATCAGTGGAGAACGAAGGGCATTGCGCATGCGCACCTTTTTGGATATGAAACTCACACTGAAAAGTCAGAGTGACCTCTTAGCGCTACCGTTGCTTATTGGTAAACAAAGGCTACGATACCGAACGCTTGCATCAGTACCACATGTGCACGGTCTTAATACTTATCGATATCAACCACCCAGCACCCCAGGCGTGCCCTCTTCCCCCTCCTCCCGCTACAATACCCACCTTGCCGTGCCCCACCTGATCGAGAAGAATTGCCATGTCCCTGCCCAAGCACCATCTGGAATTGCTCAGCCCTGCCCGCGATGTCGGGATCGCGCGGGAGGCCATCCTGCATGGGGCCGATGCCGTCTATATCGGCGGGCCGAGCTTCGGGGCGCGGCACAATGCCTGCAACGAGGTCAGCGAGATCGCCGAGCTGGTGACCTTCGCCCGGCGCTACCACGCGCGGGTGTTCACCACCATCAACACCATCCTGCATGACGACGAGCTGGAGCCGGCGCGCAAGCTGATCCATCAGTTGTACGACGCCGGCGTGGATGCGCTGATCGTGCAGGACCTGGGCGTGCTGGAACTGGACATCCCGCCGATCGAGTTGCATGCCAGCACCCAGACCGACATCCGCACCCTGGCGCGGGCCAGGTTTCTCGATCAGGCCGGCTTCTCGCAGCTGGTATTGGCGCGTGAGCTGAATCTGCAGGAGATCTCGGCCATCGCCGCCGAGACCGACGCGGCCATCGAATTCTTCATCCATGGCGCCCTGTGCGTGGCCTTCTCCGGCCAGTGCAACATCTCCCACGCCCAGACCGGCCGCAGCGCCAACCGGGGCGACTGCTCCCAGGCCTGCCGCCTGCCCTACACCTTGAAGGATGACCAGGGTCGGGTGGTGGCCTTCGAGAAGCACCTGCTGTCGATGAAGGACAACAACCAGAGCGCCAACCTGCGCGCTCTGGTCGAAGCCGGCGTGCGCTCCTTCAAGATCGAGGGGCGCTACAAGGACATGGGCTATGTGAAGAACATCACCGCCTACTACCGCCAGTTGCTCGACGAGATCCTCGAAGACCGCACCGACCTGGCCCGTGCCTCCAGCGGCCGTACCGCGCACTTCTTCGTGCCCGACCCGGACAAGACCTTCCACCGCGGCAGCACCGACTACTTCGTCACCGACCGCAAGGTGGACATCGGCGCCTTCGACTCGCCGACCTTTACCGGTCTGCCGGTGGGTCAGGTGGAAAAGGTCAACAAGCGCGACTTCATCGCCGTGACCGAGGAGCCGCTGTCCAACGGTGATGGCCTCAATGTGCTGGTCAAGCGCGAGGTGGTGGGCTTTCGCGCCAACGTCGCCGAGCTCAAGAGCACGTTCTATGAAGATGGCGAGGAAGACGGGGCAAAGCGTTACCGCTATCGCGTCGAACCCAATGAGATGCCCGAGGGGCTGTATCGCCTACGGCCGAATCACCCGCTGTCGCGCAACCTGGACCACAACTGGCAGCAGGCCCTGCTCAAGACCAGTGCCGAGCGTCGTATCGGCGTACGTTGGCAGGTCGAGCTGCGCGAGCAACGGCTCCAGCTGACCGCCACCAGCGAGGAAGGCGTCAGCGCCCGTGTCACTCTGGACGGTCCCTTCGGCGTGGCCAACAAGCCGGAACAGGCGCTGGACGGCCTGCGCGATCTGCTGACCCAGCTGGGCACCACCGAGTACCACGCGCTGAACGTGACCCTGGATGCCCCCCAGGCCTTCTTCGTACCCAATTCGCAACTCAAGGCGTTGCGCCGCGAGGCCATCGAGCAGCTGACCGCGGCGCGCATCGCCGCCTACCCGCGCGGCCGCCGCAAGGCCGAGACCAGTCCGCCGCCGGTGTATCCCGAGTCGCACCTGTCGTTTCTCTACAACGTCTATAACCAGAAGGCCCGCGACTTCTACCATCGTCATGGCGTGCAACTGATCGACGCGGCCTACGAGGCCCATGAAGAGCCTGGCGAGGTGCCGGTGATGATCACCAAGCACTGCCTGCGCTTCTCCTTCAACCTCTGCCCCAAGCAGGCCAAGGGCGTCACCGGCGTGCGCACCAAGGTCGCGCCCATGCAGCTGGTCCACGGCGACGAGGTGCTGACCCTGAAGTTCGACTGCAAGCCCTGCGAGATGCACGTGGTGGGCAAGATGAAGGGCCATATCCTCGACCTACCGCTGCCGGGCAGCCAGGCCGCGGCCAAGGCGCTCGCCAGCATCAGCCCGGAAGACCTGCTCAAGACCATCCGCAACAAGCCGACCGGCTACAGTCACTGAGCCCGAGTGGGCTCCCAGGGTCGATCTGGTCTCGCCCGCCAGGTCATCACCTCGGGAGCCCGGCCAGTCGACGCGCTGTCGGCACGCCCGCGAAATCGCCATTCTCCGCTCACTCGAGCGCGAATCTCCTCGTTGCTCATCGCCTCCAGCACGGGCTGGCAAAAGGTGGGTGAACCGACTTTTTATCGACTCGGCAGCGCCTGCCGTAACGCCTGGGCCAGAGGCGCTCGCCGTCGCCAGCAGTGCTGTCACCACGAGTCGAATCGCGCCCGCCCGTGAAAAAAAGTGCACGGCACCAGCTCAAAGAACTCAAACCTGGCTGATGCCATCCGTGGGCTCCTGGCTGAATGGCCGAGCTGGCGGACGGTGTCCTGTGTTCCAGTTGACCAAGAGCGCGCTGGGATAAAACGAGTCGCGACCGCGCCTGCGCGGCCGAGTCGTGGCGATTTCTGAACCGGCTAGAAGACCCCCTGCTTTATGGATCTCGGACTTTTCAACACCCTGCTATCGACCAGTCTGCTCGGCATCTCGCTGGCCAACTGGCTCGCCATGCTGTGCCTCATCCTGCTCAGCTTCACCCTCGCCCGCACCGTCATCGGTTTCGTCCTGAGAAACTTGCGGACCCGCGCGGAAAAGCCGGGCGCTCATGTCAGCCAGATCGCCATCCAGGTGCTTTCCAGCACGAGCAATACCCTGCTGCTGCTGGCCGCCATTCTGATCGGCGTGGGGATACTGGATCTACCCGAGCGCTGGCTGACGCGGGTCAGCAGCCTCTGGTTCGTGGTAGCGGCCTTGCAGGTCGGGCTATGGGCCAACCGAGCGGTAGCCTTGGCGGTGCATCATTACTTCGTCAAGCACAGCCAGGCCGACGTCTATCAGGGCAGCGCCCTGGCCACCTTGTCGCTCTGGGGCGCCAAGGTGCTGCTCTGGGCCGTGGTCAGCCTGGCCATGCTATCCAATCTGGGGGTGAACATCACCGCCTTCGTCGCCAGCCTTGGCGTGGGCGGCATCGCCATCGCCCTGGCCGTGCAGAACATTCTGGGCGATGTGTTCGCATCCCTGTCCATCGCGGTGGACAAACCCTTCGAGGTGGGCGACTTCATCGTCGTGGGCTCGCTGGCAGGCACCGTCGAACATGTGGGCCTGAAGACGACGCGGATCAGAAGCCTGGGCGGCGAGCAGATCGTCATGGCGAACGCCGAGATGATCGGCAGCACCATCCAGAACTACAAGAAGCTGCAGGAGCGTCGCATCGTCTTCAAATTCGGGCTGACCTATGCCAGCCAGCCAAGCCAGATCAAACAGGTCACCGCTGCCCTGAAGGAAATCATTCAACGGCAGGACAAGACGCGCTTCGACCGCGCCCACCTGCTGACCTTCGGTGACAGTTCGCTGGAATTCGAAGTCGTCTACATCGTGCTGGATGCCAGCTACAACGTGTACATGGACATCCAGCAGGCGATCAATATCGAGATGATGGAAGCCTTTGCCAGGATCGGCGTGCGTTTCGCCCTTTCCAGCCGCAGTCTCTATGTCGAAACCCTGCCCGCGGATTTCCTCGCCGAACAGGATCGACAAGATGCTCAGTCGGTTGCCCAGCGCCAGCCGGTGATGCAGTAGGACCCTGCCAGGAAACGAGAGCTGCCGATGCTGGCCACTGGGGCGTTTGTCTCCGCAGACGTCCCACTGGCGTGCAAGGACGAACTAATGGCTCAGCGTCGCAGTGAATTACCGCTCGGCTGCCGTTGGCGCCTGGCGGGCCAGGCCGTTGTAGGCGTCGAGCATGCGTTCGCACCAGGCGGTGAGCGGATCGTCCTCGGCCAATAGCGATTGCGCGCTGACGACCCGAGCCCATTGGAAGGCGCCGAAGACGATGTGATCGGCGTAGGCCGGGGCTGCACCGGCCAGGTAATCCTGCACGGCCAGGGTACTGCGCAGGGGCTTCAGGACCTCGTGAAATGCTTGCAGCGAGCGCTCGCGCTGGGCGGCCAGGGCATCCAGCGACACGCCGAACGCCGCCTCCCGGGTCCGCTTGAAATAGTCTTTGTCGGCTTCATCCAGCACCGCATGGACGTCGGGCAGGATCAAGCGCGCTAGCGCCGGATGGACACTGTCGGCAACCCATTGATTGACGAAGCGCGTCAGCGCCTTGAGCGAGGCATCGCCCAGCAGCGAGGGCCGATCAGGGTACTGGTGATCCAGATACTCGGCGATGGCCCAGCTGTCGGTCACACAGCGTTCGCCGTCGACCAGTACCGGCACCTTGCCTTGCCCGGAAAAGGCGATGGCCTCCTTCTCGTGGAAGCGCCAGGCAACGGTCTCGACTGGTAGACCCTTGTGGGCCAGCGCCAGCCGTATGCGCCAGCAATAGGGGCTGAAGCGGCAACTGTCGTCGGCACCGGTCAGTTCGTACAGGCGTAGCGGAAGGGTCATCAGGAGATTCCTCTTGGTCAACCAATGGGAGGTTCGCGGGCGACTGTCGGGGCAGGTACAGGCGCCGATCAGGTCTTCTGGGACAGCGGCAAACCGCTATAAGTACCCGACCGCTTGCGCTTTCTTTGGGTCGCTATGGCGAAGGTCCCTAGCCAGGCGACGCCCGCGGGAACCTGCCCACAGACTGGGCTCTCCTCCACCGTATCGGCTACAGTTCAGCCAACCCTTTGCCTGTCGCGAAGGCTTGGCACCAGAAGAGCCACGCGTTAGCCAAGGCGCGCAGAGCACCACAAGCCAGGAGTCACGCATGGAGCAGGACAATCAGCAACAGGACTACCTCACCACCCTGGAGTCGCTGGAAAGCCTCTACGGTGAGGTCGCGGCACCCTCGATCCTCAAGGAAATCGATCATATCCACCCCGCGTACCAGCCCTTCATCGAGGCGGCATCCTTCGTGGTCCTGGCCTCGTCAGGACCTCAGGGGCTCGATGCCTCTCCCCGCGGCGATGCGCCGGGCTTCGTGCAGGTCGAGGACGCCAGGACGCTCTACCTGCCGGACCGCCGGGGCAACAACCGCCTGGATACGCTGCGTAATATCCTCCAGGATCCCCGGGTAGCGCTGCTGTTCCTGATCCCTGGTATCGGCGAAACCCTGCGCGTCAACGGCACCGCCCGCATAGCGGTCGATCCGACCTTGCTGGCCCGCTTCGAGGTCAAGGGCCAGCGCCCGCGAACGGTGCTGGAAATCAGGGTCACCAGCGTCTACTTCCAGTGCAGCCGCGCGGTGATCCGGGCCGGCCTGTGGGATCCTGCCAGGCACCTGGCGCGCAGCGCGCTGCCTTCTCCCGGCACCATCCTCAAGCAGCTCTGCCCGACCCAGGTGGACGGCGACGCCTACGACCAGGCCCTGCCGCAGCGCATCGCCAGCACGCTCTACTAGGGCTGCCCGGCACTGCCTCCAGCCCCCATCAAGGACCCGCCATGACCTTCGCTGATATCCTCGTCCCCACCTACACCAACCTGCTGGGCGCTCTCTCGGCCTGGCTTACCAAGGCCGAAGCCCAGCGGTCGGACGGTGCGACCGAGGCGCTACTGGTCGCCCGCCTGGCGCCTGACATGTTTCCCCTCGCCACCCAGGTCCGCTTCGCCTGCGTCCAGGCCCAGGAAGGCCTGCTGCGCCTGTACGGCCAGAGCTTTCCACCCGAGTTGAAGGTTCTGCTCGACGAAGGGCGCAACGCGGCCGAACAGCCGGGCACGCTGGCCCAGGCACAGACCTGCATCCGCGAAACCCTGGAGCGGGTACAGGCCCTCTCGGCCCAAGGGTCTGCCGTCGCGGAGGGAGAACCCATCGCCCACGAACTGCCCCAGGGGCTGGTCTTCGATTTCACCGCCGAACAGTACGTCCGCGACTGGGCGCTGCCGCAGTTCTACTTTCACGTGATGACCGCCTACGCCATCCTCCGCGCGCAAGGCGTCGAGCTGGGCAAGGCCGACTACGTCGCCCATGTACTGCCCCTCCTGAGGCCCGGCGCGTCGTCCTAGCCGCCAGGCGGCCAGCGCCGGAAGCCGCGTCTCCGGGATCCGAGACAGGCCGCTGGAGCCCTGGTCGTCAGCCTTGGAGATCAGCTGACCGCCAGGTGTGGTATGAGCTTCAGGGCCGCGTACTGCAGGAGCATGATGGTCTTGCCGTCGCGAATGGTCCCGGCATCGATCATCGCCAGCGCCTCGTCCAGGTCGACCTCGAGCACGGCGATGTCCTCGCCTTCCGCGGCATTGCCACCCCCGGCCGACTTGCGATCGCCCGGGGCGTACTCGCCGACGAAGAAATGCAGCCGCTCGGTCACCGAACCGGGACTCATGAAGGCATCGAACACCTGCCGCACTTCCCGTACCTGAAAGCCCGTCTCCTCCTCGACCTCGGCGCGGATTCGCACCTCGGGTTCGGCGGCGTCGAGCAGGCCGGCGGGCGCCTCGATCAGCAGGTCGTCGTGCCCATTGACGAAAGCCGGATAGCGCAGCTGGCGCGTCAGCACCACGGTGCGCCGCCGGGGATCGTAGAGCAGGATGGTCGCGCCATTGCCGCGATCGTAGGTCTCTCGCGATTGCCGCTGCCAGGTGCCGTCACTGCGCAGGAAGGCGAAGGTGGTCTTCTTCAGGATGAACCAGTCGTCAGACAACACCTTGACCTCTTCGACACGAATACGCGGGGCGATGCTCATAGGCGATCCTCTGGGTTGGCGAGCGGTATTTACCACTCTAGGGCTTCGCGCTAGAATTCGTGCAGTTTCGTGCAACGTCAAGAATTTTCGTGCAGGAGTCCCCGATGCTGACCCGTGAACGCAAGGCGCTTATCCAGCAGGTGCTGCGCCGGGAAGGCCGGCTGGTGGCCAAGACCTTCAGCCAGCAATTGGGGGTCTCGGAAGACACCATTCGCCGTGATCTGCGGGAGCTGGCAGCGGAAGGCGTGCTGCAACGCGTGCATGGCGGCGCCTTGCCGGCTTCGGCTGCCGTCGCGGACTACGCCAGGCGCGAAGAGGCGTCCATGGCCAGTAAGGTAACGCTCGGCCAGGCGGGCATCCGCCTGATCCAACCGGGACAGATCATCTTTATCGATGGCGGCACGACCAATGTCCAACTCGTCCGCCACCTGCCCAAGGAGCTTGAGATCACCGTAGTCACCCATAGCCCGAACATCGCGGTAGAGCTGGTCGAGCATCCGCTGATCGAGGTCGAACTCATCGGTGGCCGCCTGTTCAAGCATTCCATCGTGACCCTTGGCGCAGCCTGTGCGGAGGCCATCGCTCGGGTGCGAGTCGACAGCTACTTCATGGGCGTGACCGGGCTGCATCCCGAGACGGGCGCCACCACCGGCAATGCCGAGGAAGCCGCGATCAAGCGCATCATCAGCCGTCAAGCGGCGGAGACCTTTGTGCTGGCAACGCGGGAAAAACTCGGCGCGGCCTCGCCCTACGGCATCATCCCGCTGGCCGATGTCAGCACCCTGGTGACGGATGCGGCGCCTGACGACGAGGCGCTCGGGGCGCTGAGCGCCGCAGTATCCGTGATCCATGCCTAACTGCCGCCTTTCGGTCGCGCGTAGTCATCCCGCTAACGTCTGCCGCCGATAATCCTTGGGCGTGCAGGCGAATCGCTTGCGAAAGGCACGGCTGAAATGGGCCGAATCGGTGAAGCCCCAGCGGTAGGCGATTTCGGTGATGGAGGCGCGCTGGAGCATGGGGCTGCTGAGGTCGGCGGCGCTGCGCTCCAGGCGGGCGCGCATGATGGACTGGCAGATGCTGTCGCCGTCCTCGAAGGCCCTATAGAGATTGCGCACCGAGACGCCCAGCTCCTGGGCCAGCCAGTTGGGTGACAGCAGCGGCTGCCCCAGCGAGGCGTCGATCAGGGCCAGGGCGTTGCGCTTGAGGCCGGTCAGCGCCTGGTGTTCGCCGCTCTCCAGCGGCAGATCGTGCCGCTGATCGAGCGCTGGAATCAGCAGCGCGTGCAGGGCTTCGCTCAACGCCGCGCCCTCTTCCGGGGTAGCGGCTTGCGCGTCGAGATGGGTGACCTGGCTGACCAGGGAGCGCAGCAGCAGGGTGGTCAGACCCGCGGTCGGCAGTTTGCCGAAGCGCGGATCACCGCCGGCCAGCCGCCGTCCGAGCGCCTGACGATCCAGGTGGAAGGAGGTATGGCGGATCAGTCCGCAGGGCAGGATGTCGCAATCGAATTCAGGGCACATCAGCGCCATGTCGCCAGGGCGCAACTCCACCGCTTCGCCCTGGTGGCGCAGCACCGAGTGCCCCGCCTCCTGGACGATGAGAAAGCAGGTGCGGTCATCCACCTGATCACCCGGCGGACGCTCGCAGGCGATACGCCCGGCATTGGTGCTGATGGTGGTGTATGCGAAGCCACCGATGTCATGGTGCAGGATCTCGCCGATGAACAGCGAGTGCTCGGGCGCCAGCCAGGATTGGAAGCGGCCGCATACCGACCGCAGGGCCTGGGTCCAGTTGGCGAAATCCTGCATCAGGGCCTGTTGGGTCATGTCGATCTCCTCTGTTCAGGGTGCGCTCGGGTTGCCTGAGGTCCCGGCGTTACCCGCGGTAACCTGACTGTTCGGCACGCAATAAGCACACCGGCGCACTAGCCGTTTTCGGCACTCAATGCGGCGCCACCTCGGGGGCGATCCAGGCCTGCAGGCGCGCGAGAACCTGCAAGGCGGCCTGGGCCTGGTCCGGCGGTAGCCGCAGGTAGCGGCGATAGGCCGGAAAGCGGCTGACCACCTCGCTGGCCGCATAGGGCTCCAGCACGAGGCGCCACTGCCCTTGCCGGCGTTCCAGCTCCAGCTCCCGGAAATCCAGCACCTGCAGCGCCTCGATCAGCGCCGGATCCCGCACCAGGGCGGCGCACCAACGCTCCAGCGCAGGATCACGCCCTGCGAGGATGCGGAAGGCCAGGCCCGTGCGCCGCCACCAGCCGCTGTGCCGCAGCCGGATACGCACCGGTGTGCCGGCACAGGTTGGCCGCTGCCACTGGAAGCGACAGGTCACCAGGTGCATGAGAAACAACGCCTGGGGCCGCTCCCGGATTTCGAAGGTCCAGCCCTGGCCCTCCTGACCGACCTGCAGGTGGTCAATGGCCAGTGCCGTCACCTGCAGACCCGGCAGATCTCGCACCAGGCGCGCCAGCGTCGCGCCGGGGCGATAGCCCGCCGGCTGCTTCCAGAACGACCACATCTCAGACCGCGCCGCGCAGCACGGGCTCGATGGCGGGCAACTGCAGGCCGACCTCGCGGTTGAACTCCTTTTCCAGCGCCTCTTCCACCGGCACCGGGCGGAACGGGTGGACGCGCTGGACCACCAGCGTCCAGAACAGCGCGAAGGCGGCCGTCAGGCCGAGCATGGCACCGAAGGGACGATAGATGTCCGCCGCGTTCATGCCGGGTGGGGTGATGAAATACATGCCCAGCAGCAGGCCGGCACTGGCGATGATCTGCGGCAGCGGGAACAGCGGTGAGCGATAGGCGCGCGGCAGGTCGGGCCGGCGCAGACGCAGCAGCACCACCGACAGATTGACCAGCAGGTAGGCGGTACTCCAGGCGCAGACCGCGGCGAGGATCAGCGGCACGATCCGGTCCGCGTTGCCGCCCAGCCACCAGGCGTGGAGGCAGGGAATGGCGGCGACCACGGCGATGCACACCACCGGTGTCTTGAAGCGCGGATGCAGGTAGGTGAAGACGCGTGGCAAGGCGCCATCCACCGCCATGCCGTAGAGGATGCGCGGCACGCCCGCCATCAGGGTATTGATGGTGGCCGCCCCGGCGAACAGCAGGCCGATGCCCAGCCAGATCCGGCCGAAGGGCCCCATCACCTGTTCGGCGAAGTGGGGAATGGCCATGGGCGTATCCAGCAGGTGGACATTGGCCGCCGGATCGATCAGGACATTCTCCACCTGCCGGCGCATGGCGGCGCCATAGATGAACATGCAGCCGGCCACGCCCAGCAGCCCGAGCAGCATGGCGCGTGGCAGGGTCCGCGCGGCATTGCGTACCTCGGGCGCTAGGGGCGTGACGAATTCGCAACCGACGAACATGAACATCGCCATGCCGATCAGCGACAGCAGCGTGGTCAGGTCATCGCCCACCAGGGAGGCGCCGAAGGGGCCGTCCAGGGCCACCGCGGGCGCCTTGAGCAGACCGGCGATGCCAAAGATCATCAAGGTGGTCCACATGCCGAAGGTCAGGATGACCTCGGCCTTGCCGAACACCGTCACGCCCAGCACGTTGAGCACGGCGAAGCCCAGCACCAGGCCGACCCCGACCAGCCAGGCCTGGCCACCCGGTTCGGTCAGGACATTCAGGGATTCGAAATTGACCAGCGCCATAGTGCCGCTGAGGATGGTTTCCGCCGTGCCCGCGAAGACATGCACGATCAGGTAGGCGGACAGCGTGCCGGTGATGGCGAAGAAGCGACCCAGGCCGCAGGCCAGGTAGTCGTAGACCGAGCCGTTGGTGGGCAACAGGCAGGCGGCTTCGGCGAAGCTGGTGGATTGCGCCAGCATCATGACCAGGGCGATACCCATGGCCAGAGCGAACAGCCCGCCGCCCAGGCCGAAGCCGGTGGTGGCCGTAAGGATCACCGGGCTGGCCATGATCAGGCCGACGGCGCTGGCGAGCGCGGTCGGAAAACCGACCACCCCTTGGTGCAGGTGCTGGGACAAACGTTGCTGCAAGGTCATGTCAGAAGCCCTCTGGTTGTTATTGCTCTAGGCAGGGCAAGGTCCGGTTACCCGGACGGGTGCTATGAATTGTCGGGGGCGTCTTCGTCGGGGACGCCGCGAATCCCAGCTTAAAGAAGGCCTCGGGCGGCGGCCTTGCCCAGGCGTGCCAGCGCAGTTGCCTCTCGCTGCCAAGGGCGGCGGACCGGGCAGGCGCCGTGGACGATCGCCGCCGGGATTCGCGCGGGAGCGGCGCCGGCAGCCAGGATCAAAAGCGCTGGCAGGCAAAGACAATAGCTTCGCCAGGGGTTGTTGCCTTAATAGCGCCATGAGCGGATGCCCCGGCATCTCCCCTTCCAGTCTGGCAGTACGGCACGCGCAGATGATCACTCTCGAAACCCCGACCTACTACACGGCCACCAAGAAATACGACCTGAGCTTTCCTTCGCTGGCGGACGATATCGAAGCCGACGTCGTCGTCATCGGCGGGGGCTTCTCCGGGATCAACACCGCGCTGGAGCTGGCCGAAAAGGGCATCACCAACATCGTGGTGCTGGAAGCCCGCCACCTCGGCTTTGGCGGTACCGGTCGCAACGGCGGCCAGATCATGGCCGGCATCGGTCACGACCTGGAGAAGATCAAGAAGGAGGTGGGCGAAGATGGCTTGCGGCAGATCTTCGAGATCAGCGACCTCGGCGCCGACATCATCAAGGCGCGCATCGCCCGCTACGACATCGACGCCGACTTCTGTCATGGCTACGGTTACATGGGCTTCAACGCCAGGCAGGAGAAGACCCTGCGCACCTGGGAGAAGGAATTCAAGTCCACCGGCACTCCGCACGAGATCCGCTTCCTGGCCGGCCGCGAGGTGCGCGAGATCATCGGCTCGGACGCCTACAGCTGCGCCCTCCTGCATCGTGGCGGCGGCCATGTGCATTCGCTGAACCTGCTGCTGGGCGAAGCCAAGGCGGCCGCCAGCCTGGGGGTGCGCATCTTCGAATTCAGCCCGGTGCTGGACGTCAGCTACGGCGAGCGCATCAAGGTGCGCACCGGCCGCGGCACCGTCACGGCCAGCAAGCTGCTCTGGGCCTGCGACAGCTTCCTCAACAAGCTGGAACCCGAGCTGCACCGCACCACCATCAACACCTACGCCTTCCAGATCGTCACCGAACCCCTGGCGGATGAGCTCATCCAGCGCATCAGCCCGATTCGCGGGGCCTACAGCGACATCCGTCCGGTGATCGACTACTACCGGGTGACCAACGAGAACCGGTTGCTGTTCGGCTCGGCCACCTCCCTGGTCGAGCATATCCCCAAGGATCTCAAGGCCTGGAATCGCAAGCTCATGCTAAAAATCTTCCCCTACCTCGCCGAGGTGAAGATCGATCTGGCCTGGGGGGGCCCCATGGCGGTGAGTCCCAATCTGTTTCCGCAGATCGGCACCCTGCCCGGCCGGCCCAACGCCTTTTTCGTCCAGGGTTACTCGGGCTTCGGCGTCACCCCCAGCCACATCATCTGCAAGGTGCTGGCCGAGGGCATGAGCGAAGGCTCGGCGCGCTATGACCTGATCAGCTCCATCCGGCGCATCGAGGTCACCGGCAAGGATGTCTTCGGGCCACTGCTCCTCACCGGCGGCAAGACCTGGCATCAGGTGTCCGGCTACTGGAACGGTCGTCGCTAACCCTTTTTCCCAACAGGAGTCCACCATGTCGCTGCATCCCATCACCCGCCACATCACCCTCGACCAGCTCGATCCCTGGGGCACCGTGGCCGATCTTGGCTCGGAGCTTCTTGCCGGCGACGGCAAGGCCTACGGCAAGATGACCGCCGGTGCGCCCACCGACGCCGTCAGCGCGGCCTATTTCGGTGTCAGCAAGAGCACCTTTCGCATGACCTATCCCTTCAACGAACAGGCCACGGTGGTCACCGGCGAGGTGCTGCTGACGGACGAATCCACCGGCGAGACCACCCGCTTCGGCGTGGGCGACACCTGGTACGTGGAAAAGGGCACCCCGGTGCGCTGGGAGATCCTCAGCGACAGCTTCGTCAAGCACTACCACGCCGTGGCCTGACCATGGGCGACGCCCTGGCCCGGCAATGTCTGCTGGCCTGTGCCAGGGCGGGCGGCGCCTCCCTGGCGGCGCTCTATCGCATCGACCACCAGGCGCGCCCGGCGGATTTCCAGCTGCTGGGGCTCGCCACGCCCATGCACCAGAGCTACCTGGAGCGCTATCAGGGCAGCGATCCGCTGCATCCGCGCCACTGCCAGAACCTCGCTACCGATCTCGTTCCCTTGCGCCTCGGCCAGGCGGCCCAGGCGGCGAGCAGCCGCGAACGCTATGCCGGCTTTCTCGCCCGCCACGGCATCTGCGATGTGGTGGAGATCTTCGCCCGCCAGGCCGGGCAGGCGGTGCTGGGGCTATCCTTGCTGCGGCGGGAGGCCGAAGGCGCCTTCAGTGCCGGGGAGCTCGAACGGCTGCAGGGTCTGCAGGCCATGCTCGCACTGGCGCTGCCCCGTCTCGCTACCCACTCTGCCTCCGTGGGCCTGACCGCCATCACCCCCCGCGAGCGCGAACTCGCCCAGCTGTTGCGCGCCGGCCACGGCAACAAGCGCCTGGCGCAGTTGCTGGGGATCGGCCTGCCCACGGTGAAGACCCACCTCATCAATCTCTACCGCAAGGTGGGAGTAGCCAATCGCACCGAACTGGTCACGGCGCTCTTTCTCTGAGCGGCGCCCGCCTCAACCATCCGGTTGATGGGCAAGGCGCCGGGCACCGCTGAACATGACGACTCCCTTCCTGCACTGGAGTCGCATCATGAGTTCAACGTCCGACTGGATCACCGTAGGCGCCCTGGCCGATGGCTTCGCTCCCGAGGGCTTCGTGTTGCCGGCCAACGCCGCGCTGCAAGGCCGCCACCTCACCCTGCATTTCGCCAACGGCTGGCGCATCGAACATCGTTTCACCGCGGAGCGACTGGAATGGCACCTGGAGAACGGCGGCGGCGAGGCCAGCTATCGGGCCACCACCCTGAGGCCAGAGGTCTTTCTGGTGGACTTCATCAAGCGCGAGAACGACCAGGACTGGTCGGTGACCCTGGTGCTGGACCTGCCCAACCAGGCCTTCACCGCTGTGCTCGGTCGGCTACCTACCCTCGCCGCCACCCGTGAAGGCCTCTATGGCCGCGCCCTCGCCGGCCAGCCGCTGACCGGCGTCGAGGTGGAGATTCTGCACGGCAGCCTGGATCGACCCTGGCAGGACGGTGCCTGCCCGCACGCGCCGACCCGGGAGCTGGTCGGGCTGCGCAATCTCTATCGCTACAGCCCGACCGAGGTCTATGAACACATTTATCTCAACGAGAACTTCTATACCTGGCAATGCCTGCAGGGCGTGGAAGGCGGCCTGACCGACACCGATCGCTGCCACTACTACCGCATCGCCGAGCACCTCTATCTGTTCGTCTGGCGCGAGAAGATCGTACCCACCCTCGGCGTGCTGCTGATCGACCTCGACCAGCACCGTAGTGATGGCAAGATCTGGGGCTGTAGCGATGCCGACTGCCAGGCCTGGAGCAACTTCCCGGTCGCGTCCCATTGCCAGGTGCTCAACCGCACCGAGTACCCGGCATGAGCGGCCGGGTGGTGGTCATCACCGGTGCCGGTACCGGCATCGGCGCCGCCTGCGCCCGGCGCTTCGCCAGCCAGGGCGATCGGGTGGTGCTGATCGGTCGGCGCCGCGAACCCCTGGAGCGCCTGGCGGGCGAGATCGGCGGGCTGGCCTTGAGCGGTGACGCCGCCGATCCCGACGCCTGGCTCGGGCTGACCGCCGACATCCAGCGGCAGCTTGGCGGAATCGACGTATTGATCGCCAACGCCGGCGGCCATGGCCTGGGCAGCGCCATCGATACCTCCCCGGAAAATTGGGCGGCCGCGCTGCGCAGCAACCTCGACAGCGCCTTCTTCAGTGCCCGCGCCTGTCTGCCAGCGCTCATCGAGCGGCGCGGCAACCTGGTGCTGGTGGCGTCCATCGCGGCCCTGGTCGCCGGCCCCGAGGTATGCGGCTACACCACGGCCAAGCACGCCCTGCTCGGCCTGACCCGCTCCCTGGCGCGGGACTACGGCCCCCTGGGGGTGCGTGCCAACGCCGTCTGTCCGGGCTGGGTACGTACGCCCATGGCCGATGCCGAGATGCAGCCGCTGATGCAGGCCCACGGCGAGGATCTGGACGCCGCCTATGCCCGGGTCTGCGCCGACGTCCCCCTGCGTCGCCCTGCCGCGCCCGAGGAGATCGCCAGCGTCTGCGCCTTTCTCGCCTCCGCGGAAGCCGCCATGGTCACCGGCACCCTGCTGGTGGCCGATGGCGGCGCCTCCTGCGTCGACCTGCCGACCCTGGCCTTCACCCGCCTGGGAGACGCCTGACATGAGCCTTTTCGATTTCCGCGAGCGCCAGGTGCTGGTCACCGGTGGCGCCCAGGGCATCGGTCGGGCGCTGGTCGAAGGCTTCGCCCGGGCCGGCGCGCAGGTCCGGATCGCCGATCTGCAGGCGCAGACGGCGGCGGCCCTGGCCGCCGAGTTGACCGCCCAGGGCCTGGCCGTGGAGGCAGCCGGCGCCACCGATCTCGCCGTACCAAACAGCGCCGAGGCGCTGCTGGCCGGTCTCGACCGGCTGGACGTTGTGGTGCACAACGCGGCCTTCTTCCCCCTCACCGATTTCGCCGCCATCACCCCGGCGCTGCTGGAGCGCACCCTGGCGGTCAATCTCGCCGCCTGCTTCTGGCTGGCCCAGGCCGCCACGCCGCTGATGCGGCGCCAGGGCGGTGGCAGCCTGCTGATCACCTCCTCGGTGACCGGCCCGCGCTTCGCCTATCCCGGTCTCGCCCACTACGCCGCCTCCAAGGCCGGGGTGAACGGCTTCATCCGCGCGGCGGCCCTGGAACTGGCGGCGGACCAGATCCGCGTCAACGGCGTGGAACCCGGGATGATCCGGACGCCGGCGCTGGACAACCTGGGGGACGACGCCAATGCCGCCCATATCGCGAGCGGCGTCCCGCTCAGGCGCCTGGGCGAGCCGCAGGACATCGCTGCCGCCATGCTCTTCCTGGCCTCCGATGCCGCACGCTACATCACCGGCCAGACCCTGGTGGTGGATGGCGGCGCCGGTCTGGCGGAGGTACGACCGGGCCCCTGATCCACACACCCATCGCTGGCAGAGCGCGTCAAGGCAGGCGGCAGTCAGAGGCAAGCCCGCGCCGAGCCGGCCTGCCTAAGCTGCCCCATCGCCGCTCGACCGGCTCAATGACAACTACAAGGACATTGCCATGCCTACCACTGCCCTCCTCGCTCCGCTCGACCGCGTCACGGCCTTTCTCGATCAGGTCCATGGCAGCTTCATCGACGGCCGGACCGTCACCGGCGCGAACGACCTATTCGAGGTGCTCGACCCGGCCACCGCCCAGCCCATCTCCCGCACCCATCTGGCCGATGGCGCCACCGTGGACCGCTGCGTAGCCGCGGCCCGGGCGGCCTTCGACAGCGGCAGCTGGAGTCGCCTGCGGCCGGCCGATCGCGAGCGCATCCTGCTCAGGTTCGCCGACCTCGTCGAGCACCACGGCGAGGAACTGGCCCAGCTGGAGACCCTGGAACAGGGCAAGTCCATCCATATCGCCCGCGCCATCGAGGTCGGCGGCAGTGTCGAATACATGAGGTACATGGCGGGCTGGGCGACCAAGCTGGAAGGCCAGACCCTGGACGTCTCCATCCCGGTACCGCCTGGCGCCCGCTACAACGCCTACACCCGCCGCGAGGCCGTAGGCGTGGTGGCCGGCATCGTGCCGTGGAATTTCCCGCTGATGATCGCCCTGTGGAAGGTCATGCCGGCCCTGGCTGCGGGCAATTCCATCATCATCAAGCCCGCCGACGAGACCCCGTTGACCGTGCTGCGGGTCGCGGCCCTGGCCATCGAGGCCGGGATACCGGCGGGGGTGTTCAACGTCCTCATCGGTCGCGGCGCCGAGGCCGGGGCGGCGCTGGTCGCCCACCCCGGTGTCAACAAGGTGTCCTTTACCGGCTCCACCGCCGTGGGCAAGCAGGTGGGCATGGCCGCCCTGCAGAACATGACCCGCTTCTCCCTCGAACTGGGCGGCAAGAATCCCATGCTGCTGCTGGACGACGCCGACCTGGAGAAGGCCGTGGGCGGCGCCCTCATGGGTGGACTGCTCAACCAGGGGCAGGTCTGCGCCGCGGCGTCGCGCTTCTTCGTGCCGCGCCGACTGCACGCGGCCTTCCTCGAAGCCCTGAGCGCCGCCGTGGGCGGCATGACCCTGGGCGCGGGCCTGGATCCCAACGCCCAGATCAATCCGCTGGTCTCGCGCAAGCAGCAGCGCAGCGTGCTGGATCATCTGCAGCAGGCCCGGCAGCAAGGCGCGAAGGTTACTGTGGGAGGCGCCGCGCCAGACCTGCCCGGCTTCTTCGTGCAACCGACGGTGCTGGAGGTGAACGCCGAGATGAGCGTGGCCCAGGAAGAGGTGTTCGGTCCGGTACTGTCGGTGCTGGCCTACGAGGATCTGGACGAGGCCCTGCGGCAGATCAACGCCAGCCGCTATGGCCTGACCGCGAGCATCTGGAGCAACGACCTCAGCCGCACCCTGGACCTGATCCCGCGCATCGAGGCCGGCACGGTCTGGGTCAACAGCCACGTCCCGGTGGACCCCAACCTGCCTTTCGGTGGCTACAAGCAGTCCGGCATCGGGCGCGAATTCGGCCGCGGCGCGGTGGAAGCCTTCACCGAACTCAAGTCGGTCTGCATCGCCTACTAGGCGACCAGCACGCGGGCGCCGCGATAGTCTCGCGGCGCCATACCAAATTGTTGCTTGAAGGCACGACTGAAGTGCGCCGCATCGTTGAATCCCCAGCGAAAGGCGATCTCGGTGATGGGCAGATGATCCTGACTGCCATCGCGCAAGTCGGCAGCGCAGCGCGCCAGGCGGCGATGGCGAATCCACTCGCTGATGCCCATGGCATCTTCCGCGAACAGCCGGTACAGCTGCCGCAGGGACACGCCGATGCCCTCGGCCACCTGGGCCGGCGACAGGCTGGCTTCGTGCAGCCGCTCCAGGATGAAGGCTTCGGCGCCACGGCGTTGCAGGGCCGCTGGCTGCAGGGCCAGCCCCTTAGCCGCCGGCTCAGCGGTCAGCGCCGGCCCGAGCAGTGCCAGGATCACGTCCTGCAGTGCGCTCTGCTCGTCCGCGCGTACCGGCACGGCACCCTCGATCGCCAGCAGTTCCCGGTAGAAGGACAGTAGCGTTCGGCCACTCAGGGTATGTCGCGCCACCTTGCCAAAGGTCAGTTGGTCGCCCGTCAGATGGGCCAGCACCTCGCGGCGCGGCAGGTGCAGCGACAGGTGTTCCATCAGCCCCTGGGGCTCGATCTCGAAGTCAGCCGCCGAGTCGACAAGCGCCAGGTCGCCCGGCTCCAGGGCCAGGGTACGGTCGAACTGATGGACGAGGGAGCGACCGCTCCCCTGCAGCACCAGGAAGCAATGGCGGTCGCCATCCTGGGCGCCTGCGGGGAGGCGCCGCGCGATGCGGGTGGCGTTGGTGCGAATCTGCACCTGCTCCAGTCCGGCCAGGCAACCTGGCCTTACCTGGCCGATGAACAGCGCGCCGCCGAGGCCGCGCTCGGCCTGGAAGCGCGCGCCACAGGCGCCGTGCAGGCTGTGCAGCCAGCCATCGAAGGTATCGCCAGAAGCCGTGCCTGTGTCCATGCCGGGTCTCCCAAGAGCGTCATGCGGTCTAGATAGTTAACATATTATCGATCTGATCCCAAGGGCCAATCCTGGCCGCCCATCCGCTATGAAAAGTACAAGGCGTGGTGCGGAAAAGCCATTCAGTCGCGGCAGGCGGCCGGCGATGCTGGGGTCAGTCGCCTGGAGCGAACCCACAACAACAAAGAGACGGAGTCCTGCCCGCCATGAAACCCGAAGACTATCGCGCCGAAGCCAATCGCCCCCTGACCGGTGCCGAATACCTCGCCAGCCTCAGGGACGACCGCGAGATCTACATCTACGGCGATCGCGTCAAGGACGTGACCACCCACCCGGCCTTTCGCAACGCCGCGGCCTCCATGGCCAAACTCTACGACGCCCTGCACGACCCGGCCACCAAGGAGAAGCTGTGCTGGGAGACCGATACCGGCAACGGCGGCTACACCCACAAGTTCTTTCGCTTCGCCCGTTCCCCCAGCGACCTGCGCGAGCAGCGCGACGCCATCGCCGAATGGTCGCGACTGACCTACGGCTGGATGGGCCGCACCCCGGACTACAAGGCCGCCTTCGGCAGCGCCCTGGGTGCCAACCCGGAGTTTTACGGGCGCTTCGAGCAGAACGCCCGTACCTGGTACCAGCGCATCCAGGAATCCTGCCTCTATCTCAACCACGCCATCGTCAATCCGCCCATCGACCGCGACAAGCCGGTGGATCAGGTCAAGGACGTGTTCATCTCGGTGGACGAGGAAGTCGAGGGCGGCATCATCGTCAGCGGCGCCAAGGTGGTGGCCACCAACTCCGCCCTCACCCACTACAACTTCGTCGGCCAGGGCTCGGCGCAGTTGCTGGGCGACAACACCGACTTCGCGCTGATGTTCATCGCCCCGATGAACACCTCCGGCATGAAGCTGATCTGCCGGCCCTCCTACGAGCTGGTGGCCGGCATGACCGGCGCACCCTTCGACTATCCGCTGTCCAGCCGCTTCGACGAGAACGACGCCATCCTGATCATGGACCGGGTGTTCATCCCCTGGGAGAACGTGCTGATCTACCGCGACTTCGAGCGCTGCCGGCAGTGGTTTCCCCAGGGGGGGTTCGGTCGGCTGTTCCCCATGCAGGGCTGCACTCGGCTGGCAGTCAAGCTGGACTTCATCACCGGCGCCCTGTTCAAGGCCCTGCAATGCACCGGCTCCCTGGAATTCCGCGGCGTCCAGGCCGCCATGGGCGAGGTGGTCGCCTGGCGCAACCTGTTCTGGTCGCTGACCGACGCCATGCACGGCAACGCCAGCGAGTGGAAGAGCGGTGCCTGGCTGCCCAGCGCCCAAGCCCTGCAGGCTTATCGGGTGCTCGCGCCCCAGGCCTATCCGGAGATCAAGAAGGTCATCGAGCAGGTGGTGGCCAGCGGCCTGATCTATCTGCCCAGCGGCTCGCGGGACCTCAAGGACCCGATGCTGGACAAGTATCTCGCCACCTACTGCCGCGGCTCGGCCGGCATGGGTCACCAGGAACGCATCAAGATCCTCAAGCTGCTGTGGGATGCCATCGGCACCGAATTCGGCGGGCGTCACGAGTTGTACGAGATCAACTACGCCGGCAGCCAGGACGAGATCCGCATGCAGGCGCTGCGCCACGCCCAGGGCACCGGGGCGATGAAGCAGATGACCGACCTGGTGGAGCGCTGCATGGCCGACTACGACCTCGACGGCTGGACCGTGCCGCATCTCACCAATCCCGACGACATCAACATGCTCGATCGCATCCGTCAGTGAGGAGCTCGCCCATGAACGCGCTCACCCCCGTGCAACAGGCCTTTCGCAACGCCATGGCGGCGCTGTCCGCTGCGGTCAACGTCATCACTACCGATGGTCCCGGCGGCCGCTGCGGCATCACCGCCACGGCGGTCTGCTCGGTCACCGACAGCCCACCCACCCTACTGGTCTGCGTCAACCGCAGCAGTGCCATGAATGCCGTGTTCAAGACCAATGCGCGGCTGTGCGTCAACGTCCTGGCCGGCGAGCACGAAGAGGTGGCGCGCCACTTCGCCGGCATGACCGGGGTGGACATGGACGAGCGCTTCGCCCGCCACACCTGGGGCCAGAGCGCCCAGGGGCTGCCGCTGCTGGAGGATGCCCTGGCCAGCCTGCAGGGCCGCATCGTCGAGACCCAGGAGGTGGGCACCCATTCGGTGTTCCTGGTGGAACTCGACGAGATCGCCACCCGTGAACACTGCACCGGCCTCGTCTACTTCGGCCGCCACTTCCACCAATTGCAGCCGGTGTCGGCGGCCTAGCAAGAACGCCGGCCGTCCGCTACCGCCGCGCGATGCCGCTGGCGGTAGTCGCCCGGAGTGGCCCCGGCCTGGCGGAGGAAGAAGCGACTGAAGTAGGCCGGGTCCTTGAAGCCGAGGCCGTAGCAGATCTCGTTGGCCGAGGCGCCGGTGAACACCAGCAGGCGCTTGGCCTCCTGCATCAACCGGTCATGGATCAGCCGCTTGGACGGCAATCCGCCAATGCGGCGACAGCTGTCGTTAAGGCGCGCCTCGGTCACTCCGAGTCGCTCGGCATAGCGCGCCAGCGGCCAATGCTCGGTGTAGTGGGTTTCGATGAGCTCGTTGAAACGACGAAAGACCAGGAGGTCTTCATGACGAACGGATTGGGCGGCGCGCGAGCGCGGCGCCAGGCGCAACAGGCTGATGAACAACAGCCGCGCCAGGGCTCTCAGGCTGCTCGGCTGGGCCGGGCGCGGCGCCTGGGTCTCCAGCCGCAAGAGCTCGAACAGCGCGGCGAGGCGGTCGGCCTCCTCGCGATCAAGGCCGGTCAGGTCGCCCAGGGGCACGCACAGCGGCTGGAACGGCGTCCCCGGCGACAGCTCGGGCGCCTCGTCCAGCAGCGTCCAGACCAGTTGCTGGCGCACTGTGAGCACATGGCCGTCGCTACCCTCTTCCGTGGTGAAGGCATGGGGCACCGGCGGCGGCGTCAGGAAGAACAGCGGTCCCTCCTCCTCGTAATGCTGGTCATCGAGAAAGACCCGCACCCGCCCACTGGCGACGTAGTGCACCTGGAAGAAACGGTCGTGGCGATGGGCGCGCATGTTGCGGCCAAAGAACTCGGCGAGGTTACCCAGGGCGTCGTAATGCACCTCGGCGTCAGCGTAGCGCTGATCGTAGACCTCGCCGATATGGATGTTGGGAATGGGCAACAGCTGCGGCGTGGCGCGGGGCATGGCAGGCCTTCTTGTGGTTGTTCGGGAAGCTTAGCGGAGCCACCGACCCTTGACGATCATTAACATCTTAACTATATCATTAACATATTAATAAATACGGCCAGCAAAGCCGTTCGGGAGAGACCATGACCCCAGCCCTACCCACCCCCAGCGGCACCCTGTTCGGTGTCGCGCTCAACTACCGGGGCCTGCTCGACAGTCGCCTCGCCGAATTCGGTGACAAGCCCTACCTCAAGCCGCCGCAGCGTCCGGTGCTGTTCATCAAGACGCCCAATACCCGCAATGGCCATGAGGGTTCGGTGACGGCGCCGGCCGGCGAACGCCTGCAACCCGGTCCGGCGCTGGGGGTGGTGATCGGTCGCCGCGCCAGCCGCGTCCAGCCCGCCGACGCCCTGGAGCACATCGCCGGCTACCTGGTGGTCAACGAATTCAGCCTGCCCGAAGACAGCTACTACCGCCCGGCGGTAAAGGCCAAGTGCCGCGACGGCTTCTGTGCCCTGGGTGACCAGCTGGTACCACGCGACGCCGTGGCTGCGGTCGAGGACCTCACCCTGCGCCTGCTGGTGAACGGTGAGGTGCGCCAGGAAAACACCACCGCCAACTGGGTCCGCGGCCTGCCGCAACTGTTGGCGGAGATCACCGAGTTCATGACCCTGGACGTCGGCGACGTCCTGATCACCGGTACCCCGGAAGGCCGGGTGGACGTGGTCCCGGGGGATCGGGTGGAGGTGGTCATCGACGGCATCGGGCGGCTGGCCAACACCGTGGTCGCGGAGGTGCGTCCATGAAACACGCGCGCATCCGCCATCAGGGCGTCGTCCTCCAGGTCACCCTGGACGACGAACTGAACATCCGCCTGCCCAATGGCGAACGCCTGTCCGCCGGTGCCGTGGAGTGGCTGCCGCCGGCTACCGGCACCATGTTCGCCCTCGGTCTCAACTATGCCGACCACGCCCGCGAACTGGCCTTCACGCCACCGACCGAACCGCTGGCCTTCATCAAGTCGGCAGGCACCTACACCGGCCATAACCAGGTGACCTGGCGGCCGGATGACGTCGACTACATGCACTACGAGTGCGAACTGGTGGCGGTGATCGGCAAGCCGGCGCGCCACGTCAAGCGCGCGGACGCCCTGGACTACCTGGCCGGCTACACCGTCTGCAACGACTACGCCATCCGCGACTACCTGGAGAACTACTACCGGCCCAACCTGCGGGTAAAGAACCGCGACGCCACCACCCCGGTCGGCCCCTGGATCGTCGACGTCGCCGACGTGCCGGACCCGGGCAATCTGCGGCTGCGCACCTGGATCAACGGCACCCTCACCCAGGAGGGCACCACCGCCGACATGATCTTCGACATCCCCTACCTCATCGAATACTTCTCCAGCTTCATGACCCTGCAACCGGGCGACATGATCGCCACCGGCACGCCCGAAGGCCTGGCCGACGTGGTGCCGGGGGATGAGGTGGTGGTGGAAGTGGAAGGCGTGGGCCGCCTGGTCAACCGCATCGTCAGCGAAGCTGCGTTCTTTGCCAACCCGGCTTCGGCCAAGCACACCAAGGGAGTCTGAACATGATCAAGCACTGGATCGACGGCCGCGAAGTCGAGAGCGCCGAGTCCTTCACCAACTACAACCCGGCTACCGGCGAAGCCCTGGGCGAGGTCGCCAGCGGTGGCCCGCGCGAGATCGACCAGGCGGTGGCCGCGGCCAAGGCAGCCTTCCCCAAGTGGGCCGCCACCCCGGCCAAGGAACGCGCTCGGTTGATGCGCAAGCTGGGCGAACTGATCGACCAGAACGTGCCCAACCTGGCCGAGCTGGAAACCCTGGATACCGGTCTGCCGATCCACCAGACCAAGAACGTGCTGATCCCCCGCGCCTCGCACAACTTCGAGTTCTTCGCCGAGGTCTGCACCCGCATGGACGGCCACAGCTATCCGGTGGACGACCAGATGCTCAACTACACCCTGCACCAGCCGGTGGGGGTCTGTGGCCTGGTCTCGCCGTGGAACGTACCGTTCATGACCGCCACCTGGAAGACCGCGCCCTGCCTGGCGTTGGGCAATACCGCGGTACTCAAGATGAGCGAACTCTCGCCGCTCACCGCTAACGAGCTGGGCCGCCTGGCCCTGGAAGCCGGCATTCCGCCGGGCGTGCTCAACGTGGTCCAGGGTTACGGCGCCACCGCTGGCGACGCCCTGGTGCGTCACCCGGACGTGCGCGCCATCTCCTTCACCGGCGGCACCGCCACCGGCCGCAAGATTATGCAGACGGCGGGGCTGAAGAAGTATTCGATGGAGCTGGGCGGCAAGAGCCCGGTGCTGATCTTCGCCGACGCCGACCTGGACCGCGCCCTGGACGCCGCGCTGTTCACCATCTTCTCGCTCAATGGCGAGCGCTGCACCGCCGGCAGCCGGATCTTCATCCAGGAAGACGTCTACGACCAGTTCGTGGCCGAGTTCGCCGCGCGCGCCAAGCGCCTGCTGGTGGGCGATCCCCAGGATCCCAAGACCCAGGTCGGCTCCATGATCACCCAGGCGCACTACGACAAGGTCACCGGCTACATCCGCATCGGCCTCGAAGAAGGCGCCAATCTGCTGGCCGGCGGCCTGGAGCGTCCGGCCAATCTGCCCGCGCATCTGGCCAAGGGGCAGTTCATCCAACCCACGGTGTTCGCCGACGTCGACAACCGCATGCGCATCGCCCAGGAGGAGATCTTCGGTCCGGTGGTCTGCCTGCTCACGTTCAAGGACGAAGCCGAGGCGCTGCGCTTGGCCAACGACACCGACTATGGCCTGGCTTCCTATGTCTGGACCCAGGACATCGGCAAGGCCCACCGCCTGGCTCAGGGCATCGAGGCCGGCATGGTGTTCATCAACAGCCAGAACGTGCGCGACCTGCGCCAGCCCTTCGGCGGCGTCAAGGGCTCGGGCACCGGCCGTGAAGGCGGCGAATACAGCTTCGAGGTCTTCACCGAGGTGAAGAACGTCTGCATCTCCATGGGCAGCCATCACATCCCCCGCTGGGGCCTTTGATCGCCATCCCCACCGGCCAACCACCACCGGGGCGCGCGCCGCCCCGGTCAGGAGAACACCATGGGCACCCTCGCACTCGCGGCCAAGATCACCCACGTCCCTTCCATGTACCTGAGCGAACTGGACGGCCCGCGCAAGGGCTTTCGCCAGGCCGCCATCGATGGCCACCGGGAGATCAGCCGCCGCTGCCGCGAACTGGGCGTCGACACCCTGGTGGTGTTCGATACCCACTGGCTGGTCAATGCCAACTACCACATCAATTGCGGTCCGCACTTCAAGGGGCTGTACACCAGCAACGAGCTGCCGCACTTCATCGCCAACATGGACTACGAGTTTCCCGGCAATCCGGCGCTGGGCAAGCTGCTGGCGGAGAGCGCCAACGCTCTGGGCGTGGAGACCATGGCCCACGACGCCACTACTCTGGCACCGGAGTACGGCACCCTGGTGCCGATGCGCTACATGAACGCCGACCAGCACTTCAAGGTGATCTCGGTCTCGTCACTGTGCACCTCCCATTACCTGCACGACAGCGCCCGCCTGGGCTGGGCACTGCGGCGCGCGGTGGAAGACCACTACGACGGTACCGTCGCCTTTCTCGCCAGCGGCTCGCTGTCCCATCGCTTCGCCCAGAACGGCCAGGCACCGGAATTCGCCACCAGGATCTGGAGCCCCTTCCTGGAAACCCTGGACGAGCGCGTGGTGCGCATGTGGCAGGACGGCGACTGGGCGGAATTCTGCGGCATGCTCCCGGAATACGCCGCCAAGGGCCATGGCGAAGGCTTCATGCACGACACCGCCATGTTGCTCGGCGCCCTCGGCTGGAGCGACTACGACGGCCAGGTCGAGGTGCTGACGCCCTACTTCGCCGCCTCCGGGACCGGGCAGATCAACGCCCTCTTCCCGGTCACCGCGCAGACCGGCGCCGCCATTCCCCGCCCCCAGGCCAGCGCCCCCGCCAACGTCCCCAACAGCAGCCGCCTGTGACGGCGGCGCGGAGCCTTTCGCCATGCCCCATCTGACCCTGCTCTACAGCCCCGACCTCGACGGCGACGCCGAGCTGCCCACGCTCTGCCGGGCGCTGGCCGACACCTTGCTCGCCCAGCGCGATTCGGCCGGCAAGGCCATCTTTCCCACCGGCGGCGTGCGGGTGCTGGCCTATCCGGCGGCCCACGCGGCCATCGCCGATGGCCAGGGCGATTACGGCTTCCTTTACGCCAATCTACGCATGGGCGCTGGGCGCGCATCAGCGCTGCACCGTCAGGTCGGCGACGCCCTGCTCGCCACCCTGGAGCAGCACCTGAGCGCCCTGCTGGAACGGCGACCGGTCGGCATCACCCTGCAGATCGATGAAAGCCCCGGCCAGGTCTACGACGGCAAGTGCAGCAGCCTGCACCCACTGTTCCGCTAACCCACCGAGCACGTCCTACAACAACAATAACGCGAGGTTTCCCATGCCCCAGGCGCTGGATATTCCCGCCTCCGCCGCCCAGGCGACGACGCCCTATCGCCGTATCGCCTGGCGGCTGATGCCGCTGCTGTTGGTCTGCTATCTCTTCGCCCACCTGGATCGCATCAACATCGGCTTCGCCAAGGCGCAGATGAGCGCCGATCTGCACTTCAGCGATACCGTCTACGGCTTCGGCGCCGGATTGTTCTTCATCGCCTACGCGCTGTGCGGCGTGCCCAGCAACCTGGCACTGGAGCGGGTCGGGCCACGGCGCTGGATCGCCCTGCTGATGGTGGTCTGGGGCCTGCTCTCGGCCGGCATGTTCCTGGTGCAGACGCCAGTGGCCTTCTACACCCTGAGATTTCTGCTCGGCGCCGCCGAAGCCGGCTTCTTTCCCGGCATCCTGGTCTATCTGGCGCGCTGGTTCCCGGCCCGGCGACGCGGCAGCGTCACCGCGCTGTTCGCCCTGGCGGTGCCCCTGGCCGGGGTACTCGGGGGCCCCCTGTCCGGCGCCCTGCTCGACGCCTTTCGCGAAGGGCCGCTGCTGCGCGGCTGGCAGTGGATGTTCCTGCTCGAAGGCCTACCGGTGGTCCTGCTCGGCCTGCTGGTACTGCGCGCCCTGCCCGATGGCTACCAGAGCGTCGGTTGGCTGGACGAGCGCCAGAAGGCCCGGCTGCACGAGGACTTCGCCCAGGAAGAAGCCGGCAAGCCGGTGACCTCCGCCACCGGCCTGCTGCGGAGCGGTCATCTCTGGTTGCTGGTAGCCATTTACTGCGCGGTGATGCTGGCGGTCAACACCCTGGCCTTCTGGATGCCGGCGCTGATCCACGGCGCCGGTATCGGCAGCGACGGTCAGGTCGGCCTGCTCAGCGCCCTGCCGTACCTGGCGGGGTGCCTGTTCATGCTCGCCGCCGGCCGCTCCTCCGACCGCCACCGCGAGCGCCGCTGGCACCTGGCCGTGCCGTTGCTCATGGCCGCGCTGGGCCTGGCCCTGGCCAGCCTGCTGCCCCAGGCGCCCTGGCCGGTGATGCTCGGCCTGGTGCTCGCCGGCATGGGCGCCAGCGCCGCGCTGCCGCAATTCTGGCAACTGCCCCCGGCCTTTCTCGGCCAACGGACCTTGGCCGCCGGCATCGGCCTGATCAGCTCCCTGGGCAGCATCGCCTCCTTCGGCGCGCCCTTCTTCATCGGCTGGATGCGCGACACCACCCAGAGCAGCGCCCTGGCGCTGCAGGTGCTCGCCGTGCTCATCGCGCTCGGCGCCCTGCTGGTGCTGCGCACCCCCGCCCATCTCGTCAATCCTCAAGGACACTAAGCCATGCTCGACACCGCCTTCCTCCACGCCGCCGCGCGTCGCCTCGACCAGGCCGAGCGCTCCCGCGAACAGATCGGCCAGCTCTCCCTAGAGCGACCCGAGATCACCCTGGACGACGCCTACGCCATCCAGCGTGCCTGGGTCGAGCAGAAGCTCGCCGATGGCCGCAAGCTGGTGGGCCACAAGATCGGTCTGACTTCGCGAGCCATGCAGGTCTCGTCCAACATCAGCGAACCCGACTACGGTGCGCTGCTGGACGACATGTTCTTCGACGAGGGCACCGACATCCCCTTCCAGCGCTTCATCGTGCCGCGGGTGGAGGTGGAGCTGGCCTTCATCCTCGGCAAGCCGCTACGTGGCCCCAACTGCACCCTGTTCGACGTGCTGGCCGCCACCGACTACGTGATCCCCGCGCTGGAAATCATCGACGCGCGCATCCAGCAGGTCGATCCCCAGACCCAGGCCACGCGCAAGGTGTTCGACACCATCTCCGACAACGCCGCCAACGCGGGGGTAGTCCTGGGCGGCAAGGCCGTGCGCCCCCACGACCTGGACCTGCGCCGGGTACCGGCCATCCTCTATCGCAACGGCGTCATCGAGGAATCCGGCGTCTCCGCCGCGGTACTCAACCATCCGGCCAAGGGCGTGGCCTGGCTGGCCAACAAGCTGGCCGCCCACGACGTGACCCTGGAAGCGGGCCAGATCATCCTTGGTGGCTCCTTCACCCGTCCGGTGGCGGCGCGGCCCGGCGATACCTTCCACGTCGACTACGACCAGCTCGGCAGCATCGCCTGCCGCTTCGTCTGAGGAGCGCCCATGGACCTGCCACTGAACACCTTCAAGCAACGCCTCAAGGGCGGCGAGCCGCTGATCGGCCTCTGGGTCGGCCTGGCCGACGCCTATGCCGCCGAACTGGCCGCGACCCTCGGCTACGACTGGCTACTGCTCGACGGCGAGCACGCGCCCAACGATCTGCGCGGTCTGCTCGGCCAGTTGCAGGCGGTAGCGCCCTATCGCAGCCAGCCCATCGTGCGCCCACCGATAGGCGATGCGGTGCTGATCAAGCAGTTGCTCGACATCGGCGCCCAGACCCTGCTGGTGCCCATGGTGGAATCCGCCACCCAGGCGCGCGAGCTGGTGCGGGCCATGCGCTACCCGCCCGAGGGCATTCGCGGCGTCGGCAGCGCCCTCGCCCGGGCCTCGCGTTGGAACACCGTGCCCGACTACCTGAATCGCGCCGAGGAGCAACTCTGCCTGCTGGTGCAGGTGGAGAACCGCGCGGGCCTTGCCGCCCTGCCGGAGATCCTGGCGGTCGAGGGCGTCGACGGCGTCTTCATCGGCCCCGCCGACCTCAGCGCGGCCCTGGGCCATAGAGGCAATCCAGGGCATCCCGAGGTGCAGGCCGCCATCGAGACGGCCATCGGCCAGATCGTCGCCAGCGGCAAGGCCGCCGGCATTCTCAGCGCCGACCAAGGCCTCGCTCGGCGCTACCTGGAACTGGGCGCGACCTTCGTCGCCGTGGGCGTGGATACCAGCGTGCTGGTCAAGGGGCTGCAGACCCTGCTGGCAGCCTTCAAGGACGTGCAGCCCGTGGCAGGCGGTGGCGTCTACTAGAGGTCCTGCGCGGATTCGGCGGGCGGCGTCACCCCGCCTTCCGGCTCGATCCGCTTGAGTTCTTCGAGCAGACCGATCAGCGTCCCGAGCTTTTCTTCGCCGAATTGTTCGAGGATGCGCTGATAGTTCGCTTCCATGCCGCCGGCCATGGCGGCAAAGCAGGCCTCGCCCTGGGCGGTCAGCTTGACGTGTACCCGTCGGGCATCCCGGGCGTTGCGATAGCGCTCCACATAACCCGTCTGCTCCATCCGCACCAGCACCCCGGACATGCTCGGCTTGAGGATGCAGGCCTGATTGGCCAGTTCGTGCATTTCCGTATCGCCACGCTGCTTGAGCAAGCGGATGACCCGCCACTGCTGCTCGGTAAGGCCATGCTGATTGAGCAATGGCCGGAAAAAGGCCATGGCGGCTTCGCGTGCTTGCAGCAGGGTCAGGGTCAGGGAAACGCGGGGGGTCAACATCGATGGGCTCGGCGGCGAAAGAGGCTCAATCGTACACGCTGCGCGAGCCCCGGACCCAAGGGGTTTTGCCAGGCCTTGAGCACAGTCGACTCTCATCGTTGCAATTGGCCTTGAAAAGGGTCGCTCCTGGAATCGCTCTGGCCGCGCAATCGACTCGGTTGCCAAGCGTCGAACAAGCGGGCATGGCCTTTTCACCAAGTCCCTGCGGGACCCTGAGGTCTTCGCGGATGGTTGATACAGGCCTTCGATACCGCGCTTACTCCCTTACCATCGATACGGCGAGCCGATCCGCGAGCGGCAATACTTCTGATAAAGAATAAGTAGCGATACTTTCGCAAAGACCGCATCCGCTCCGTACGAATGGAATGGCGAAGAATGGATGCTGATCGACTCGCCATCACCCCAGCTACCGTAGAACGCCGGGATCCTTTCGTACCAGACACTTCACCAGTCATTCGAAGAATCGCCAGCGGTAGTTTATCGAGTACCAAGCCACTCAAATACGCATCGCAAAAACCTTTACTGGAGCAACTTAGCCTTATTTCGCTAAGTTCCAGTTAATCGTCACCACGGCACTAGGCCACTATAAATTTAATATCTGCCCATCCGAAAGACTGATCATTGACGTCATTAACCCGTCATTGGTCCTCGCTAGCGTCGCACGCTAGCTTCTTCGCAGGAGCTTTCAGATGTTCAAGAATTTCCGGATTGGCACTCGACTCATCGTGTCCTTCATCGCCGTGGCGTCCATCAGCCTGCTGGTGGGTTTGGCGGGTCTGAGCAACAGCAGCCAGATCAACGATCTGGCGACCCAGCTTTATCAAAACGAATTGCTCGGGCTTTCGTACATCAAGGAGGCCAACCTGAATCTTGTTTTCATCGGTCGCGCACGCAGCAACTACCTGCTAGCGACCAGTGATGAAGACCGCCGTCGCGCCCAGGCGGAGGTCAAGCTGGGCCTCGCCAACGTCAGAGACAATCTCGCCAAGGCCCGACCGCTGTTCAGTAGCGAGGCCTCGGCGACCAACTTCCGGCAGATCGACGAATTGCTCGGCAGCTACACCTCGCAGCTGGACCAGGCGATGACGATCGCGGGCACCAGGGCGCTGCGTGACGCCGACCCGGAGCTGGACAACCAACTGGCCAGCGTCCGCCGTTATGGCGATCAGGTCGGCGTGTTGATGACCGAGCTGTCCAAGCGCAAGGAGCAGAACGCCAGCGACGCCAACGATCTCACCGACCAGATCTATGCCCGCAGTCGAGTCATGCTGATCGGCCTCATCGCGGTGGGTGTGGCCTTTGGCATCCTGCTCGGTTTCCTGATGAGCCGCAGTATCACCCGCCCCCTGCGCGCCGCGGTCGCGATCGCCGATCGCCTGGCCGCCGGCGACCTCACCCAGCGCATCGAGGCCGAGGGCCGTGACGAGACCGCGGCCCTGCTCCGCGCCATGGGCGGCATGAACCAGCGCTTGGGGCAGATCATCAGTGACGTCCGCAGTGCCTCCGATGGCCTGGCCAGCGCCTCGGAAGAGATCTCCGCCACCGCCCAGAGCATCAGCCAGGCCAGCACCGAGCAGGCCGCCTCGGTCGAGGAAACCAGCGCCAGCGTCGAGCAGATGTCGGCCTCCATCGCCCAGAACACCGAGAACGCCAAGGTCACCGACGGCATGGCCGGCAAGGCCAACCGCGAGGCGAACGAAGGCGGTCAGGCCGTGAGAGACACCCTGGTGGCCATGAAGACCATCGCCGCCAAGATCGGCATCATCGACGACATCGCCTACCAGACCAATCTGCTGGCACTCAACGCGGCCATCGAAGCGGCGCGCGCCGGTGAGCATGGCAAGGGCTTCGCGGTGGTGGCCTCCGAGGTGCGCAAGCTGGCGGAACGTAGCCAGGTGGCGGCCCAGGAGATCAGTAATGTCGCCCAGGGCAGCGTGGCCCTGGCCGAACGCGCCGGCTCGCTGCTGGACGACATGGTGCCCTCCATCAGCAAGACCTCCGACCTGGTGCAGGAGATCACCGCCGCT
The DNA here is from genome assembly GCF_000316965.1 of Pseudomonas sp. 313. Taxonomy (NCBI): domain Bacteria; kingdom Pseudomonadati; phylum Pseudomonadota; class Gammaproteobacteria; order Pseudomonadales; family Pseudomonadaceae; genus Pseudomonas; species Pseudomonas sp. 313. The sequence goes on from NZ_ANBZ01000071.1 coordinate 225,803, forward strand.
TCGGAAGAACAGAGCGCTGGCGTCGACCAGATCAACAGCGCCATGCTGCAGCTGAGCCAGGTGACCCAGCAGAACGCCTCGGCCTCCGAGGAACTGGCCGCCACCGCCGAAGAGATGAGCAGCCAGGCCGAGCAGTTGCAGCAACTGATGGAGTTCTTCGTCCTGAACGGCGCCTCGTCCACGCAACGCTTGGCGCACCCCGCTACCAAGGGGTCGGAACCGGGCCTGGCCAAGCGAGCCGCAGCGCTGGTCGACAGCTCCCGGCACACGACCCAAGGTCGCGTACCCACTGGCTATGCGCTTTTCGAGGAGCCTGCCTGATAGCGAGCCGACCCTGGCAAAGGTGTTCACCCCTGGGTGAACACCTTCAGCTGCAGGACGCTCCACGGGAGCTGTCAAGCCTGCCCTATCATCCCTGCACTGCAGGGATCGGCGAAACAAGGGGTACGCCTACAAAACCTCAGCTGCGTAGGCCGAGAAACTCCTGCAGTCGCAGCGCTATCAGTCTGACCTCCGCCTTTTCGGAGAAACCGACCCGTGGCCAGTCATAGCGGCTGTCACATTCGGTGGCATGGCCGCTGTCGGCTTTCAGCTGCTTGAAGAAGTGTCTGGTTTCAACGATCCCTCGACCTGCCCTTCTGGCATGGGATTCGACGTCGAAGGCAATCTCGCCCAGATTGCCCTCCGCCAGACCCGCAGCGGCCCGGTACAGGAAGAGCTGGCCGCGTTCGGCCTTTACACAGCGAAAGCCCTGCCCGTTTTCCATTTCGTACAAGGCTCCGTAGATATCCGTGAGCAATCTTCTGGCCGTCTCGAACACATACTCATCCATCTATCCAGCTCCCTGCTTTTCGGCAAAAGATCGCGGCAACACCGGTATGGGCGCGGATCATAGAGAACCCTAGCAGTCGTTCAGGAATTAACTCCCGACGGAAACATCGCCTCACAGTTGCCAGACATGGATAGATAGGCGAATCAGATCCTGGCCACGCAGTTTCCCGGCCCACAGGGCTAAGGAACGTCTTGACGAAGGACATGACGATGCGCCGTACCTGTCTCAGGATCCTGTGCAGACCTCGACAAGTCGCGGTAGGAATTAATGATCAGCCAAGCTTTCGCCGTGGACGCCACCGCGTGGCGGACAGTCATCTCAGCGGGCCATCGACAGGCCCGCGCCTGATGCCGGAGCGGACCTAGCCCTTGAAACCCTTGCCCACCAGATAGACCTCACGCGAGCGGGGACGCGAGGCTTCGGGCTTGCGGATCGACACCTTCTCGAAGGAGGTGCGTACGTCCTTCAGAAAGACATCGGAGCCTTCGCCCTGGAACACCTTGACCACATAGTTGCCGCCCGGCTTGAGCACCTGGCGCACCATGTCGAGGGTCAGCTCCACCAGGTACATCGCCGCCGCTTGGTCGGCCGCCGCGACGCCGCTGATGTTGGGCGCGATGTCGGAGACGATCAGATCGGGCTGCCGGCCATCGAGCACGCCGAGGATCTTTTGGAAGACGGCATCGTCGGTGAAGTCGCCCTGGACGAAGTCGACGTTGTCGAGGGCTCCCATCGGCAGGATGTCGGTGGCCACCACGCGGCCCTTTTCGCCGACGATGCCCCCGGCCACCTGCGACCAGCCACCCGGAGCCGAGCCCAGGTCCATGACCAGCATGCCCGGGCGGATCAGCTTGTCCTTTTCGTTGAGCTCGATCAGCTTGTAGCTGGAGCGCGAGCGCAGGCCGTCTTTCTGAGCGCGTTTGACGAAGGGATCGTTGACGTGTTCATCCAGCCAGCGACGGCTGCTTTTGGATCTTTTCATGTTGGAGCTACCACGGGAAAGCGGGTGAGAAGCGGACGCACGCCAGGTCTGGCCGGCCGCGAAGTGGCGGCGATTATAAGCCGATAACGCCCCGGGACGAATCAGGGATCGCCCGGGTGACCGCCAGACCGCCCAGAGGCGCGCCCATCGTCCCAGCCTGACAGCGCCGGGGCCGCCGGGTACAATCGCCCCCCCACCCCTTCTCGTCCCTTCCTTTGCCGGAGTCACCGGCCAGGATTATTGTCATGATTCGCATCAACGAACTGTCGCTGCCGCTTGATCACACCCCCGCCGAACTGCGCCAGGCCATCCTCGGCCGCCTGAACCTGCGCGACGCCGATCTCCTGCATTTCACCGTGTTCAAGCGCAGCTACGATGCGCGCAAGAAGAACAGCGTCATCCTGTTCATCTATATCATCGACCTGGAAGTGCGCGACGAGGCGACGGTGCTGGCGCACTTCGCCAATGACCTGCACGTACGACCCGCACCGGACACCGGCTACTACCCGGTCGGCCAGGCGCCGGCGAATCTGACCGAGCGCCCGCTGGTGGTGGGTTTCGGCCCATGCGGCTTGTTCGCCGCCCTGCTGCTGGCCCAGATGGGCTTCAAGCCCATCGTGCTGGAGCGCGGCAAGGAGGTGCGCAGCCGTACCAAGGATACCTGGGCGCTGTGGCGCAAGAAGGTGTTGACGCCCGAATCCAACGTGCAATTCGGTGAAGGCGGCGCCGGCCTGTTTTCCGATGGCAAGCTCTACAGCCAGATCAAGGATCCGAAGTTCTACGCCCGCAAGGTGATGCACGAATTCGTTCGCGCCGGCGCGCCGGAGGAGATCCTCTACGTCAGCAAACCGCATATCGGCACCTTCCGCCTGACCGGCGTCGTGGCAGCCATGCGCGAGGAAATCATCGCCCTTGGCGGCGAAGTCCGCTTCGAAACCAAGGTGACCGATCTGGTGATCAACGACGGTCAGCTCGAAGGCGTGGTGCTGGCCAATGGCGAGACCCTGCACAGCCGCCACGTGGTCCTCGCCCTGGGCCACAGCTCCCGCGACACCTTCCGCATGCTGCATCGCCAGGGTGTGTTCATCGAGGCCAAGCCCTTCGCCATCGGTTTCCGCATCGAACATCCCCAGGGCATGATCGACGAGGCCCGCCTGGGTAAATACGCCGGCCACCCCGAGCTGGGCGCCGCCGACTACAAAGTGGTGCATCACGCCAAGAATGGCCGCGCCGTGTACAGCTTCTGCATGTGCCCCGGCGGCACCGTGGTGGCCGCCACCTCCGAGCCGGGCCGCGTGGTCACCAACGGCATGAGCCAGTATTCGCGCAACGAACGTAATGCCAACTCCGGCATCGTGGTGGGGATCAATCCCGAACAGGACTTCCCCGGCGATCCGCTGGCCGGCGTCGAGTTGCAGGAGCGCCTGGAATCCCGTGCCTACGAACTGGGCGGCAGCGACTATTCCGCGCCCGGCCAGCTGGTCGGCGACTTCATTCGCGGCGTGCCCTCCACCGCATTCGGCGAAGTGGAACCCTCCTACAAGCCGGGCGTGCGCCTGGGCGATCTGGCGCCGTCGCTGCCGGCCTATGCCATCGAGGCCATCCGCGAGGCGCTGCCCGCCTTCGGCAAGCAGATCCGCGGCTTCGATCGCCCTGACGCCATCCTCACGGGCATCGAGACCCGTACTTCCTCGCCGGTGCGTATCACCCGGGATAACGACAGCCTGCAGAGTCTGAATCTGCGCGGCCTCTACCCGGCCGGTGAAGGCGCCGGCTATGCCGGTGGCATCCTGTCCGCAGGCGTGGATGGCATCAAGGTGGCCGAGGCCCTGGCCAGATCCATGCTGTCGCAAGGCGACGAGCAGGACGTCCCGCTGGTCCGGGCCGCTGGCTAATGAAGCTCGACGACCTCAAGAAGCTCCACCAGAAGAAGTACCGCGCCGAATTCGGCCACTTCCTGGTGGAGGGCGAGCACCTGGTGCTGGAGCTGCAAAAGGCCGCGCTGCAAAATCCCCCGCTGCAGCGCGCCGAGCTCTATGTGACGACTGCCTATGAGCACTGGCAGAGTCCGTTCCGGACGCACCTGATCAGCGATCGGCAGATGGCGCAGCTGGCCGACACCAAGACCCCGCAAGGGATCCTGGCGGTGGCGCCGATGCCCGCCGCCCTGACGGCCGCACCGGCAGCCGTCGAGGGCGAGCGCGCGGTCTATCTGCACGAGATCCAGGACCCGGGCAATCTGGGCACCATCCTGCGCACCCTGGCTTGGTTCGGCGGCTTTCGCTGCCTGCTCAGCGCTGGCAGCGTCGACCCCTACAATCCCAAGGTGGTCCGCGCCAGCATGGGCGCCATCTTCCACACGCCGCTGGAGCTGGATGTCGCACTCGACGGCCTGCAGGAGCGCTTCCCGCGCCTCGCCTGCCTCGATATGCAAGGCACGCCGGTACAGTCAGCCCAGTTCAAGGCCTTCGATTGCTACCTGTTCGGCAACGAGGCCCGCGGCGTTCCCCGCGAGCAACTCACGGCCCTGAATGCCCAGCCCTTCACCATCGCCGGCGCGGGCGCCATCGAATCACTGAATCTGGCGGCGACGGTGAACATGTGCGCCTATGAGTTGAGTCGGTAGCGGCATCGTTCACTTTGGATTACGAAAGCGCGCGCGATTTGCGGCTCCATCGAGCTGAACAGTCCCGCGCGCACCCGGTCCGTATGGGAACGACCACCGGGAGAATCGACGATGACGACAACCAGCAACCTCTTGTGGGGCGCCTTGGCTATTGGCGTGGTGACAGGCATGCGCAGCATGCTGGCGCCGACCATGGTCAGCCAGGCGCTGGCCGAGCGTGCGGACATAGAGGGCGCGGGCGAACCTGCACGTACCCTAGCGTCGCGTCAGGTACGGCGCTACGTGATGCCCCTGGCCGCCGGTGAGCTGTTGGGCGACAAGATGCCCTTCGCCCCGGATCGCACCATTGCGCCATCGCTGCTGGTCCGTGCCCTATCCGGCGGCATCAGTGCGGCAGCGCTCGCAGGTGCGCGGCGACGACCGATACTGCTGCCCGCATTGATCGGCTCCAGCGCCGCCTGTCTTGCCGCCAAGGTGGCGATCGATCTACGCAAGCGCTACGGCACCAATGCCTGGGTCAATGCGGGTCTTGGCCTGACCGAGGACTGCTTGGCCGTGTCGCTGGGCAACGCCGGGTTGCGTCGGGCCCTGCAGGATCGCTAGGACAGAGGTCGCACGCCGCTCGCCCTTCACTCTGCCCGGCAGGCCGCGCACGCCCTATCTACCTCAACATGAGCGAGTGCGAACATCGCCGGGCATGAATCGTCCAGAACCCCGCCGGAACTCCTATTAGGCATCGCGATCAGAGTTAGCATGAGTGCTCCAACCCTCATTGACTTCAGCCCTGCCAGAGAGCGGGGCTTTTTTTGCCTGTCGTCCAAGGGGTGAGCAAGGCTGTCGAGTGCCACCTATGAGGGTGCCGGCACGGCATGGTAAGACACCTCTTTCACCACGAGAAAATCGCCATGCGCCATCTGTTGCTACCGCTACTCCTAGCACCCGCGATTCTGCTTAGCAGCCCCGCCTTCGGCCAGCAGGCGCTGGAAACGGATAGCGACTACCTCCAGCACCGGGCAGCCTCGTTGAGTGAGCGGATAAACCTTGCCGTCAAGGGTCACCAGGTGTCCAAGCAACAGGCAGCACGTTTGCAAATGGCCGTAGGCCAGGTGCAGACACGTGCGGGGCATCTACAGGCTCGCGACGGAACGATCAGCCGGCCGGATGCCGATGCCATGAACCAGACGCTTACCGACGTTGAAAGAACGCTTACCCATCAGCCGTGATGGATAAGGCAGATACATGTTCTCCCATGACAGATCTCCAATGTTCCTCAGTAGCCTCCATGGCCACCGCTGACGTGACGTTGTTGGAGTCCTTACTGCTGCGTACATCAGTCCGGTAGGGTCCCTAGACTTTCGAGAGCGAGCATCTGTCCACCTTCAGAGCTTCGTACTGTCTGGCGGCAGCTCGTCTGGCCTGGCCATGAGCATGCTCTTCGTCGAGGTGCCGCCGGTTAGCGACTAGCGACTAGCTGCGGTGATTATCATGTTTTGGTAATTCAACTGGGACGCGAATGCAGCACAGCGAGGCTGATCTGCACCAAAAGCATCTCGGGGCCGGCTTCTGATCGATGACTGATCAACTCTTCTCTTTTCTCGGTTTGTGCCTCCCCGGCCCTCGTGATCATGAAACGATAAAGCTCGATAGGTTCGTTGGTTACCGCGTTTCGGATCAAGACAATGCAGGCAATCTTTCCCTCGTCGTCGTGGGAAAGCGGGTGAGTAATGATTTCGAAGAATCGGCCAAGCACAACGGCCTTGAAACGATCTTCAGTTGCCTGAATGTGCGTCCAGACTTCAGCGACGTCTTCACCGCCCGCAAGATCGGCCATGATGTCGAAATACCTGGCCGTATGCGCCTTGGCCCGCCTGAGGTCCTTTCCGAACGATGCAAGCATCTGGACGCCAGCGATGTAGTCTTTGCCTACCGATTCCATGGACAAGCTCCTGGTTGTGAAAGAGGAAGCTGGGACGGGTATAGAGACAATGGGTCGAATGTTCTTCTTTCGGACCTGCTACGCACGGAGAAGACTCCCTGTCCCCTTAGCACCGAGAGGTGCGCGCCACCTCGAGAACACGCCTGGAAAGCAAACGGACTACCGCGCCCCGGACAATGTGCAGGGCCAGCGATCCCGCGTTGCGACGCCATGTTGCATGCAGGTACCGCGGATCAGACGCAACGGGGGCGGGATCGGGGTCATTACCCGCTCTCCATCGGCTCGACCTGAGCCTGGATGCGAAGCGCGTCCGTCCCAGCCAACCACCGCTTTGACCGCTCTGCTGGAGCGGTCGGCTGTTCGCCCACGCCGTTCGCAACGCGGCGTCGAACGCCATTGGCCATCGAACTACCTCGTGACTCGTCTCCGCGACTCGAACAAATCGCCCTGCAGATAGGCTGAAGCGAACTGCGCAGCGTCGGCGAGACCTTTCGGCAGCAGGGTGCCGTAGTGCCTGGAACCTGTCGGAAAGCGCTGTAGTCATGACGTCGCATGGCAGAACGGCCGGGTCGTCTGTCGCCCGGAGTGCGCGCCCGGCGTGGCCGCTGCCCGGTGCCGTCCCTGCATGCTTTCCACTTGCACCAATAACATCAACTAGCCGTACGGATAGTATCCGCAGGGATATCACTTGCGTCGTGCATCACGTCCTGCCGCATGGATCGCCAACGGCGCGGGGTATGACCGGCAAGCCTTGCGAAGGTCCGACAGAAGTGGGACTGGTCGGAAAAGCCGCATTCCAGAGCCACGTAGGCAACGGAAAGATCTGTCTCCACCAGCAGACCCTTGGCCTTGTCGATTCGGCAGGCCAGGGCCCACTCCTGAGGGGATACGCCCGTGGCTTTCTTAAAGGCGCGGGAGAAGTGACTACGCGAGAGCGAGCAGCTTTTCGCGACTTCCGCGACCATCAGCCGGCTGCTGTCGCCCTGGTCCTTGCCCAGTAGCTCCTTCGCCTTTCGTTCCTGCCAGGGTGCCAGCGCGATACGTGCCTGTGGTTCACCTTCAGGCCGCGCGTAGTGCTGCAAGAGGTGACCGCACAGCTCTCGCCCGGCTTCCAGCAGGCGCCGCGTCTCCACTGCGCAGGCATTCTCCAGGGCGTCCTTGAGCAAGTCGACCAGTTGGTAGGTCTCGGCGTCCAGGGCGCGGGCGTGAGGCAAGTAAGAGCTGGGCATGAGATCTCTCCTGAAACTGATGGAGAGAGCGTGCCGGACATCGCGCGGCGCTGCCCTTTAGCCGATGTGAAACGTTCTTAAAGGTCATTTAAGCGCGGCTGCAGGAAGTTGGGCGATCCCCTCCCCCATGCGCGGCAGCGTGAAGAAAAACAGACTTTCCCCGCGCCGACCGCGGGTACAGCGCAGCGAGCCACCGTGGGCACTGATGATTGACCAGCAGATGGCCAGGCCCATTCCCATCCCGGTGGGCTTGTCGGTGTAGAACGCCTGAAAAACGCGATCTTCGCAGGCGGGCGCAACGCCAGGCCCGCTATCCTGCACGATCACCAGGATGTCTTCACGCACCGGACGGGCTGAAATGTACAGCCGTCGCCGCAAAGGCGGCAGATCCTGCATCGCCTCGACCGCATTAATGATCAGGTTGCGCACCACCTGCTGGATCTGAGTAGCATCGCCCAGAGCATAGGCATGAGGGGCAATGTCGATGACCAGCCCCACGTTCTGGTCCTGAATATCCGCCCGGGTGACGGACAGCACCCGATTGATGACGCCATCTACCGCGATCGGCTGGCGCTGCGGAGGCGCCTGGCGCGCCAGGGAGCGCATGGCATTGACGATGTCCGCCGCTCGCTGACCCTCGGACAGAATATCGCGAATCCCCTCCAAGGCATCTTCCACTGCGGGGACCGCCCGATCCAGCCAACGCACGCTCGCACCGGCATTGGACAGGATGGAAGCCAGCGGCTGATTGATCTCGTGGGCGATGGATGCTGCCAGCTCGCCCAGCACGCTCGCCTGGGAGGTCCGCTCCAGTTCACCGCGGGCGGCACGTAGCGCGATGTCGGTCTGGCTGCGTTCGGTGATATCCAGCAGTACGCCGATGAAGCCATTGCCCGTGTCGTCTGGCTCCCCGGCCAGTTCCAGGAAATGGTGATTGCCGTCGAGTGCCACCGTCCGGAACTTGAGACGAAAGGCATCGTGGCTGTGGACACCCTGGCGCAACTGCTCGCCGAACGTTTCTCGATCGTCCGGATGAACCAGCAGCGCCGCGTCGTGCAGGTAGCCGGCATCACCCGGGGCAGGCAAGCCAAGCTGATCGAGCAGCTGGCGCGACCACAGCGAGGCGGATGCCTGGGGCTTCCAGGAGAAGGTTGCATAGCGACTCACCGCCTGGCCCAGCGCCAGCAGGGCCTGCGTCCGCCGCAAGGTGCTTTCGCTGGCTCGCCGCCGCTCGTTCTCGGCGCTGAGGTCACTGTAGAGCTGGGCGTTGCTCAGCGAAATGGCAGCCTGGGCAGCGATCAGCTCCAGGACGTCCACGCGCGCCGGCTCGAAGATACCTGGAATGAGGGCGTTTTCCAGATAGAGCACGCCGATGACCCCGTTCTGCTTGAGCAGGGGAATGCAGCCCACCGAGCCGCGTTCGAGCTCCAACAGGTGCGGATCCTGGGTGAAACGGCGCAGGGCTTCGGTGCCATTGATGGCGAGCGGCTCGCGATGTTCGAGCACATGCCGGACCAGGCAACGAGGTATTGGCAGGTCACGGGGCAGCTCGCCTCGAAGCCTTACCTCCACGCCACTGGCCTGGGCGACGCCGATGGCCTCGACCTCCAGGTCATCCTCGGCGCCTAGCAACAGCGCGGTGAAGGTCGCGCCAGCGTGGGTAGTTGCGTTGGCCAACAGCGTCTTGATCAGGGCTTCCGGCTCGATCTCCCGTGAGAGCGCCTGGCAGGCCCTGGTGATGGCGAGAACGTCGAGTTCATGCTTGCCCGGAAGCGCAAGGCTGGGCGCCAAGGCGGGCGCTTCCCGCAAATCGGGATGGGTCAATTCAAGGCGTTCGGCCAGGCGCTTGGCGCCCCACCGGCACCAGGCGTCACGCCCCAGTCGCAGGTGTACCCGAGCCCCGTAATGCATGCTGACCAGGGCCAGGCAGCGACTTTCCAGCTCGTGGCCCAGCCCCTGGATGTGGATCGCCCCGCAGGCGGTGGCCTTGTCGATCGCGTCCTCGTAGTGCAGCAGGGCCTGCAGATGATTACCTTCGATGCGCTGGATCTCGGCTTCGGCCAGCGCCAGGCGGTCGCCGAAATAGCGCGGGTTCAGCTCCGCTGCGGATCTCAGGCACTGGAGCGGGCGACTGAAATCCTCGGTGGTGCCGGTTTGGGTCTGTAGAGCGGCGCGGGTGAGCACCGTGAACAGCGCCAGATCTACCAGATGGACGTGCACAGGGGCCGCCCAAGCCAGCGCCCAGGCCCGATCCAGATGCCCCGCCGCTCGACTAAGATTGCCGTCCAGGAACAGATACAGCCCTTCGAACAGCTCCCAGAGGAAGTGCAGCTCACCCATCTGCGAGCGGGCGACGCGCTGCGCAAGCTCCGCATGATCGGGAATGGGGATGGACTTGCCGATGTCACCGGCCAGCCGGCGAATGTAGAGCGCCTGGATGAAAAGGATGCTCTGGGCATCGGTGAATTCGAGGTGCCGCGCGTACTGCAGACCGGTATCGATCTGCCGGAGCATGCGTTCGATCGGCGCACCCAGCACGATCAGGTCGGAGATGATGTGGTTGTTCGCATAGCAGGCGAAGCTAGGACTGCCTTTTGACACCAGAAACCGGTAGGCGGACTCGGCACACTCCACCGAATAGGGCAATGGTCTGGTCCAGACGCTCACCCGCTCGAGTGCGATCAGGGCCGCGCCGCGCGCCTTGGTGAAGCGCGGCTCGGCACTGAGTTCGGAGGCGACTTCGGCGTAGCGGAAGGCATCGCCATGCCGTCCCAGATGATGGGCTGTCGCCACGCCAAACCAGGCAAGCCCCTCGACGCCGGCGACGCTGAGTCCATGCGCGAGCGTCAGCCGAAGGATCTGGCTGGCGGCCACCCACATCAGGTTGGGTTCGACGAAGGCACCTGGGACGATGGCTGCGCGCAGCAGGTCGACGCTCGCCTTGATGCGCTCGTCCGTCAAGGGCGCCAGCTGACCGAAGGCAGCTGCCGGGTCGGTACCGAGCGATTCGGCGACGCTCCGGCCCAAGGCTTCGGCGGCATGATCCGACAGTAGCAGGTCGATGTCAGGCGCCAGGTGGGCGAGGCCCTGCGCCAGGGTTTGGAGCGCCCCCCGGTAGTCCCCCTGCAGCGAAAATATCTCGCAGCGCAGCCGGTACAATTCGGCGCGATGGTCGGCGCGGCGAGTTGCCTGCAGCTGCGTGTCGATGTAGTCCTTGGCCACCTCGTAGGACGCATTGAGGATGAGGCATTGTCCGTAGAGGACCCTGACCTGGGAGGCCGGCTCCTCATCGCCGACAGCGAGCACGGGATTCAGTCGCTCGGCATAGTGCAGATAATCCAGGGCGACCGCTGGTGCCACCAGGCCACGCGCTTGTTGCGCGCCCTCCACCAGCAGGGCTACCAGGGCCGCCGCTTGTTCCGCGGGAAAGGCATCGGCAGGCACCTCGAGCACATGGGACGCCGCACGGTGGACCAGGCTGGGCTGGTCGCCGGAGGCCACCGCGGCGGTAAGGCGCAGGGCGAAGTCCTGATGCATCGCCTGCCGGGCACCGGGTGCCAGCCGTGCTGCCAGTGCTTCCCAGATGGAATCGTGGACGAACGACAATCCGGCGCGGTGCTCGACGATCAGGCCCGCCACGAACGCCGGCTTGAGCCAGCGAATGACAGATGCCGGATCCAGCTCCGCAATCAGCGCCAACTCCGCCACGGCGGTTTCATTGCCCAGCAGCGCGAGCTTTTCCATCAGCTCGCGCGTACGCATCGGCAGCTTTTCGACGCGCAGGTCCACCAGCGAGGACATGCCACCGGAAGGGATGTCGGCGCCCATGGCATTTTCGCGAAACGCGGCCACGGCCTGGCGGAAGTACAGCGGATTCACGCTGCCGTCCTGCCCGATCTTCGCCTTCAGGAACGCCCGTTCGGCGTCGGTGAGGAAGGTCTCCTGCACCAGGAGCTCGGTCAGCGCCTGGTCATCCAGCGGTGCCAGCGGCACCTCCTTGACCCGGCACCTCAGTGAGCGGCAATGCGCCAGGAAGGCCGCCGCGGCCGCCTCGGGACGCAAGGCACTGGCTCGATAGGCGACCACCAGCAACAGGTGCCGGAATTGCCCGGGCTCGAGTTCGCGCAGGAATGTCAGGGACTCGGCATCGGCCCGGTGCACGTCATCCAGAAACAGCACCAGGGGATGATCGGGCGTGGCTACGGCCTGCAGCAGCTGCTGCAGGGTGCCATGCAGGTGACGGCGTGCCTCGCTCATGTTGGGCGTCACGCTGAGGCGCGCAGGTCCTACGAGTTGCTCCAGTTCCGGCACCAGCCGCGTGACGGCGCTGCCGAATTCGCCGATCGCCACCCTGAGTCGCGACGCCCAGTATTCGCCGCTCTGGCGTGGATCGTCGCGCAGCGACTTGCATAGCGAGGAGAGCGCATTGGCGAGCAAACCATAGGGGCTGGCATGTCCCAGCGCCCTGCCCTTGCCCATCGCATACAGCTGTCGTCCGGGCGCATTCGCGAAGAATCCAGTCACCAGCGCCGTCTTACCCAGCCCGGCTTCGCCACTCACGAGCACGAGCCCCCCCTGCTCCGCCAGCAGGTCATCCAGGGCGTCCTGGAGTAGCCCAAGGTCCTGCGTCCTGCCGATCAAGGCGCGTGGGGACGCCTCCGCCACCTGTATCGATACGTCAGAGGCGTCCCGACTCGGGCGACTGGCCTCCTGCCAATCGGCATGGCAGCGCCGGAGTTCGGCCTCGAGCTCCAGTGCCGAGGCGTAGCGTAAACCCGGCTGCTTGGATAGCAGGCGAGCGATGAGCGGATCCAGACAGCTGGGCAGGTCACTTCGCCGCGACGTCACCGAGGGTGGTTCGACCGCCAGGTGAGTGTGCAGCCAGCTGGGCGCATCGACCGCTTCGAAGGGTCGGTCACCTGTGGCGAGTTCGAACAGCGTGATACCCAGGGCGTAGAGATCGCTGCGGACCGTGGCCGCCGCCTGTCCGCCGTTGGCGAGTTCGGGTGCCAGATACGCCAGGTTCGACGAGCCGATGTCGCTTCCCGCGCCTGGCACGCGTTCGGTCTCGGCGGCATAGGCGAAACCGGTGATACGCACCGAATCCCCGGCACCGCAGAAAAGATTCCCGGGTTGGAGGTCCCGATGCAGGATACCCGCCTGGTGTACGTCGTTCAGCGCGGCAGTCGCGGCGATGGCCAGCCGGAAGAAGCGATCGATGGGTAGATCGACGGCCCTCAGGGCTGACAGCGGTACGCCGTCCGCATCGTCCAGAACCAGCACCGGTCCATTGGCGGTATTGAGCAAGGCACGTGGCAGTACCGCCCAGGCCGCGGCTAGGCGCGGCGTCAGCGCATATTCGCGATCCAGCCGTGGATCGTTGACCTGGGCGGAGGCCGAGGTGATCAACAACCAGGGTCGCCGGGTACGCTCGTCATAGGTACGCCAGCGGTGCAGGCCGTCCACCTCGTCGATCGCGATCCAGGTCGCCTTGCTCGGCCATTCATCGCTGAAATCCAGGCGATCGCACCAGGGCCGATCGAGTCCTCCTGCCATCAGGACTCCCAGGGCGCCGTGGCCCGAGCCAGCGTGGCGAGCAGCGCTTCCGCGGTAAAGGGTTTGGCGAGGAACTGAACGCTGGTATCCAGGCGCACCGCTTCGACATCCACCCCCTCGGCCTCGGCCGACATGTAGACGATGGGAATGCGGTAGCCCGCGATGCACAGCTGCCCATAGGTCTCCCGGCCTGACAGACCTGGCATGTTCAGATCCATGAGCAGGCAGGAGGCCCGCGCCTTCCATTCGGAATTCAGCAGGCTTTCTCCCGACGGGAAGGACACCGCCTGATAGCCTTCCGACTTGAGCAGATTCACCACCGCCTTGCGGACGGATAGTTCATCATCAACGACACAGACGGCGTCCATGGGCAGCCTTGAGCGGAGGATACGAAGTGCCGAACGGTACGCCGAATCCAGTGCCTGTTCAGGCGGATTGGATGTCGAGCGTCGCACTATCAGGCAGCCTTCCCGCCATTCTACCCAGCAGGACCAGCTCCACTAGGGTGCGTGTGCTCAGTTTTGTCATGATGTGCTTTTTATGCAGCTTGACGGTGACCTCCTGGAGTCCCAGCGCCAGCGCGATGTCCTTGTTGCGTCGGCCCTCGACCAGCAGACCGAAAACCTCCTGTTCGCGCGGCGACAGGGTGGCGAAGCGCGCGCGGATCGCATCTTCGCGTCGCGCCTGCACATGCAGACGATGCGCCGTTTCCAGGGCTTCCTGCAGGCTGTCGAACAGCGCTGACTCGTCGAAGGGCTTGGTGATGAAGCCGACCGCTCCCGCCTTCATGGCCCGTACCGACAGGTCGATGGTGCCGAAGCCTGTCATGAAGACGATCGGCACCTTGATACCACGCTGGGCAAGCTCCGCCTGCAGATCCAGACCGCTGCTCTGACTCAGGCGCACGTCCAGCAGCAGACAGCCGGGATCCTCGAAGGAGCAGGTCGACAGGTAGGCCTCGGCGGAGGCGTAGGCGAGCGCGCTGAACCCCGCCGATCTAAGCTGGCGAACCAGGCCGTTACGTACCGTCGATTCATCGTCGACGATATGCACGGTAGCCAGGGCTCTCCAGTCGGGCGATCGGTCATCCGCCTTGGCGACCGCTGGCGGATGGTCCTTGGCGGAGGCAAGCTGTGCGATGGGCAGATTCAGTCGATAACCACGGCCGGCCACGGTTTCGAGCAGATCGCGATCCAGCGCCAGCTGCTTGCGCAACGAAGACATCTGGACATGGAGGTTGTTTTCCTCGACCACCGTATCCGGCCATACCGCTTCGATGAGTTCGTTTTTGGTAAGCAACCGCTGAGGCGCTGCCAGCAAACATTCGAGCAGGTCAAAGGCGCGGCTGCCAAGCCGAACCGGCTGGTCGTGGCGAAACGCCTCACGGCGCTCGATCGATACCCACACATCCCCTAGACGAATCATAAGCTCCTAGCCGGCTCGGTAGTGGCTGACGATCAAAGTATGACGTCAGTTATCTATCGATAGTATTACTATTGAAATTGGCATTAACGCGTCGGTCCCGTGGTTCAAGGCTACGGCGCTATCCGCCAACGCGCGGACCGGCAAGCCTGAATGTTCCGTCCATCGGTACGCGCCAATGGTGCGCGCCGTCGAATCGGCTGCCGCGTACGACACCGTCGCAACAATCGTCCAGCTGGGGCACTGTTGCAGTGCACAAGCAAATGGACGGACACGCTGGCGAGAAGATTAAACGGGGGAGATGTCGCCTGAGCGTTAATTAACGTTAATCCAGCACATTTACGTTAATTAACGTCCTGGTCCTTTGGAGAAGAAGCCCGGCTGATCGGACCATGACGAGCGCTAATCGGGACGTTCGAAGCTGCAGAAGCGCGCGGCAACCCGTGTAGATGCCGAATGCTGGATGGCCCCACGCGTAGGGCCTGATCCTCTGTTGGAAGATCTACCCCCTTGGTTGTCACCTTGGTTCCGCAGCACCCTTTTTCGTATGATGCCCGTCAACAGCAGACGGAAACCTCCGGTGTGGACGCTTCAGCAAAACCGGCTTCTCCAAGCCAACCTGATCAGGCTGCAGCGCGCTGGGATGTAGGGGCGGCGGTCAACCAGCTGTCCTGGGACGACCTGCGCATCATCAAGGCGCTCAGCGAGTCCGGCAACCGTGCGGCTACCGCCAAGAAACTGGGCATCAACGTCTCAACCGTTTCCCGGCGAGTGGCGCAGGTGGAGAAAACCCTGGGCGTCGCGTTGTTCGACCACCGTCGCTCAGGCTATCAGCTGACGGTCGAAGGCGAGGAACTGCGTGCCTTGGGCGAGCGGGTCGAACTGGATATCGTCAGCGTCGCACGACGTGTCTCCCGCGCTGCACAGGGTCCACTGGGCAAACTGCGGATCACTACCAGCGACTCGCTGCTCCTGTACTTCCTGACCCCGATCATCGCCGACTTCAAGGCGGCGAACGATGGCATGACCATCGAGGTGCTGGTGGGGAATCAGACCTTGAGTCTGGCACGGGACGAGTCCGACATCGCGATCCGGGCCACCAGAAAGCCCGCCGACAGTCTGGTCGGTCGCAGGCTGGCCACCATTGCCTGGGCCGCCTATGGCAGTCGCAACAGGGTGCGGCAGGAGGATCCCTATGCGGCCGGCCAGGCCTGGGTGTCCTACGCCTCCGCCCTGGCCAACCTCAAGGCGGCTGCCTACCTGGAATGCCGAGTTGCCCCTGAGGACGTCTCCTACCGGACTGATTCGGTCGCCGCCGCCAGTGCGGCCATCGTGGCAGGGCTGGGTTTCGGCTTTCTGCCCTGCATGCTGGGCGACAGCACGCCCGGTCTGGTGCGCGTGGGGCCGGTGGTGCCAGAGCTCAACGACGAACTCTGGCTGCTGACTCATCAGGACATCCGCAAGTCCTGGCGGGTAAAGGCCTTCATGGCGTTCTGTGCGGCGGCGGTAGCCGAGCAGAAGGCGCTGGTGGAAGGTCAGCGCCCGTTTGCCACTGCGCTCGAAGACAGCGAAGCCTCTACCTAGCACGCGCGACTGCCAATCACCGCCCGGCAGGCGATCTCGATCAGCTGCGGGCGCTGGGCCAACCTCGAAACACCAATGATGTTGCTGGCGCAGCGCGGCGCCTCACAACCGTAGGCCGCCTTGCGCACCTTACCGACGACGGCAAAGGCGGCGTCCATGTCCAGCACATAGAGAGTCTCCTCGACCACGTCTTCCAGGCTTGCGCCATAGAGCGCGAGCAGTCTGGCGATGTTGTCGTAGGCGGTGCGCATCTGCTCGCCCATGGTGGAAAAATCGCTGGGGCGACCCTCGCTGTCCAGCGGTGCGGGCGCTACCAGATTGCCGTCTGCGTCATGATTGAACTGCCCTGAGACGAAGATTTCGTCACCCACCCTACGGGCCTGCGGATAGCCGTAGGCCTGCTCCCACGGTACGCCCCAGTACGCCGTGTCCTTGTCCTTCAAGTGTGCTGCTGCCATTGCCTGTTCCTCGCGGAAAGTGGATTCGCGATGCGGAATCCGGGTGATTGGAAGGCCAAACCCTAGCAGCGCACTGACGATTTTCATGGCGCAAACTTGCGCTTTCAAAGGTGCAAAAGTGCACAAGCACAGCCTCGATCGATCCCTTACCTTGGATACCAGTTCCGGTCACAACCGCTGCGAACGAGGCCGTCGCCCCCTTGAGGGCGAGCCGCCGAGATCGCCGCACGGAGCACAGCCCAAACCACACTCAATCGATAGGTGAAGCCATGAACAACTCCAAAACCGAAGTCCTAACTCCCCTGAACAGCCAGCTGATCTTCATCGACCAGCAACCGCAAATGGCCTTCGGCGTCCAGAGCATCGATCGCCAGACGCTGAAGAACAACACCGTCGGCCTGGCCAAGGCCGCCAAGATCTTCAATGTGCCCACCATCTTCACGACGGTCGAAACCGAAAGCTTCTCCGGCCACACCTATCCCGAATTGCTCGCCGTGTTCCCTGAGGCGCCGCTGCTCGAGCGCACCTCGATGAACTCCTGGGACGACCAGAAGGTGCGCGATGCGCTCAAGCGTAATGGCCGCAACAAGATCATCGTCTCCGGCCTCTGGACGGAGGTGTGCAACACCACCTTCGCCCTCTCCGCCATGCATGACGCCGGCTACGAGATCTACATGGTCGCCGACGCCTCGGGCGGCACCACCCAGGCCGCTCACGACTACGCCATGCAGCGCATGATCCAGGCCGGCGTGATCCCGGTGACCTGGCAGCAGGTCCTGCTGGAATGGCAGCGCGACTGGAAGAACCGCGACACCTATGACGCCGTCATGGGCCTGGTGAAGGAGCATTCCGGCGCCTACGGCATGGGTGTCGACTATGCCTACACCATGGTGCACAAGGCCCCCGAGCGTGTCGCTCACGGCCCCACCCTGGCGCCGCTCGCCGCGGCCGTCTGAGCCACTGCCAGCCCCACCGTCTCGGGCGGTGCTGGCACTTCCATTGCCCAGGCAGGAGTCCTACTCGTGAATCCCTCTTCCACTACCGCGACCCTGGTCGTGCGCCACCAGGTCCACCCACAGCACGAACAGCGCTACGAAGCCTGGCTGCACCAGACCATCGAGGCCGCCAGTCAATTCCCGGGCCACCTGGGGGTGGACGTAGGCCGCGAACGCCATGGAGATGTCCTTGATTTCACCTCGGTGTTGCGCTTCGACGAGATGCAGCACCTGCAGCTATGGCTCGAATCCTCTGCCCGTCAGTGGCTCGTCAGTCAGGCACGCCCGTGGCTGCAGGATGGCGACAACACCGAAATCCAGCTCGGCAAGGACTTCTGGTTCGCGCCCCGGGAGGCCGACCAGGCACCTGCACGCTGGAAACAGGTGGTCGTCAGTTTCCTGGTCATTCTGCCCCTGAGTCTGCTGGTACCCGCCCTCTGGCGGCCCGTATTCGGCGTCGCCCCTTGGCTCGCCGGCTACCTGATGAGCAACCTGCTGATCACTCTGAGCATCGTGGTGCTGGTGGTGTACCTCTTCATGCCGCTGGCCACCCGCGCGCTGAATCCCTGGCTCAGCGCTGACACCCCATAGCGCGCCAGCCCTTCCGCCGCCCTCATCCCCTTCGTCCGCGATAGCCCTTCCGTTCGTTCATAAGGAATACCCATGAGCGCCGCCGCAACCTTGCTCGACCGCCACCTGCACACGGCAGACCTGCCGTCAGCCCCCTCCACCGCAGTGGCGACCGGTAGGCGAGTGCTCGGGCATCGTTACCTGGGAAAGCGCTGGCAGGGTTCGGTCCTGCGAGGCTGGCTGCTGGGTCTGTTGCTGGCAACGGCCACTGGCCAGTCCGCCGCCGCGGCCGAAACACCCGCTCCCGCAAGCTGGGATGTCTTGCTGCGCAACTACTTCCTGCACAGCGACCTGCGCGACGAGGTCGGTCCCGTCCAGCAGAGCTATCAGCAGGAATGGGCGCAGGGCGTCATCGGCGAGCTGCGCTCCGGCTACACCGACGGGGTGCTTGGCGTGGGTTTCGATGTACACGGTTTCCTTGGACTGAAGCTCGATGGCGGCCGCGGACACACGGGTACTGGACTGCTGCCGGTCGATGGCAAGGGGCGTAGTGGGAATTACGCGTCCGCTGGTGGAGCCTTGAAAGTCCGAATGGGGACCTATCAACTTCGCTATGGCGAAATGATGGTCGAGACGCCCGTTTTCGATACGGCTGACAAGCGCCTGCAACCGGAATACGCCACCGGATGGATGCTCGAGGGTACGCCACGACCCGACATGCAGCTGCAACTTGGACACTTCACAGGCTTCAAGAATCAGGCTGGTCGCTCTTCTCATGACGATCTGGAAGGAGCAGGAGTCTCTACCCGCGGCAGTGCCGTCAGCCTCGTCGGCGCGCGCTTCGCCGTCACCCGGACGTTCAGCGCTGCCCTTTACGCCGCACAACTGGATGACCGTTGGCGGCAGGACTATCTCAACCTCAGGATGAGCGATGCCCGCTGGACGCTGGAGGCCAACGCCTACCGTACGCGGGACCAGGGATCTGCCACCGCTGGCGCGATCGATACGCTCGCTTACAGCCTGCTAGGCAGCCATCGCATCGGTGCTCAGACGTTCACCCTGGCTTACCAACGGGTCGAAGGACGGACCCCTTTCGACTTCGTGGGTGGCGACTCTATCTACCTGGCGAACTCGGTCAAATACGCCGATTTCAACGGTGCCGGCGAGCGGTCCTGGCAGGCGCGGTACGATCTGGATCTCGCGGTATTCGGTCATCCCGGCTTGAGTGTGATGGCGCGGTACGTCAGCGGTCGGGGCATCGACAGTACCCATACCAGTGCTGACAGCGCCTATGCCCGTTCACTGGAGGCGGGCGGACGCCACTGGGAGCGAGATCTCGACCTGCGTTACCGGGTCCAGCAGGGCGCGGCCAAGGATCTGCGGGTGACGCTTTCCCACGTGAGTCACCGAGGCAACGACGCCCAGGACGGGCGAGACCTCGATCGGCTGTATCTCATCGTCAAGTACCCGCTGCGTGGCTTCATTGAGGGCACGCGCCATGAGTCGCGGCTTGGCGATGAAACCGTCCGACCGTTCGGCGTGCAGGTTCGTGCTGACGGCTCGGCTCATGCCATGGACCGCAGGACGTCACTCGACCGAAGCGCAAACGCAGGCGCCGGTCAGTCGATGGAGTCCGTCGCCCGATCGTGAACCTCGTACGATCCGTTACGCGCCCCCTGGCTGTTGCCGCCCCTGGCCCCGAGCGGCTTATGCCAATCGACGTGGCGACCCGCACATCCGCGCCGTGGTTGTCGAAAGGCGCCTTCGGGCTATCGAGCAGACGTCGGATAATGGCCGCTGCGTCGGTGCTATCGCTGCACGTCGAAGCGACAGCGAACTCATCTTCACCCATGCGCCCTATCACATCACCGCGCACCCCGGGATGGCGAGTTACGAGCGGTTGCATTCACGCCTGTCAGGCAGGCAGAATTAATTCAGTTGTACGATGACGGACAAACAAAATCATCGGCGACGCCTCGCTTCGTTCCAATAACTACAACAAAGGAATCTCGACATGAAAAAGCTGACGCTCCTGGTAGGCTTCCTCTGCCTGTTCACCGGTTATGTCGCCGCCGCTCCCCATGATGAAAGTGACGTAGCTGCCGCCGTGGACAAGCTGACCCAAGCCATGTGGCAAAAGGACATAGCGCAACTCAAGGCACTGACCGCTGACAACCTGACGTATGGGCATTCAAGCGGCAACATTCAGGACAAGCAGGCGTTCATCGCCGACATCGAGACGGGGAAGAGCGCGTTCAACGAACTGAAGATGCTCAACCAGAAGATCACCCTGTCGGGGGATGTCGCGCTGGTTCGCAATCACTTCTCGGCCCAGGCTGTAAACAGCGGAAAAGTCGTGCCAACTGAAATCGAGAATTTTCAGATCTGGCAGAAGCAGAATGGCCAGTGGCTATTGATCGGTCGTCAGGCATTTCGCTTCTGATAACCCCTTCGACAGAGGCGGCGTCGATAGCCATGGAAGGTCGTAGAAGATCGACGCTCTCTCGGTCCCCCCTACCGCTGCCACATTATGAACTGCCGCCTCGCTGGCCTTGGGTCTTCTGCAAGCCGCCGGCATCGGTATTGATCCCTTAGACAGTCCTGTCACGCTGCACCGGGCCATCGACGTCCCTAAGCTGGGCTGGCGAATCTCCGCCAGCAGGTCAGTCGATCTTGGCCCCCTTGCGTGTCCGCATCGGCAGTTGGCCTTCGAAATCAATCTGACTGTTCCTGAGCTGACCGCGGCTCAGAGTTCACCGGTACCTGACCACGTGCCACTTGCGTCGTAGCGCATCCTCGGAGAGCAAGACAGCCATATTGAAGAAATCTGGCTTCCTTCATCGGCCAGCGCGGCGCCTGACATCAGATCGGCTGGAGAACAGCACCGCGCTGTCACTGCGGCCCGACGTCACGATTGGGCACTTTCACCAGGCGTGTGAGTCGTCAGTCCTATCCTTCGGCACGTCAAGCCAGGGGCCACCAGGCTGTGAAGATCGTGGCGCACCGGCCACTCGTCGAAATCCAGCGACATCGCCCAAATGATTATTGCGATATTCGAACGGGCGAATCATAGTGGCCTGGTGCCATTTACCTGATCGATGTTCGAGACCTGATCATGCACCCTGATCCCCAAGGCCAAGCCCGCGAAGCGCTACTTGGCCTTCATCGCCAACTCCAGGAAAACGCCAGCCAGCTGAGCCAGGTCGACTGCGATGACCCGGACGTCCGAGCCGTGCAGCAGGCGGTACATGATCTCAATCAGAGAGTTGCCGACCTGGTGGCGGAAACCGCCTTGCTGGCGCCCTTGGAACTGGACTCGGTCACCAACGGCAGCTCATGCGACGGTACCCGCCAATCCTGACTCACCGCCCCTGTCGACTCGACCTTTCACCGGGTCCCGGGCGAGGAGCCGGCGAAACGCCGTGACAGATTTCCCGAGCAGCATTGCCAGACCGAGATGCACGGGCGCGAGTGGAATGACAGGCGCTGTGTGAAGCCGCCTATCCGCCAGCGTCTTTACCCGGCCGCCGTTGGTAGGCACGCGCCCATTCGAGCAGGCTGTTTTCTTCGTCGGTACGATCATCGACACCGCACTCTTCCAGTACGGTCACCACTCGACTCATGAAGTCTCGATCGATGCGAGCCTGCTCCATGAGCCTGGTCAGATTCAGCTGCCCCAGCCGCTGGAGCGGGGTCTGAGATTCGTTGTCTTCCATGCCCATCACGTCTGTCCCTGTAAGCACGGCTGCCGAATACCGACTGGCCTATCGCCATCATCTTCCGGACAGGGTCTGGGCTGGCAATGGTTATTGCACGAAGTGTCAAGAATGATGACTGAGCGGCAGTTGATGGCGCGTCCAAGGCGGTTGGCTTGGGCCCTCTGCTCGGCTCTCCGCGCCAGGCAGGCCCCGGCGAGCCTGCCCTACCTGCAACCTAGAAGCCCAGCACCAGAGGCAGCACCAGCGCGGTGACGATGCCCAACAGAATCATGCCCAGCGCCGAGAAGGCTGCCGTTTCCTGGCCCTCGCGCAAGGCATGAGCCGTGCCGATGGCATGGCCGTTCATGCCCAGGGTCAAGCCGCGAGCCGCGGGATCTTCCACCTTGAAGACCTTGAGCAGCGGCAGCGCCAGCGTGGTGCTGATGACGCCGGTCAGCATCACGATCACGGCGGTCAAGGGCGCGATGCCACCGAAATGATCCGCCAGCGGCAAGGCGATCGGCATGGTGACCGACTTCGGCACCAGGCTCATCAGCAGGGTCTCCGACAAGCCAAACAGCCAGCCCAACGCCAGGGTCAGGGAAACGCCCACGACGCCCCCTACCGTGAGGGTTATCAGCAGCGGCTTGCAGAGTGCCACCACCCGCGGGAAGTTCTTGTAGAGCGGAACGGCCAGGCCTACGGTGGTGGGCCCGAGCAGCATCGAGAGCATCCCGCTGGCGCCGCGATACGTCTCGTAGGGAATCCCCCCGACCCAGAGCACAGTGGCGACGATCGCCGTGGTGATCAGCACGGGTTGCAGCATGATCAGGCGCAGGCGCTGTTGCAGCGCGAGCGCCAACTGATAGGCCGCGAGCGTCAGGGACAAGGCCAGCAGGGGCGCCAGGGCTTGATCAGACATGGTCTTTGTTTCTACCGATCAGGTACTGCAGCAGCCAGCCGCACAAGGGAACGGTGACCAGCAGAGACAGGGCGATGACCAGCACCAGGCGTAACCAGACCGAGGCCTCGATACCGCTGAAATCGACGATTCCCACCGCGGGCACCACGAGCATCAAAGGCAGGTACCTGAGCAGATTGCCCGCCATGGTCTCCACGCCTTCCGGCACCCTGCGCAAGAGCATCAACAGGGTGAACAGAACGATGATCCCCAGGACACTGGCCGGAATGCCCCCTATGACGTTCGTCATACCAGAGCCCAGCAGATAGCAACCTACAAGCGTCAAAAAACCCGAGATATTCATAACCACCCTGAGTGATAGCTTTCTTGTTGAATAGCCTTCAATAACGGCGTGCGCGGCAACGTCCAACACGGAAGACTCGCATCGAGCTGCGGACCTGCGCCCCGCCGGAAAGCATGGAAATCGCCCTGATATGGCCTTTCTGCGGCTCACCTGCTACGGCTGGCGTGAGCGGGCCCATGCTAGCCTTTTCACTATAGGCACAGCTGAAAATGCCTGTGCAAATCCATGCTGAGATCGGCGAAAGGTACCCGGTGCGTTCGGCTCAATGCCGTGAATAGCGCCTCGATCCAGGTCGCCGTACCCTGCCAATCGGATATCCGTACAACCATGTTCGAACACCTAGCCGAGTACCCGGGCGACCCGATACTGTCGCTGATCAAGACCTATCAGGACGACACCCGACCCGAAAAGGTAAATCTGGGTGTCGGGGTCTATCTGGATGCGCAGGGCAGGTTACCGGTGCTGCAGGCGGTGGCGGCGGCCGAACAGCAGCTGAGAAAAGCAGCGCCGGCACCTTCGATGTATCTTCCCATGGCGGGTCACGACGCTTATCGCCTGAACGCTCAGCGCCTGCAGTTCGGTGACCAGAGCCAGGCGCTGGCGGAGGGGCGGATCGCGACCATCCAGACCCTGGGCGGATCGGGCGCCCTGCGGACCGGTGCCGACTTCCTGCGTCAATGGTTTCCGGATTCAGGGGTCTGGGTGAGCGACCCGACCTGGGACAATCACCTCGCCCTCTTCGCCGGGGCCGGCTTCACCGTCGGCACCTACCCCTATTGCCGGCCGGCCTCAGCCGAGCTCGCCTTCGAGGCCATGCTCGGCACCCTCAGCACCCTCCCCCGGCACAGCATCGTCCTGCTCCATCCCTGCTGTCACAATCCCACCGGCCTGGATCTGACCAACGCCCAGTGGCTGGCGGTCATCCAGGTACTGGCCGAACGCGAACTCATCGCCTTCGTCGACTGTGCCTACCAGGGTTTCGGCGAAGGACTGGAAGCGGACGTCTTCGCCATCAGGGAAATGGAGCGCGCAGGTCTGAGCTTCCTGGTGAGCTATTCCTTCTCGAAAAACTTTTCGCTGTACGGCGAGCGGGTGGGCACCCTGTCGGTCGTCTGCTCTTCTGCGCCACTGGCGACCAAGGCCCTGGGCCAGTTGCAAGCCACGGTGAGACGGCATTACTCGAGTCCGCCGCGGCATGGCGCTCTGCTGGTGGATCTGGTCCTGGGCAGCGAACTGGCCGATCTCTGGCGGACCGAGGTGGACGCCATGCGCACCCGCATCGCCGCCATGCGCGAGTCGCTGGCACAGGCGCTGGTCGAGGCGGGCCTGCCACTCGGCGAGCGCATCCGTCGCCACCGGGGCCTGTTTTCCTATACGCATCTCACCCGGGCGCAGGTGCTGCGGCTCCGTCAGGATCATGGGATCTATCTGGTCGACAATGGCCGCCTGTGCCTGGCGGGGCTGACGGAGGAAAGGCTCGCCTACGTGTCTGCGGCGATCGCAGAGGTGACCCGCTGAAAGATAGGGCCGCCCCCGCGAATTCGTCCAGGCCTGACTGAAGCTGCTAGCGCCTCAGCCCGGCACCGCACGCATGCCCTCGAAGATCAGGCGCGTGGTGTTGCGCACGTTGGCGGCATGTCCCTCCCGATCCATCTCGTCACTGGCCGTAAGGCGCAGCAGTTGCAGGTGCGAGTAATCGTTGAGCAGAAAGGCCGCCAGCTCTACGTCCAGATCGGCGCGCAGCTTGCCGGCGGCCTGCAGCTCGCGCAGCACACTGGCGATCTCGCCCTGCAGGCCGCGGTTCATCTGCCGGTAGGCCTGGGGCAGACCGCTGTCGCCCCCCACCAGCACCAGCGGCAGCAGTTCGCGCCAGAGCGCGGCGGGCAGCACCTCCAGTGCGTAGCTGACGAGGAGGTGCTCCAGATGGCAGAGCGCCTCGACGGGATCCGCGAAGTCGCGGATGTGCCGGCGCACGTCGATCAGGGCGCGGCGATCGGACTCCTTGATCATCTCCAGGATGATCTCGTGCTTGCTGCCGAAATACTTGAACACCGTGGGCGCGGAGACCCCGGCCTCGCGGGCGATCTGCTCGACCGTGGTCTCGCGAAAGCCCTGGCGCTGGAACAGCATGACCGCCGCGGCCGAGATGGCCGTGCGGCGTAATTCCTTCTGACGTTCGCGTAGGCCGCTCACCGTCGCTCCTGCTTGCTGGTTGTGGCCGAAAGGATAGCGGGCTTGCCTTGACCGCGAAAAATATTTTATTGACTAAAAAAATTAACAGGGTTAATTATTTTCCCGTACCTGCTCTACGCAGGGCAATTGCCAGGATGAGTCTGATGAACCAGATCCTCGACCGCTCCCTGGTTTCCCGGAATCGGGAAGTCAGCGAGATGTACGACCAACAAGAACAAGAGCCCGTACTGATGCAGGGTTTTCCTGCCGAGCCGGACCAGCGCGTGACCTGGGCCAACTGGATGTCGCCGCCGTTCAACCGCTGGGGCTTTCGCAACCTGACACGCCTGCGCCCCACCATCGAGGTAGCCGCCGGATCGCGACCGGACGCGGTGCTGGCCCAGGCACCCGTGGCCCTCGAAGCGCTGAGATTCCAGAGCAGCTGCGGCCGCCGCGTCAGCGCCCTCGACCATCTGCGCGCCAGCAAGACCGACGGCTTTCTGGTGCTGCACCAAGGCCGCGTGGTGTACGAGCGCTACTTCAACGGCCAGGTCGCCACGGACCGCCACATCATGTTCTCGGTCACCAAGTCGCTGATCGGGGTGCTCGGTGAGCAACTCATCCATGACGGCGTGCTCGATGCCCAGGCACTGACCCAGCACTATGTGCCGGAACTGGCCGGCAGCGCCTTCGGCGACGCCACCGTCCGCCAGTTGCTCGACATGGCCGTCGGCGTTCACTACACCGAGCTGTACGACGATCCCGCCTCGGAGAGTTCCCAGTACGGCTACGCCTGTGGCTTCAAGCCGGCCCTGCCCGAATACGCCCAGTACGAATCCCTGTACCAATACCTGCCGTCGCTGCGCAAAAGATGCGAGCACGGCGGCCTCTTCCATTACGTGACCGCCACCACCGAGGTGCTGGCCTGGGTGATGGAGCGTGCCAGCGGCCTGGGCTGCGCCGAGCAGCTGCAGCGGATCTGGCAGCAACTCGGCTGCGAACGCGACGGCTACTTCATGGCCGACCCCTGGGGTCGCAGCGTCGCCGGTGCCGGCTTCAACGCCACCCTGCGCGACATGGGCCGCTTCGGCCTGATGCTGGCCAACGGCGGTCAGGTCGATGGCCAGCAGGTCATTGACCCGGCGGTGATCGAGGCCATCGCCGCCGGCGGGGACCCGGGGATCTATGGCGTGCACAAGGACTTCTCCGAATGGACCCCGGGCGCCTCCTACCGCAGCCAGTGGTACGTCTTCAACGACCACAGTCCGGCCATCATGGCCAGTGGCATCCACGGCCAGTACCTGTTCGTCGATTTCGCCTCCGAGGTGGTGATCGTCAAGCAGTCGTCGCTGCCCGAGGCGATCACCGAACTGGACATCGATACCGTACGCCTGCTGCGCGCCATCGCTGCCCAGCTGCACGACTGATCCATCCCTAACAAGATCGACGAGCGCCGGCTTGCCCGCGCGCTCACCTGTTACGACAGGTATCCGGTGGCCATCCTGGCCACCCTTCACTGCCCTGTAATACAAGAAAAATAGTCAGGAGCTTCATATGTGCACAACCAAGCGCCTTCCCGGCGTGCTGCTGGCGCTCGGCCTGCCGCTGGCCAGCCAGCCGGCCCTGGCGGGCTATCCCTTCGAATACGAGAACCTTAAAGGCGACGTCAACCTGACGGTGGGCGCCGGCTCCCTCTCCACCCGGGGCGTCAATTTCGGCGCCGGTCGCGTGGATGCACGCAGTGGCAAGAACGACGGCCGCCGCAGCGCCTGGCAGGAGTTCTACGTCAAACCCGGCGTCACTCTCGACTACTCCCTCAGCGACAGGGTCCACCTGCTCGCCGGTGGCTCGGTGGTCGGCGCCACCACCCTTGGCGACGGTGATGCCGGTGGCTTCACCCGCGGCTCCGACGGCCGCTTCGCCCCCGAAGAGCTCTATGCCGGAGTGCAGGCGGGCGACTGGAAATTCACCGCCGGCCGCCAGAACTTCATGGTCGGTACCGGCTTCATCGTCATGGACGGCAACCTCGATCTGTTCGGCGATGGCGCCTACTGGCTCGGTCCGCGCACCGCCTTCCGCGACTCGGCGATCCTGGCGTGGGGGCATGGCCCGGTCCAGGCACAGGCCTTCACCCTGCGCACCGACGATCACTATGGCGGTTTCCGCCTGAGCGGCGCCAACCTGGATTACGACCTCGACGGCCAGGTGACCCTCGGTGCCATGGCCCTGACCGTTGATACCCTGGCCAACAGAGACAGCAACGCGGCGCGCCGCGACGGCATGCGGGTCTACAACCTGCGGGCCCTGCGTGGCCACCTGCCAGGCCTGCCGAACCTGACCCTGAATGGCGAATACGCGGTGCAGCGCGGCGGTGACGGCGCCCTCACCTATGACGCCAAGGCCTGGTATGCCCAGGCCGACTACCAGTTCCAGGACCTGCCCTTCACCCCCACCCTCGGGTACCGCTACGCCGTCTTCTCCGGTGACGACAACCCTACCGACAACCGCCAGCAAGCCTGGGATCCGCTGAGCAAGGGCTTCATCGACTGGAGCACCTGGCTGGTGGGCGACGTGGTGGGCAACTACCTGCTGTTCAACAGCAACGAGCGCGTCCAGCAGTTCTCGCTCAAGAACCGCCTCAGCGACACCCTCACCCTGGGCGTCATCCACTACCAGTTCTGGCTCGACCAGGCCAACTTCCGCGGCGCCGCGGTCAATGACCGGCGTTTCGCCGACGAGACCGCGGTGTACCTCGACTGAACGCCCAACCGGCAGTTCTACAGCTCGCTCTCGTACAACTGGGTGCAGGCCAAGTCCGCCGCCCGGCAGGCGTTCGGCGACAACGAGCGCTTCAGCGCCCTCGAGCTCTACTTCACCTATCGCTACTGACCAGCCACCACAGCCCCCGTGGGGCACAGGAGAGCGTGATGACCACCAAGACACCAACCGAGATCGCCGTACCAACGCTGGAGTGGGTACTGAGCCTCCACGTCCTCATCGACCCGGCCGATGACCTAGGCGCTTGTACGGATGGCCAGCGCAGCAACTATCGAATCACCGGCGGGCATTTCGAAGGCTTGAACGTGCGTGGCGACGTGTTGGCCGGTGGCGCGGATTTCTATCTGCAGCGCAGCGACGGCGTGGGTGAGCTGGACGCTCGCTACAGCCTGCGCAGCGATCAGGGCGAGTGGATCAACATCCACAACCTTGGTCTGATCACCCTTAGCGAGCGAGGCCGCACGCAAGTCGCCCAGGGCCTCTGGCCCATCGCCGAAGAGGACTACCACTGCAGTTGCACGCCGCGCTTCCAGGTGGCCAGCGGCAGGCTCGACTGGCTGACCCGCAGCGTGATGATCGGCAAGGTGAGCTATCCCGCCGTCGATAGGGTCACCATCCACTGCTATCGCCTCAGCTGACCGGCAACCCCTATAGCAGCCAGGCTTTTCACTGAAGCGGCAGGCCCGTCCGTGGCCGAGCCGGCAGGTAATAGACATGACCATCGCCAACCAAACCCTGGTGCGCGCCGCGTGCATCGCCATCGCCGCCGCTTCGATCCTCGTCATCGGCGTGCAGCCGATCTTCATCGGTCTGCTGACCGAACGCCTGGGCCTGACCCTGGCGCAGCAGAGCTGGACCATGTCGGTGGAAATGTGCGGCTCCATCGTCGGGACACTGCTGTACCTGCCAATGATCCGCTTCCTCGGTCCGCGCACCATCGCCCTGGGCACGGCCTTGCTGTTGCTGTTCGCCAACGCCGCGACGGCCAGCGTCACCACCCTCGATCCGCTGTTGGCCTTGCGCGGTCTCTCGGGCCTCTGCTCGGGCGTGCTCTACTCCTATGCCATCTACTGGCTGGGCAGCATGCCGGGGCAGGACAGGTCCTTCGGCATCCTGCTGTTCGTGCAGACCGCCCTGTTCGCCAGCAGCGCGGTGCTCATGCCGATGATCGCCGCGTGGCAGGGCTTCGCCGGAGCGATCTATTACCTGGCGGCCTGGTTCGCCCTGGTCTGCCTGCTGAGCGGCTGCCTGCCGGCCAGGCAGAGCCCGGAAGAACAACGGCTCGCCCACACGCCGCTGCGGGCGGGCCTGACGGTGATCGGCGTCTGCTCGCTGCTCGGCATGCTGTTCCTGCAACTGTCGATCTACTCGCTGTGGGGCTTCGTCGACGGCATCGCCAGCGACGCTGGCGTGGCGCCGGTGGACATCGGTTGGGCGATCAGCATCGGGCTGCTCGGCGGCCTGCCCGGTGCGGCCCTGCCCAGCGTGGCCGGGCGGCACCTGGGCCGCGTACCGATGATCCTCACCGGCTCCCTGGCCGTGCTCGGCGCCATCTACATGCTGGCCACGCGCATCCACACCGCCGTGGATCTGCTGCTCGCGGTGTTCTTGATGAACTTCGGCTGGAACCTGGCGCTGTCCTACTACATGTCCTCGGTCGTGACCCACGACCCGAGCGGTCGCCTGACCAAGCTGGTCGGCGTGGTACAGGTCGCCTCCGCCGCCGCGGCCCCGACCCTGCTGAGCCTGATCATCCAAGGCAACGACCGGCGCAGCCTCTTCGTGCTGTCCGCGGGCGCCATCCTGATCGGCTGCCTGCTGGTGATCGTCATGCTGGCCTGCGGGCGGCGCGGCGTGCAGGGCAAGGCATTGGACTGCTCGGTCTGAGCGTTGGCCGCAGGCTAGGGGGGTGCCGCGCGAACATCACGGCCTTCCGCGCAGCCAGGCGACAACCTCCATGACCGATTTGTCATCACCCGGTCAGCCTGGCGTCCCCCCTGTCCTCCTAGAGTGGCCCGGTCAGCGACTCGCTACCCACCCCTTCAAGAGGACTCTCCATGAAAGCGCTCCTGCTCGGTCTTTTCGGTCTGCTCGCCACCGGCTCCGCCCTGGCTGCTCCCGACCATCCCGCTCCGATCCATGACCAGCCCGGTTTCTTCGTCCACCTCGACGTCGACAAGGTCGTCAGCCAGACCGACCTGAGCGCCCAGTGCGGAATCGTGCCGGCCCACCTCGACTATCTGGATCACGCCGGCCGGGAACATGAGCTGGACTATCTGGTGTCTGGCAATGGCTGCTACAACCAGAATTGAGGCGTCTTTCGACCCGGTACCGAAGCGCGGCGGTCACCGCTGTGCTGGCCAAGGGGGCGCCTGTAACGGCCCCTTCCGCCACCAGAATCCAAGGCTATTGGGCCAGTAGCGCACGCCACGGGTCGGCATGCGGACCGTTAGAAAAACCGATAGGCCTTGGCCAGGGCCCGCTCCAGGACGGCGATGCAGGCGTGGTCGTCCGCATAGGACAGGAACTGGCGCTGCGCATCGGCCTGGGCCTCGGCCAGACGCGTCTTGCGCTCGGCCAGCTCATCTTCCAGCACCGAGGTGCTCATGCCGCCCAGATCACAGCAGGGGTTGGGGCCATTCATAGAAAACTCCGGACAGAAGTGCAGACTGCGTCATCAGACAAGGTTTTGAGATTTGGTTCACAAATCTTAGCGAATCTCATTGTTGCTGAAAGCTGAGTTTCGACCCGGTGCTGTACCGCCGCCCGCGCTAGAGCGTCTCCCCAAGACTTCCGTACCCTGCACCCGCTATCAGCGAGGCAAAAGCTATACAATTCGGCGCCCTAATCGAGCTGTGAAGATACATGCGCCTTTTGCTTTCGCTTCTCCTGGCCACACTGGTGGCCTCCTCCGCGCTCGCCGCGGCGCCCGATACCTTTGTCGAGGCCAAGGTAATCGCCAGACAAAAAGTCTATTTCGATCAGAACACCAGCGCCCAGGGCGACCTCTATTGCGGCTGCAAGTGGGAGTGGGTCGGCAAATCCGGAGGACGGGTCGATGCCGCCTCCTGCGGTTTCCAGGCGCGCAAGCAGGAAACCCGCGGCGAACGCACCGAGTGGGAGCACATCGTGCCGGCCTGGACCTTCGGTCATCAGCGCCAATGCTGGCAGAACGGCGGACGGGAACACTGCGTGGCGGATGACCCGGTGTTCCGCGCCATGGAGGCCGACCTCTTCAACCTCTACCCCGCCGTGGGCGAGGTGAATGGGGACCGGGCCAATTTCAACTACGGCATGGCCCAGGGCGTGCAACCGCAATACGGCCGGTGCACGACGAAGATCGACTTCCAGGAACGCGCCGCCGAACCGCGCGACGAGGTCAAGGGTCTGGTCGCCCGGGTCACCTTCTATATGTTCGATCGCTACGGCCTGAACATGTCGCGCCAGCAACAGCAACTGCTCATGGCCTGGGACAAGCAGCAACCGGTCACCGCTTGGGAGCGCGAACGGGATAGTCGCATCGCCGCGGTGATGGGCCATGGCAACCCCTTCGTGTCCGGCGAGCGACACTGGACGCTGGGCTACCAGCCGGTTGGTGACGGCATCGTCAGTCCTCTGCCGGCGGCCAAGCCAGCGCCGTCAACGCCCTCAGCACCGGCCAAGACCGATAGCCCCGCCGCGGCCAGCCAGGGCGCGATCATCGGCAACCGCAACAGTCACGTCTATCACCTGCCGCAAGGCTGCCCGAGCTACGCCCAGGTGTCGCCGAAGAACCAGGTCAAGTTCGCCTCCGAAGCCGAGGCGAAGGCGGCAGGCTTCACCAAGGCGGGCAACTGCGCGCCCTAATCGCCAGCCCCAGGCGCTGACCTGCAGCACCCAGTGGTCCTGAGCCGCTTCGGCAGTTACTGCCCCTTGGACAGCTCCACCAGCATCCGCGTGAGCAGATAGATGCGCGGTGTCACGCTGTCCAGTTCCACGTATTCCTCGGGGGTATGCAGCTTGCCGCCGACGATGCCGAAGCCGTCCAGGGTCAGTACGCCGGCACCCGCTGCGATGCTGGCATCCGCGGCGCCGCCACTGCCCTCGACGGTCAGGGTGCGGCCCAGCTCGCCATAGATGCCCTGGGCCGTGGCCAGCAGCCGATCGCTCGCTGCGGTCTGCGGCATCGGCGGCAGGCCACGCTCCAGCCGCGTGGTCACCTCGGTGTCGGCAATCCGCTTGTTGGCGGCGATCCGCGCCAGGTCCTTTTCCACCCGGTCGAATTCTTCGGGCAGCGCGGCGCGAACGTCGGCCTTGGCGACGGCGTGATCGGGAATCACATTGATGCGGTCACCCGCTTCGATCACCGTGAAATTGACCGAAGTCTTCTTCTCCGCATCGCCCAGGTTGCCCAGTTGCAGTACCTGGTGCGCCACCTCGGTGGCGGCGTTACGCCCCAGTTCCGGGGAAACGCCGGCATGAGACGACTTGCCCTTGACCTCCACCACGGCGGTGGCGCTGCCCTTGCGCCACACTACCAGGCCATCGGCCGGCCGCCCCGGCTCCAGATTCAGCACCACGTCGTGCTGTTTGGCGGTGCTGGCGATCAGCTCGGTAGCGGCCTGGGAGCCGGTCTCTTCGCTGGCATCCAGCAACAGGGTGATCTGCCCGTAGTCCTTGAAGTCGAGGGCCTTGAGAATCTGCAGCGCCGCCAGGGCGACCACGATGCCACCCTTGTCGTCGGACACGCCCGGGCCATAGGCGCGTTTTTCATCGGTACGATACGGCCGGGCCTTGGCCGTGCCTTCCTTGAACACCGTATCCATGTGCGCCAGCAAGAGGATCTTGGCCTTGCCGCTGCCCTTGAGCGTCGCCACCAGGTGCTGGCTCTTGTCCGGCGCGGTGTTGGGCACCTCTTGCACCGTGGCGCCGAGTTTCTGCAATTCCGCGCTGACGAGCTTGCCCACCTCGGTCAGGCCGGGCGCGTAGCCGGACCCCGAGTCGATGTTCACCAACCGCTCCAGCAACGTGAGCGTCGGCGCCTTGGCCTGCTCCGCGGCGGTCTGGATGCGCGCGTCGAGCGCGGCACTGGCGGGCAAGGCGATGCAGCAGGTGAGAACGGCAGCGAGGGTGGTACGCAAGAACGGAGCGGACATCGGACTTTCCTTGTTGGCCTTATTGGATTAGTCAGACAACTGTAGTCGCAACAAGGACATAGGGGAAATGAGGCTGCCAGCTGTTTGGCGCAGGCCTGCAATCATCCCAGGACCATCGCTCCCAGCAGCCGCCAGCCATTGACGGCGTGCTGCTCCGCCGCACCTGGATGGGCACCCTCTGGCGAGACCAGGGCTGGTCAGGGGTCAGCCCTAGTTCACGAGGGCCTTTAGCGCCTCCAGGACATCCCGGGTGGCCTGCCGGGTCGCCGCCGCATCAGGCCCGACCTTGGGGCCCAGCACGACGCAGCTGTCCTTATAGGAAAAGACCTTGCCAGTCTGCTGATTGATCAACTCACCCTTGGCGTTCTCGGCGATCCGGCAGTCACGCACGGTCTGGCTGTCCTTCGCGACCACCACCGGACTCCAGACATAGGGATTGTCGAAGCCATGCTCGGCGTGGGGATAGGTATGAACCCGGAGATCGGCGCCCTGCTGCTTGAGCGTCGCGAAATAGCCCTCGCAACGGGAATAGGGATCGTAGTTGTCGGCCAGTCCGTGGTACACGCGCAGCGGCTTGGCGACGACCCTGTCCTGCTCGCGAAAGGTGATCGAGCAGTCGGGATAGAACGACAGGTAGCCGACGAACTGGAAATCCTGGCTTTTCCAGAGCTTGTCGAAGCGCGCCATGGCCGCATAGAGCGAGGCCTGCCCACCGCGGGAAAAGCCCATGAGGATGATCTTGCCTGGATCGATTCGCGCGTGCCGCGCGAGCAGGGCGCCGGCGCGATAGTCATCCAGAACGAAATTGAGCCGCCCCAGCTGGGCCTGGTCGGTGGCGGTACTGGTGATGCCCCGGCCCGAGAAGCCATCCACGGCGAAGGTGGCGATGCCGACCTGATTGAACCGCCGCTGCCAATAGGTGATGTTGGCGCCCAGGCCTCCCGAACCATGCTGGAGGATCACCACCGGGACCTTGCCCGCGCCTGGAGGCAGCGACAGCACGCCACCGAGCAGGACCTCGGTACCGCCTTTGTCCCCCGTCAGGAATTGCTGATCGCTAAGGGTCAGCGAGGTGAAGGTCAACACCTCTTGCCGAGCGGGGATATCGGTTGCCGGCGAGGTGGCGGCACAGATGGTGGCACAGGTAAGGCAGGCAATGGTCCCGAGCGCGGGGCGCAAAGATCCAGAGGACAGATGGCGCATCGGCTGCATCCTTCTTGTGGGGTCCTCCCAGGGTAGCCAATCAACGGCGCCCTGCTGCGGAGGCGGTGAGCAGAACCTGCTGCACTAGCCAAATTTGGCACCTTTGCCGCGCACTCCCGCCTTGAGGTACGAAACTTGTAGCTCCCGCGCCAACGGCCCTTTGCTACCCAAAAGGTTTCCTAAATGCACCAAGACGGCTCCCTCGCGTTACCGCCGCGCGTCCGGCATCGGTATACCGGTGACATCGACGAGCACGCGCTCTGCGTCGAGGGCTGGCGCATGCAATACGATCAGCTGTCCGCGGGCCGCTTCCAGGGCGAACTCAGCGACCTCTGGCTGGACGACATCAGCCTGCTGCGGGACAGATCCAACCAGGCCATGCTCAAGAGCGGCGAGGCCCAGGGAGAAACCCTGACCTTCAGCCTGCCCATCCGCAACGCTGGCGCCCTGCACTGCGCCGGTCATACCCTCCACGAGGCCCAGTTGCTGGTGGCACGCGGGGACAACCTGCCGGAGTTGCGTACCCCGGCCAATCTCGAATTGCTCTGCATCAACCTGCAGGAAGCCGAGATGGCGCGACTGCTGGCCTGCCAGCACAGCACCCTGGGCGTGCGCGACCTGCCCGGCTGCTATCGGCTACCGGCAGGGGGTGCCTATCTGGAGTTGGCACGGCTGGCCCAAGAGCTCTTCACCCCCGAGGCGCAGATCCTGACCTGGCTGGCGCAGCCGCGCGCGCGTGCCATGCTGCGCGACACCGTGCTGATGCACCTGCTCGATCTGCTCGACACCGGCGAGCCCCACGAACTGGCACCGAGCGCTCGACTGCGGGTGATCCGGCGGGCACGAGAGTACGCCCTGGCCCATCCGGATCAGCCGCCCAGCATCCTCGAACTGTGCAATAGAGTCGGCGCCAGTCGCCGCAAGCTGCAGTACTGCTTCCAGGAGACCCTGGGCATCAATCCGCTGGCCTATCTGCGTACCTTGCGCCTCAATGCGGCGCATCGTGCCCTGCGCCGGGGCGCAGGCGAGTCGGTGCAGGACGTCGCCGCCCAGTGGGGCTTCTGCCATCTCAGCCGCTTCGCCCGCGACTACCAGACGCTGTTCGGGCAACTGCCTTCCACCACCCTCAAGGCCGCCGGGCAAAAGTGCTGAATCTGGCTAACGGCGGGTAACGGCTTTCCCTCAGGCTGAACTGGCCAATAAGAAGAGGGAACTCCATGAACGTTACCCGTCCGTTTCACGTCCTCGCCGTCGGCCTCGCCGCCCTGGGGATGACCGCAGCAAGCCTTGCCACCGAGAACGGCTCCCCCACCACCGCCTTCGGTGTCTACAACTTCGGCGCCGGCTTTACCCCGCCGCCCACGCCCCATGGCACCCTTGGCCTGCGTGCCAACTACTACCGGGCGACGTCCATTCGCGACAGTCATGGCCGCGACAACGGCAACGACTTTTCCATCGATGTCCTGTCCCTGGGCCTGGCCTACCTGAAGATGACAGATACCCGGGTGCTCGGCGCCCGCTACGGCTTCGGCGGGGTGGCGCCCTTCTTCAAGATGGACGCGGACCTCACCATCAAGGCCAATGGCGTCCCGGTGTTTTCCGACAGCGCCGACCTCTTCCGCCAGGCCGATTTCCAGGTGATTCCACTGATCCTGCAGTGGGAGCCCTCGCGCAACCTGGGGGTGAACTTCTGGTTCCAGGTGCAGGCGCCCACCGGTGACTATGACAAGAATCGGTTGGTCAATCCGGGCACCAACCACTGGACCATCTCGCCGATGCTCAACCTGAGCTACATCACCGATTCGGGCTTCGAGGTGTCGTCCAGCTTCCAGGCCGATTTCAACAGCCGCAACCACGCCACCGACTACCGCAGCGGCACCGAATACCGCCACGAATTCGCCGTGGGCCAGCACATCGGCCCCTGGACCCTAGGCCTGGGCGGCTACTACTACCGCCAGCTCACCGACGACGACGCCCCCGGCCTCAGCCGTGGCAATCGTGCCCGGGTACTGGCGCTGGGTCCGGCGCTGAGCTTCTTCCAGCCGGGTCTGCCGCCGGTCTGGGTGCATTTCTACAAGGACATCGACGCCCGCAACCGCGCCGAGGGCTATACCCTCGCCGTGCGGCTCTCCCACAGCTTCTGAGGATCCGCCCATGACACTCAAAGCCTCCTCCAGCCCCTTGGCCGGTCGGCGCCAGGGCGCCGTGCTCCTGCTCGGCAGCAGCCTGACCATCATGGGTTCGGTGATGGTCGCTCCGATCATTCCCAAGCTGGGTGCCGAATTCGGCCCGGTCGAACCTCGTGCCGATCTGCTGATCCCCCTGGCGATGACCGGCCCCGCCCTGGCCATCGCCCTCTTCGCGCCCCTGGCCGGCTGGCTGGCCGACCGCCTGGGTCGCAAGCGCCTGCTGGTCCTGGCGACGCTGTGCTACGCCGTGCTCGGCATGCTGCCGGCACTGTTGCAGTCGCTGCCGGCCATCACCCTCACTCGCCTGGTCTTCGGCCTGGCCGAGGCGGCGGTGATGACCTGCTGCGTGACCCTGATCGCCGACTACTGGCAGGGCAGCAAGCGCCTGGCCTATGTCAATGGCCAGGTCATCACCATCAGTCTGGTGGGCTCGCTGTTCTTCGTGGTCGGTGGCGCGCTCGGCGAGCATTCCTGGCGCACGCCCTTCTATCTCTATCTGCTGCCGCTGCTGCTGGTGCCCTTCATGTTACGGCTGCTGTGGGAGCCCAGCCGCACCAGCGCCCAGAGCCACGTCGATGAAGGCCCCCAGCACAGCGCGCCGCTGCCGCTGACCGTCAACTATCTGCTGGTCTTCGCCGGCATGGTGCTCAGCGTGGTGGTGCCCATCCAGAGTCCGCTGCTGCTGGTGCAACTGGGCGTGACCTCCAGCACCCTGATCGGCGCCTCGGCGGGCCTCGGCCTGCTGGCGACCCTGGGCGGGCCGCTGCTATGGCCGCTGCTGCGCCGCTGGTGGGGCCTGGCCGGCTGCAATGCCGTGCTGTTGGCCTGCATGGGCATCGGTCTCTGGCTACTGGTGAACGCCCGCAGTTACGAAGCCGTGCTGGTGGCGGTGACCATCCATGGCCTCGGCGTCGGCATGCTGGTGCCCAACACCATGGCACCGGTGATGGGCGCCCTGAGCGCCCGGGCCCGGGGTCGCGGCATGGGCGGCTATACCGGCTGCCTCTATTTCGGCCAGTTCGCCAGTCCCCTGGTGGTGGCCGCGGTCCTGCCCTTCACCGGCGATCTGCACCTGGCCATCCGCGCCCTGGCCAGCGCCGCCCTGGTCGCCGCCCTCGCCTGGGCCGCCGTCGGCCTGCTGCGACGCAAGACCGCCCTGCCGACCCCGTCGCGCTCTTCCTGACTTCTGCTCGAGGATCTTCCATGCATAGCCTGCAACCCCTGCTGGACACCCAAGACGGCCACG
Source organism: Pseudomonas sp. 313 (assembly GCF_000316965.1). Lineage (NCBI taxonomy): Bacteria > Pseudomonadati > Pseudomonadota > Gammaproteobacteria > Pseudomonadales > Pseudomonadaceae > Pseudomonas > Pseudomonas sp. 313. The sequence continues at coordinate 263,679 of NZ_ANBZ01000071.1, forward strand.
GCCTGGCGACGCTGCTGCGGCAGCGCGAGATCACGGCGAGCGAGCTGCTCGAAGCGGTCATCGAACGCCTGGATACCGTGGAGCCCGGCCTCAATGCCGTAAGCGAACGGCTGTATGACCAGGCCCGCGCGGCGGCCAAGGCACCGCTCGACGTCGATGCGCCCTTCGCTGGCGTCCCGACCCTGGTCAAGGATCTCTTCACCCCGCTGGCCGGGGCCCGCATGACCAATGGCTCCCTGGCCCTGGGCGAGGCGCGGCCGGATTTCGATTGCGAACTGGTGACCCGCCTGCGTCGGGCCGGCTGCCTGTTCGTCGGTACCACCACCTCGCCGGAATTCGGTACCTCCTACAGCACCGAGTCCCGCCGCTTCGGCGCCACCGCCAATCCCTGGAATCCCGCCCACAGCGCCGGCGGCTCCAGCGGCGGCGCGGCCGCCCTGGTCGCCGCGCGAGTGGTGCCCTTCGCCCATGGCAACGACGGTGGCGGCTCGCTGCGAGTGCCGGCGTCCTGCTGCGGGATCTTCGGTCTCAAGCCCAGTCGTGGCCGGATGCCTTCTGGGCCCATGGTCGGTGAAGGCTGGGCCGGCATGGGCACGCCCCATGCCATGAGCCTGTCGGTGCGCGACAACGCCCTGCTGCTGGATGCCACCGCCGGTGCCGATCTGGGCGCGCCCTATGCGGCTCCGGCCCACGCCGTCCCCTTTGCCAGCCTGCTGGAGCGCGATCCGAAACCGCTGCGCATCGCCCTGGTCGAGCACCTGGCGCCCTGGCCGAGCGGCCCCGAGGCCCTGGCCGCGGTGCGCCACACCGCCCGGCTGTGCGAAAGCCTCGGTCACCACGTCGAGCCGGCGACCCTGCCGGTGGATCTGCCACGCTTTCTCGACCAGGTCTTCGACATCATCGGCCCCAGCACCCGCCACTACCTGCAAGTGCTGGGCACCCTGCGCGGTGCCCCGGTCAGCGAAGAGGAGCTGGATGCACGGACCCGTGTGATCCTGCGCGAGCGGGGCGACATCCCCGCCCATCGCTACGCCGCCGCGGTGGAAGGCCTGCACGCCCTGGGTCGCACCCTGGCCGGTTTCCTCACCGACCATGACCTCATCCTCACCCCGACCCTGACCCGCGAGCCGCCGCGCCTGGGCGAACTGGACGGTGGCAACGGGGAGCGTCCGCTGGCCGAGGCCATCGCGGCCTTCCACAGCTATTCGCCCTTCACCGCCCTGTTCAATGCCAGCGGCCAGCCGGCCATGTCGGTGCCGCTCTGGTGGACCGGCAATGGCCTGCCGCTGGGCAGTCACTTCGCCGCGCGTTTCGGCGAGGAAGGGACCCTGCTGGCGCTGGCTGCCCAGCTGGAACGCACCCAGCCCTGGGCGGACCGGCGGCCGCCGCTGGCGGGAATCCACTGACCGTCGGCGCTCGACCCGCCACCCCGGCCGCACGGCAACGCCGACGGCGGCCGCAGGCCAAAGACGGAGATGCCCCTCGCAACTTAGCGGGCATCCCGTCCCCCGCTTCGCTTGGATGCTCGCTATACTGGCCGCGCACGGCCTGTGACGAATCCCTCTGGCATCGGTGCTGGAGGCTTCAGCCTGTCGCTCGCCATCTTCCCTGCTGCCCGGGCAGGCAACCGTACGAGCGACCCGATGAGCATTCTCACCTCGACTCCCGTCCCCTCGTACGCCCTGGCCCAGGACCTCGAGCTCATCGCCGAGATCGCTGCGGTGCCCAAGATCCTGGACGTGGTCTGCCGGATGACCGGCATGGGCTTCGCCGCCGTCGCCCGGGTGACCGACGACCACTGGATCGCCTGCAGCACCCTCGATCTCATCGGTTTTGGCCTCCAGCCCGGGGGCGAGCTGGAACTCAAATCGACCATCTGCGACGAGATCCGCGACCATCGCCAGCCGGTGGTGATCGACGACGTCGCGCAGGACGACCGCTACCGTCACCATCACACGCCCCGGCGCTACGGCCTGCGCAGCTATATCTCGGTCCCCGTCGTGCTGGACGATGGCAGCTTCTTCGGCACCCTCTGCGCCATCGACCCACGACCGGCCACGCCGAGCAGCCCCGAGATACTGGCGGCCTTCGAACTCTTCGCCGGCATGATCGCGCTGGAGATCGGCGCCCAGCGCCGCTTCCTCGCCGCCCGCAACGTCCTGCACAGCGAGGGCTTTTCCCGCAGCCTGCTCCAGGCCAGCCTGGACTGCGTCAAGGTCCTCTCCGCCGGGGGTCATATCGAATTCATGAACGCCCAGGGCCTGGAGCTGAACCAGCTGCGGTCCGTCGATCAGGTGATGGGCCGCGAGTACGCGGCGCTCTGGCCGGACGAGGAAGTCGAGAAGATCCGCCACGCCGTCAAGCGTGCCGTCGACGGCCAGACCACCCGGGTCGAGGGCTTCTGCCCCACCGCCCGTGGCGAGCCACGCTGGTGGGAGGTGTCCTGCTCGCCTTTCGCGGTGGCCGGCACCGGCGAGGTGAAGATCGTCTGCATCTCCCGCGACATCAGCAGCCGCATCCTCGCCCAGCAGGCGCAACAGGCCCGAGCCGAAGCCATCGCCGCGCTCAACAGCGAACTGGAGCAGCGCATCTCGGAGCGCACCGCCGAGCGCGATCAGATCTGGAACTGTTCGACCGATCCACTGTGCGTGGCGGACCTCGAGGGCTTCTTCGTCAACCTCAATCCGGCCTGGCAGCTGACCCTGGGCTGGTCGCTCGAAGAACTCAGGGCCCAGCCATTCCTGGCCTTTGTCCATACCGACGACCTCGTTGCCACGCGCCAGGCGTTCCGCGACGTCACGCAGGGCATTGCGCTGGTCGGCTTCGAAAACCGCTACCGCCATCGCGACGGTTCCCACCGCTGGTTTTCCTGGAATGCCACGCGCAATGGCGAACTGATCTACGCCACCGTGCGCGACGTGACCCAGCAACGCCAGCAGACGCTGGATCTCGCGGCCGCCGAGGACGCCCTGCGCCAGGCGCAGAAGATGGAAGCCATCGGCCAGCTCACCGGCGGCGTCGCCCATGACTTCAACAACCTGCTCACGGTCGCCCGTACCTCCTGCGACCTGCTCAAGCGCCCGAACCTCAGCGAAGCCCGCCGCGAGCGCTACCTGGAGGCGATCTCCACCACCGTGGATCGCGCCGCCAGATTGACCGGCCAGCTGCTGGCCTTCGCCCGCCGCCAGACGCTGGCACCCGAGGTGTTTTCCGCCCGGGAGAATGTGCTGGCCATGAGCGACATGCTGGAAACCCTGCTCGGCTCGCACGTCGGCATCGAACTCGACCTGAGCGACGACCCCTGCCTGGTCTATGCCGACCCCAGCCAGTTCGATACCGCCCTGGTGAACATCGCGGTGAACGCCCGCGACGCCATGAGCGGTGCCGGTCGCCTGATCATCAGCGTCAGCACCGTCGCTTGCATCCCGGCCAACGCGGCACAGCCCGAACTCGCCCTGCCGGCGGTGGCCATCGCCCTGGCGGACAACGGCAGCGGCATCGCCCGGGAGCACCTGGAGCAGATCTTCGAGCCCTTCTTCACCACCAAGCGAGTGGGCCAGGGCACCGGTCTCGGCCTGAGCCAGGTGTTCGGCTTCATCAAGCAGTCCGGTGGCGAGGTACGGGTCACGAGCGAGATCGGCCGCGGGACGACCTTCCACCTCTATCTGCCGGTCGCCCCAACGATCGGGCAGCCGTCATCCCTCAATGACGCCACGGCAACGGCCGACGGCGGCGGGATCACCGTCCTGGTGGTCGAAGACAATCTCGAGGTCGGCAGCTTCGCCGTCGACCTGCTGAGCGATCTCGGCTACCACGCAGTGCTGGCCGCCAATGCCGAGCGCGCCCTCGCCCTGCTCGCCGACCAGCCTGGCCGGTTCGATGTGGTCTTCTCGGATGTCGTCATGCCCGGCATGAGCGGGCTGGAACTGGCCATCGAGATCAGACGCCTCTATCGCAGCCTGCCGATCCTGCTGACCTCGGGCTACAGCCAGGTGCTGGCGACCCATGGCGCCCAGGGCTTCGAGCTGATCCACAAGCCCTACTCGGCGGAAGCCTTGTCGCGCCGGCTGCAGGGAATCCTGGCCGAGCCCGAGACGCATCTGGCGACCTAGCACGCTCCCGGCAACGCTGAGGCACTGGCCCACGCTCAGGTGACGACCGCCCTGCGCCGCGCGCGGCGACCGCGCAGGAGCGGGCGCGACGGAGCACCAGGACGGGCCGACAGCGGCCACCCCTGCAGCGCGGGCGATCAGGTAACATGCGCCGCCGCGGGCCGGTGGCCCCCTATCTGCAGGCAAGGAGTCAAGAGTGTTCGATACCCAGGTCATCATCATCGGGGCCGGCGCGGCCGGTTTGATGTGCGCCCTGAGCGCCGCGGCGCGCGGGCGCCAGGTGCTGGTACTCGATCACGCCAACAAGGCGGGCAAGAAGATCCTCATGTCCGGGGGCGGCCGCTGCAACTTCACCAACCTCTATTGCGAGCCGGCCAACTTCCTCTCGCAGAATGCACATTTCTGCAAATCGGCTCTGGCGCGTTTCACCCAGTGGGATTTCATCGCCCTGGTGGCCAAGCATGGCGTGCCCTACCACGAGAAGAAGCTCGGCCAGCTGTTCTGCGACAACAAGGCCAGCGACATCCTCGCCCTGCTGCTGGACGAGTGCGAACAGGGCGGCGTCGACATCCGCCTCGATACCTCGGTGGAGGAGATCACCCGCCTCGACCCAGGCGGCTATCAGTTGCAGACCAGCCTGGGCCCGGTGCGCGGCGAATCCCTGGTGATCGCCACCGGCGGCCTGTCGATCCCGACCCTGGGCGCCACCGGCTTCGGCTATCAGGTCGCCCGCCAGTTCGGCCACCAGCTGCTGCCGACCCGCGCCGGCCTGGTGCCCTTTACCATCACCGATCCCCAGCAGAAGGAATTCTGCAGCGCCCTGTCCGGCACGGCGGTGGAAGACTGCCGGATCAGCTGCAATGGCCAGAGTTTCGTCGAGAATCTGCTGTTCACCCACCGTGGCCTGAGCGGTCCGGCGATCCTGCAGATCTCCTCCTACTGGCAACCGGGCGACACCCTCAGCATCGACCTGCTGCCCCACCTCGACCTGGTGCAATGGCTCGCCGAGCAGCGCCAGGCGCGCCCCAACAGCGAACTCAAGACGCTGCTCGGCGAGCTGTTCACCAAAAAGATGGCCACCCTGCTCGCCGACAGCTGGTTCCAGTCCAAGCCCTTGAAGCAGTACACCCCCGACGAACTCAAGGCCATCGCGGCGCGGCTGCACGACTGGCAGCTGATCCCGGCGGGCACCGAAGGCTATCGCACCGCCGAGGTCACCCTGGGCGGCGTCGACACCCGCGAGGTCTCGTCCAAGACCCTGGAGTCGCTCAAGTCACCTGGACTGTACTTCATCGGCGAGGTGCTGGACGTCACCGGCCATCTGGGCGGCTTCAACTTCCAGTGGGCCTGGGCTTCGGGCTACGCGGCGGCGCAGTACGTCTAGGCCAAGAGACCTGGGACAGCGTCCTGCACCGGGACTCAGGTAACCGCAGACGGCCAGGTCTGGCTCGCGATGCGCAAGAAATTCCCGCCCAGAATGGCGTCGATGTCAGCGGCAGCGTAGCCCCGACCCGCCAGTTGGCGTACCAGTTCAGGGAGCGCCTCGGGTTGCAACTGGGTATGACCGTGAGGCTGTCCATAATGACGCGTCGGCCACCAGTCTTCCGCGTCGACGCCCGCAGGAAGGTCATGGTCGGCAGGGCACAACTCGGTATCCAGTCCAATGCCGATATGCCGGGTTCCGACTCGTTCCGCCAGGTAGTCGATCTGGTGGATATAGCTGGCCACCGACGCCTCGGGATCACCCAGAAAGATGCCTAGCCCGGTCAGGCCGATCACGCCATCCTGTTCCGCGCAGGCGCGGATCTGCCGATCGCTGATCGTCCGGGGATGATCATGGAGCGCCTTGATGTTGGTGTGGGAGAAGACCACCGGCCGGGTCGAGACCGCCATGATCTCCAGGCTGGCACGCTCGCTGGCATGGGAACAGTCGAGGGTGATGCCCGCGGCATTGCCGGCCGCCACCACCGCGCGACCCAGCGTCGTCAGACCGCCGCCCTCACCATGGCAACCCCCGGCGCAGGCGTTGTCGCGGTTGTAGGCGAGCAGCATCTGGCGTACCCCGAGGGCGGCATAGAGCCCGACCATCGCCGGGTCGTCGAGCAGCATGGTCGAGCCTTCGAGATCGAAGGAAACGGCCAGTTTGCCCTGTTCGTGCGCCCGGTGGAGGTCGGCCACCTCGCCGACGAGACGGAAGTGCGCGTCATGCCGGGCCAGCCAGGCACGGAAGCCGGCGAGGGTTTGCAGCACCGTCGTGAAAGGCGTCATGTCCATGCCGACATTGATCGACACATGATGGAAGCCGGCGTCGCGATAGCGACTCAAGCCAGACATATCCTGTCCCGGCACCAGGGGCAGGCAGGCATGTGCCTCCCAGCGTATCGGCTTGAGGCCTGTTGCCATGGCCGCGACAGTCTGCATCCTCGTCCCCCTCCACACGTCTCGAGGGGTTCAACATAGCATGCAGACTGGGGCCGGCCTCGGCGCTAGCCGACGTTCACGCCTCGCAGCAGCGCCGGATCCACGGCCCGCGCCTGATAGCGCACCGCGGCCTGGCCATAGGCCTGGGGATCGAGCACCTGGTCCCAGTGTGCCGATGCCTGCTGCTGAACCGCCACGACCTCGGCGTGCGCCGCCTTGGGTTGCAGCGCCGCCTGGGCGCGTCTTTCGTTAATCTCGGCGGCCATGGCGGTGTAGCTGGCGGTGCTGAGCAGGGCGAGTGCGGCCATCTTGTTGAAGACGTTCATGGTGGATTCTCCGGTCTTGAACATGGGGGCTGGCGTCACCGCGGAAGCGGTCCGGCGTCAGTCACGGTGCTACCTTGCGCCCTGGCGTCTTAACGCTGTCTTAACGCCTCTGAACCCGACCTGAACGGCTGCGACAACCTGCCCCAGGCGATGGCCACTGGCCAATTGATCTGGATCAGTTTTGCCCAGGGCCAGCAGGCGCATCCTGCATGCAGCCGCCACTCCGCCCTGGAGGGGCGCCACGGCTCGCGAGGTCGCCATGAACGGACGCCTGGTCAAAGAACTCTTGGTCATCCTGCTGATCAAGCTGGCGCTGCTGATGGTGATCAAGAGCCTCTGGTTCAGCGCCCCCACGGTCCCGCCCGACGCCACCCAGGCGGTCAGCGCCCACCTGCTGGACTAGCACCCTTTCCCCCTTCTGAGGAGATTGCCGGGATGATCTCGGAATCCGTCGTGGACCTGTCACGCCTGCAATTCGGCATGACCGCGCTGTATCACTTCATCTTCGTGCCCCTGACCCTGGGGCTGGTGGTGATCCTGGGAATCATGGAGTCGGTCTATGTGATGACCGGCAAACAGGTCTACAGGGACATGACCAAGTTCTGGGGCAAGCTGTTCGGCATCAACTTCGCCCTGGGCGTCACCACCGGCCTGACCATGGAGTTCCAGTTCGGCACCAACTGGGCCTACTACTCCCACTATGTCGGCGACATCTTCGGTGCGCCCCTGGCCATCGAGGGCCTGATGGCCTTCTTCCTCGAATCCACCCTGATCGGGCTGTTCTTCTTTGGTTGGGATCGCCTGTCCAAGGGTCAGCACCTGCTGGTGACCTGGCTGGTGGCGCTGGGCTCGAACCTCTCCGCCCTATGGATCCTGGTGGCCAACGGCTGGATGCAGAACCCGGTCGGCGCCGAGTTCAACTACGTGACCATGCGCATGGAGCTGGCCGACTTCGGTGCCCTACTGCTCAACCCCGTGGCCCAGGTGAAATTCGTCCACACCGTCGCCTCGGGCTACGTCACCGGCGCCATCTTCGTGCTGGCGATCTCCAGCTACTACCTGCTCAAGGGCCGCGACATCGGCTTCGCCCGGCGCTCCTTCGCCGTGGCCGCCGCCTTCGGTACCGCCGCGGTCATCTCGGTGATCGTGCTGGGTGACGAATCCGGCTATCGCGTGGGCGAGGTCCAGAAGGTCAAGCTGGCCGCCATCGAAGCCGAGTGGAACACCGAGGAAGCCCCGGCCTCCTTCACCCTGTTCGGCATCCCCAATCAACAGGAGATGCGCACCGACTACGCGGTGAAGATCCCCTATCTGATGGGCCTGATCGCCACCCGCTCCACCACCGAACAGGTCACCGGCATCAAGGATCTGGTCAGCCAATACGAGGCCCGCGTCCGCAACGGCGCCCAGGCCTACGCGCTGCTGGAGCGGCTACGTGCCGGCGACGACTCCGCCGCCACCCGCGCAGCCTTCGACGCCCACAAGCAGGACCTGGGCTATGGCCTGCTGTTGAAGAAATACGTCAACGATCCCGCCACGGCCACCCCCGAGCAGGTCCGGCAGGCCGCGCGGGACACCATCCCTGGGGTCGCCAGCCTGTTCTGGACCTTCCGCATCATGGTCGCCAGCGGCGTGCTGATGCTGGCGCTGTTCATCTGCGCCTTCTGGGCCTCGACCCGGCGCAACGAGCTGAAGAAGCCCTGGCTGCTGAAGTGGGCCCTGTTCAGCCTGCCGCTGCCCTGGGTCGCCACCCAGACCGGCTGGTGGGTGGCCGAGCACGGTCGCCAGCCCTGGACCATCAGCGAGGTATTGCCCACCCACCTGTCGGCCTCGACCCTGGCCCCGGCCGATCTGTGGGGCTCCATCGGCGCCCTGGTGACCTTCTACACCCTGCTGCTGATCGTGGAGATGTACCTGATGATCCGCTTCGCTCGCCTCGGCCCGAGCAGCCTGCACACCGGCCGCTACTTCCACGAACGGGCTGCCCAGGTCGGCGACGCCCTGCGCCAGGCCGCCACCGCCAAGCCCGTCGCACCGGCCAACGCCTGAGGAGACTGCCATGTTCGACTACGAAGTGCTCAAGCTCACCTGGTGGGTGCTGATCGGCGTCCTGCTGATCGGCTTCGCCCTCACCGACGGCTTCGACATGGGCGCCATGATCCTGATGCCCCTGATCGGCAAGACCGACAAGGAACGCCGCGCCGCCATCAACAGCATCGCGCCGCACTGGGACGGCAACCAGGTCTGGTTCATCACCGCCGGCGGCGCCCTCTTCGCCGCCTGGCCGATGGTCTATGCCACCGCCTTCTCCGGGCTCTATTGGGCCCTGCTGCTGGTGCTCTTCGCCCTGTTCCTGCGTCCGGTGGGCTTCGACTACCGCAGCAAGCTGGACAACACCCGCTGGCGCAACGCCTGGGACTGGGGCCTGTTCACCGGCAGCCTGGTACCGGCCCTGGTGTTTGGCGTGGCCTTCGGCAATCTCTTCCAGGGCGTGCCCTTCCAACTCGACGACACCCTGAGATCCACCTACAGCGGCAGCTTTTTCGCCCTGCTCAACCCCTTCGCCCTGCTCAGCGGCGCGGTCAGCCTGGCCATGCTCTGCGCCCATGGCGGCAGCTGGCTGATGCTGCGTACCCACCACGCCCTGGGCGAGCGCGCCCGACGTGCCACCGGCCTGTGCGCCCTGCTCCACCTCGTCACCTTCGGTCTGGCCGGTGTCTGGCTGGCCTACGGCTTCGACGGCTACATGCTGGTCAGCCAGGGCGATCCAGGCAGCGCCCTGAATCCGCTGCACAAGGTGGTGACCGCCGGCAATCCGGGCTGGCTGGCCAACTACCATACCCAGCCGCTGACCCTGCTCGCCCCGGTGCTGGCCGCGCTCGGCAGCGTCCTGGCGCTGCTCGGCAGCAGCTGGCGGCAGGCCGGCCTGGCCTTCACCGGCACGTCCCTGGCCATCGTCGGCACCCTCGCCACCGCCGGCTGCGCGCTGTTTCCCTTCGTGCTGCCGTCGAGCCTGGACCCGGCCTCGAGCTTGACCATCTGGGACGCCGTCTCCAGCCACAAGACGCTGGGCATCATGTTCGTCGCCGCGGCCATTTTCGTGCCGCTCATCCTGGCCTACACCCTGTGGAGCTACGTGCGCATGTGGGGCAAGGTCGACGACCGCTTCATCGACGCCAACCCCCACGGCCTCTACTGATCAGCCCCTCTCAAGGAGACTCCTTCATGTGGTACTTCACCTGGATCCTCGGTGTCCTGCTCGCCGCGAGCTTCGGCATCATCAACGCCCTCTGGCTGGAAAGCACCCGGGAGCTCGATATCCATGACGATGCCGAGTGCTGAGGCCCTGCCCCGCGTCCACCCGCTGGGGCGAACGCTGTCCCTGCTGCTGGCGGCGCCCCTGGCGCTGCTGCTGTTGATCCACCCGGGGCTGATGCTCGACGCCAGCGGCCAGTACAGCCATCCGTTGCTGATGGCGGTGATGCTCGGCGTCTCGGCCGGGCTGGTCCACGGCGTGGGCTTCGTGCCGCGCCTGTGGCTGTGGCGCCTGGTGTTCGGGCCAGTGGTGGGCTGGCCGCTGCTGGTGCTGGGCTACGCCCTGCTCATCAGGGCACAGCTGGGCTGATTGAAGTCTGATGATAGCGTCCGGCATTCCCGGACGCCGCTCAGACCACCAGGTTTATCGCCTGGCAGTGCGTCTCACCCCCACGCTCGCAGCAAAAAATAATCTGACGATAAAGGTTCGTCTGCAGGTGCCGACATATTCGGAATCGACCTCGACTCGCCGGCTCCTTACCTTGTCGTCGGCGCACCCGCTGACCGCCTCAGAGACTTTCACGATGCTCAGGAACGCCCCTCTCAGTACCAAACTCCTGCTGATCCTGCTCCTGCCCCTGGCCGGCTTCCTGGTGATCTCGGGCCTCTACACCGCCGATCGCTACGAAACGCTCAAGAACATGGAGCACACCGTGACCGCCAGTGCCACGGCCGAGCGCGTCAGTGCCTTGGTCACCAGCCTGCAGCGCGAGCGCGGTGCCAGCGGCGTGTTCCTCGGCAGTGGTGGCAAGTCGATGCAGGACAAGCTCAAGACCTTCCGCGAAGATAGCGATAAGGCACAGAACAACCTACGTGCGTTGGCCACCGGTAACGACGCCGCCATCCAGACCGCCATGCGCGCCTTGGACACCCTGCGTGACCTGCGCAGCAAGGTCGATGGCCTGGCGCTCAACAGCACCCAGTCCGGCGCGGCCTACACCGACCTGATCAAGGCGCTGATCGGCTACACCCATGCCCTCGAAGCGGGTGTTGATGATCCTGAAATCCTGCGCGCCCTGGGCGCCCTCAATCTCTTCGTCGAGATGAAGGAACGCGCCGGCCGCGAGCGCGTACTGCTGGGCTTGGCCTTCAACCAGAATCGCTTCGACGCTGGTCTGCTGTCGCGCTTCGCCCGCAACCTGGGCGAATTCTCCGCCTACGCCGACGCCTTCCAGCGCAAGGCCACGCCTGAATTCATCCGTCAGCTCGACGACACCTTCAAGCAGCCCAGTGCCATGGAAGTCACCCGCCTGCAACAGCTGGCCTTCACCGTGCCGCTGGGCGATGCCCTGGGCGTCAAGCCGGAGGACTGGTTCAACCTGGCCACCCAACGTATCGACCTGATGGGCCAGGTGGAGGCGGACTTGGGTGCCAGCGTCGGCGCCCAGGCCGAACAGGCCCGTGCGGGCGCCAGTCGCGATCTCTGGACCACCCTCGGCCTGGTGCTGCTGGTGCTGGTGGCCGTCTCGGCGCTGGCCTGGGTGATCATTCGCAACATCAAGCAGGCGGTCGAGCAGGTCAACGGCACCCTTACCCGCCTGGCCACCCGGGACCTCACCGCCCGCTGCGCCTACCAGGGCAAGGACGAGTTCGGCACCATCACCGGCAACCTCAATCTGATGAGCCAGGAGCTCGGCCAGGTCATCCAGGAGATCGGCGCCGCCACCGTGCAGGTCGCCACCGCCGCCGAAGAGGCGTCGGCGGTCGCCATCCAGACCAGCCAGAACGTCGCCCAGCAGCGTCTGGGGACCGATCAGGTGGCTACCGCCATCGCCGAGATGAGCGCCACGGTCAAGGACGTCGCCCGCAGTACCACCGAGGCGGCCGAAGGCTCGCGCCAGGTCGAGGGCAACACCAGCCAGGGCCGCCGCGAATTGCAGGCCACCATCGGCCTGGTTCAGGGGCTGTCGGTGCAGGCCGAGCGGACCTCGGAGATCATCGCCGAACTCAAGCAGGAAAGCGATGCCATCTCCTCGGTGCTGGACGTGATCCGCGGCATCGCCGAGCAGACCAACCTGCTGGCCCTCAACGCCGCCATCGAGGCCGCGCGCGCCGGCGAAGCCGGGCGTGGCTTCGCCGTGGTGGCCGACGAGGTACGCTCCCTGGCCCAGAAGACCCAGCAATCCACCGGCAGCATCCAGCAGATGATCACTCATCTGCAGAGCGGCTCCGACCGTGCTACCCAGGCCATGCAGGAGACCCTGAGCCAGGTGCAGACCGGCGCCAGCAACGTGGTCCGCGCCGGCGAGCTGCTGGGCGAGATCGCCGAGGGCGTGACCCTGATCAACGACCGCAACATCCAGGTGGCCTCGGCCGCCGAACAGCAGAGCCAGGTCGCCGAAGAGATCAGCCGCAACGTCAACGACATCAACGACCTGGTGATCCAGGTCAGCGCCGGCGCCGAACAGACCGCCGTCACCAGTCGCGAACTGGCCCGTCTGGCCGAACAGCAACAAGCCCTGGTCGGCCGCTTCCGGGTGGCCTGATGCTGCCGGGGCTGCCAGCGAGCGGCAGGCCAGGACGCGCTCGCCAGAACGTGGCTCGCTTCAGTTGGGCGCTGCCGGACTTCAGCGTCCTGGCCGGAAATCCGCCGGATTCAAGGCGTAGCGGCGCAGCTTCACATAAAGCCCGGCGCGCGAGATCCCGAGCCGGGTCGCGGTTTGACGAAGGTTGCCGCGGGTCTGCTGCAAGGTGGCACGGATCAGGTCCCGCTGCCCCGCTTCAAGGGGGGTGAGGCGCTCGCCCTCGGTATCCGTGGACAGCGTGTTGGCGACCATCGAAGGTGGCAGGTCTCCCGGCTGTATGAGCGGCCCCTGGGCCAGATTGACCGCCCGCTCGATGACGTTCTCCAGCTCCCGCACGTTGCCGGGCCAGCTATGGGCCAGCAGCAACGTCAGCGCTTCGTCCGCGATGGCCGGCGGTGGCCGTTCCAAGTGACGGCTCAGCGCCTTGAGCAGAGTAGCCACCAGCAGCGGAATGTCTTCGCGACGCTCCCGCAATGGCGGTACCTGCAGGGGAAGCACGTTGAGGCGATAGAAGACATCCCCACGGAAGCTCCCGCCGGTCACGGCTTGGGCCAGATCGCGATGGGTGGCCGCGATGACGCGGACGTCCACCGCCTGGGCCTTCTTGGCACCGATCCGGGTCACCTCGCCCTCCTGCAGCACCCGGAGCAGGCTCGCCTGGGCCTCAAGGGGCATGTCGCCGATCTCGTCGAGAAACAGCGTGCCGCCATCGGCCAGCTCGAACTTTCCCGCCGCACCGCCACGAGCAGCCCCGGTGAAGGCCCCCTCGACGTGGCCGAACAGCTCGCTCTGCACCAGGTCGCGCGGGATGGCGCCGCAATTCACCGCGACGAAGGGCCCATGCCGCCGGGCGCTGGCGTTATGGATCGCCTGGGCGAACAGCTCCTTGCCTACCCCGCTTTCTCCCAGTACCAGCACCGTGGCTTCGCTGTGGCTGGCTGCCTGAGCCACGCGCAAGGCGTTCTGCAAGGCTGGCGAGCGACCCTGGATATCGCTGAAGCTGTAACGCGCCCGGGTGCCCAGCAGCTGGCGGGTGATCTCGCGGATGCGGCGATTCTCTCGCAGCGACAGCACCCAGCCGCCCTGGGCGATGGGCGCGGCGGAGGCCAGGCACGGCAAGCCGCTGCCGTCTGGTAGCAACAGGGTGAGGTCGCGGTCCTGGCGTTCCCAGCGACGATCCAGCCAGAGGTCGAGGTCGGTGTCCCGGGTGATGAGGCTGGCGAAGGGGCGCCCCCGCTGTGGATCGTCGAGCTGCAGCAGGCGCCGCGCATAGCCGTTCAGGCTACGGATGCAGCGGTCGTCGTCGAGCAGGATGACGCCTTCGTTGAGGACCTCCAGCACCCGCTGCTGCTCGTCCAGCAGCGCGGTGAGCGCCAGCTGGCGGGAGATCGCATCGGCCGCGGCCTGGACCGTGCCCAGGGTATGGCAGTGGAAGTTGCCCACCGCCGCGGTGAGGGTCAGGGCGCCGAGCAGCCGTCCCTGGGTGTCGCGGACCGGCGCCGAGGCGCAGTGCATCCGCCGCTCGCGCAGCTCGCGCTTGAAATTCTCGCCCGCCAGGACGAATACCAGCCGCTGCTCGCGCAGGGCCAGGCCGGTGCAGTTGGTGCCCTGCACCGACTCCAGCAGACGACTGCCCAGCGGGGTGAGATCCAGCCCGCAGGCGGCCAGGGTCACGCCCTCGGCATCCGCCAGGTTGAGGTGCCCGTCCGGGTTGTAGCGCAACAGCTCGGCCATGACCGGCGCGGCGATGTCCAGCAGCTCGCGCTGCCGCTGCAGCCGGCGGGCCAGCTCCTGCGACTCGACGAACTCGTAGTGGAATTCCTCCGCGACGATGCCCGCCGCGCGGCTGCGCAGCCAGGACGCCCGGATCACCGGCCGCACCGCGACCAGTTCAGTGGCCCCTGCCAGGCAGTCCGTCCAGGCGGCATCCAGCTCGCGCTGGACACCTTCGGCGACCGGCGGCCGCTGCAGCTCGCTGACGAATCGCAATTCCCGCGTCAGTTCGCTGGGGGCTACCTGCTCCTGCATCTTCGGCTCCTCGTCCACCCTTTGGACATGTCCAGCTGGACATGTCTTTTTTATAGACATCAAAGCGGACTGGCAAGTCCTGCAGCCCGCGACTTGGCTACCTTTCCTGCCCTGGCATGGCGGTTGCTCCCTCCCTGTCGGGCGCATCGCCCACGCCTATAACAACCACAAGAGAACGCCTCATGCCCCAGACGAACCCCCTCCTCGCCCTCGGCCTCATTGGTACCGGTCGCATGGGTACCTTCCATGCCACCGCCCTCGCCCGGCACCTGCATGGCGCGCGGCTGGTCGCCCTGGCCGATCCGGCGCCCGGTGCCGCTGCCCGGCTTGGCGAGACCCTGGATGTCGCCCATATCCACACCGACCCCCAGGCGTTGATCGAGGATCCCGCCGTCGAGGCCGTGGTCATCGTCGCCCCGGCCCGCAGCCATGCCGAACTAGTGGTGGCCGCCGCCCGCGCCGGCAAGCCGGTGTTCTGCGAAAAACCCATGGCCGTGACCCTGGAAGAGGCCGACCGGGCCATCGCCGCCTGCGCGGAGGCTGGCGTGGCCCTGCAGGTGGGCTTCAACCGGCGATTCGCCACCAGCTTCCGCAGCGCACGGGAGCTGATCGTCCAGGGGCGGATCGGCACACCGCAACTGCTGCGCTCCCTCACCCGCGATCCGGCGCTGCACGATCCGGCGGCGGTGAAACCCTGGACCATCTTCCTCGAGACCCTGATCCACGACTTCGACACCCTCAACTTCTTCAATCCGGGCGCCCGCGCCGTGCAGGTCTACGCAGTGGCCGACGCCCTGGTGCGCCCTGATTTCCGTGACCGCGGCCTACTGGACACCGCCGTGGTGACCATTCGCTACGACAACGGCGCCATCGCCACCGCCGAGGCCAACTTCCAGGCGGTGTACGGCTACGACGTGCGCGGCGAGGTGTTCGGCAGCGCGGGGATGCTGACCGCCGGGGACGCCCGGACCAGCGAGCTGGTCTACTACGGCGCCGAAGGCATCAGCCAGACCACCCAGCGCTCCGACGCCGAGTTGCTGCGCGACGCCTACCTGGCCGAGCTGCGCGCCTTCGTCGATGCCGTGCGCGAAGGCACCCCGGTGCCGGTAGGCGGCCACGATGCGCGGGCGGCGCTGGCCATCGCCCTGGCCGCCATCGAATCGGTGCAGACCGGCCAGCCGGTCGCCGTCGCGGAGTGAAGCCCATGACCTCATCGCCCTTCATCCTGGCTGTCAGCGCCGAAATGGTCTTTCTCGACCTGCCCTTCGTCGAGCGGGTCCGCCGCCTGCACGCCCTGGGCTTCGCCGTGGATATCTGGGACTGGACGCGCCACGACATCGACGCCCTGGCGGCCACCGGCGCGCGCTTCACCTCCATGACCGGCTATGTCTCAGGCGACCTGGTGAGCGCCGAAGGCCGTGCCGCCCTGCTGGCCAGTGCCCGGGAATCCCTGGCCGTGGCCGAGCGCCTGGCCTGCCCTTCGCTCAATCTGCATGGCACCGGCCTGGACCCACGCGGCCTGCCGGTCAAGCCGCTGGCCGAGGTGAGCGGCCATCACTGGCTGGCGGCGCGTGACGCCCTCGCCGAGATCGCCCTCCTGGGCGAGTCCGCCGGCCGGGTCTTCCTGCTGGAGAACCTCAATACCGCGGTGGACCATCCCGGCGTGCCCTTCGCCCGCGCCGAAGACACCCTGGCCCTGATCGAGGCGGTGGCCAGTCCCTACCTGCGGCTCAACCTGGACCTCTACCATGCCCAGATCGGCGAAGGGAACCTGATCGAGCTGATCCGTCGGGCCGGGTCGGCCATTGGCGAGATCCAGGTAGCCGATGTCCCGGGGCGCTGCGAGCCGGGGACCGGCGAGATTCACTACCCGGCCATTGCCCGGGCCCTCGCCAGGCTCGGCTATCGCGGTGTGGTCGGCCTCGAAGGCTGGGCTGCCGAAGGTGATACCGAGCGTGCGTTGGAGCGCTTCAGAACGGCCTTCACCCTGTAGTCCCCGCTAGATGTTTCCGCTCGCATAACAACAAGAGGAACTGAACATGCTGCTTCGCAACCTGCTGTGCGCCGCCTTCGCCTTCGCCCTGACGCCCCTGGCCCTCGCCGACTACCGTATCGGGGTCAGCATCGCCAAGGTCGACGACAACTTCATGACCTATGTCCGCCGCAATCTGGAAGAGGCGGGCAAGGCGGAAAAGATCAGCCTGCAATTCGAGGATGCCCAGGGCGACGTCGTTCGCCAGCTGAACCAGGTGCAGAGCTTCCTGGCGCAGAACGTGGACGCCGTGATCGTGCTGCCGGTGGACACCGCCGCCACCGTCAACATTACCCGCGCCGCCACCACGGCCAAGGTTCCACTGGTGTACGTCAACCGGCGCCCGGACGATCCCAAGCTGCCCGCTGGGGTGGTCGCGGTGGCCTCGGACGACCTGCAGGCCGGACAGTTGCAGGGGCAGTTCATCGCCAAGCAGCTGAACGGCAAGGGCAACATCGCCCTGATCATGGGCGAGCTGACCCAGAACGCCACCCGCGGCCGCTCCGACGGTCTCAAGGAAGCGCTCAAGGCCTATCCCAGCATCAAGGTGATCGCTCAGCAGAACGCGGACTGGGACCGCAGCAAGGGCATGGACCTGACCAGCAACTGGCTGACTGCCGGGACCCATTTCGACGCCATCGTCGCCAACAACGACGAGATGGCCATCGGCGCCGCCATGGCGCTGCAACAGGCCGGAATGGGCAAGGGTCAGGTTCCGGTGGTGGGGGTGGATGGTCTGCCCGATGGTCAGGCGGCCATCAAGCGCGGACTGCTGGCCGCCTCGGTGTTCCAGGACCCCCGCGGCCAGGCCGTACAGGCGGTGCAATCCGCGCTCAGGATGATCCGCAAGGAACCGGTTCAGGCGGATGTCTGGGTGCCGTACGAGCTGATCACGCCCGGCAACCTGGCGGATTACACCGCTCGTTTCAAGTAGGGACGGGGAGCGCGCCGGCTTGAACGGCGTAGCGTCCCGAAATTGTGCGGGTCGCTGCCGGAAAAGAGCGACCGCCCTGCTGGAGCGCCCCTGAAGGCTGAAAACCGACGCCCGGGACAGCTCAGTACCGCGTCCAGCGGGAGCAAGGCGTCAGTGGCGGTCCCTTGCTCCGCTGGCGCGACGCTCATTTACCGTCAGGGCCAGTCCTTAACCAGCGACCTGAAGTAGAGGGTGAAGATCAGCCGTACATCCATGAGCGGCGCGAAGATGTCCTGGTCACGAAGGATGCCAGCCAGCGTGCCGCAAAACAGACTATGCAGCTGTAGGCTGGCACTTCTCGGCGTCACCGCGGCCTGCAAGCGCTGCCGTTGGCCATCGAAGAGACGCTCGACGAGCGCCACGAATTCGCGGGTCAGGGCATTTTCCCGCTGTTCGACTTCCTGCAGTTCCTGAGTGAATTCGCAACGGTGCATCAGGATGGTCATGACACGACGCTCCCGTCCCGGCTGAACGAATTTCTCCATGCACTCGACGCACAGTTCGTACAGCCTCATCAGGCAATCGCCCTCCCCATCCATACTCAGCTGCTGGGTGACTTCGTCAAGCGGAATGCGGATGCGATTGAGCATCTCGTGGACCAGCTGCGCCTTGTCCCTGAAATGCCAATACACCGCTCCTCGCGTGAGCCCGCACTCTCTGGCGATCATTTCGAGGCTGGTGCGTGAAACACCATTGGTGAGAAACAACGCCTCGGCTGCATCCAGAATGGTCTGGCGTGTCTGCTCAGCGTCTTCTTTTGTACGGCGCATCGCTATCTCGTTTCAAAGGCGTCTGTTTTGGCAGTCTAACGTTTCGCCTGCCTTTTACAAACATTCTTGCATGTATGCTTACCTGGCGCATCTCTTCGGCACTTACATCGATGCGCACTCGTCATTCCTGGGAGCTACGTGGGTGCCGGCTGCCCAGTCAGGTTTTGGACAGCGGCTGGAGAAAAACAGGAAGAGAGCCTTCTCTTCCTGGTGGACTCATTTCTTATCTGAAACGACGCAGGGAAACGCCGTTCCTACCGCTACGCGAGTCCAAAAATCATGTGCACCGCCGCGCGCGCGTGGCCGGCCGGGCCACCCGTGCAAGCACGTTCAGCAACTATCAGCTCCCCATCCAACGCCTGAACAGCACGCTGGCGTTCACCCCACCGAAACCGAAGCCATTCGACAGCGCGTACTCAATCGGTATCTGCCGTGCCTGCAGGGCAACGAGGTTCAGGCCTTCGGCAGCCGGATCCGGATGGTGCAGATTTAGCGTCGGCGGCACGACTTGGTCACGCAGGGCGAGCACGGTGAAGATGGCCTCGATGCCGCCCGCGGCGCCCAACAGATGCCCGGTGCTCGACTTGGTCGAGGTGATGGCGACTGAGGACACGTCGCCAAACACCGCACGGATGGCCGCCAGCTCGCCCTTGTCGCCCACCTGGGTGGAGGTGGCGTGGGCGTTGATGTGCTGGACCTGGGTCGCGTCGATACCGGCCTGGCGCAGCGCCTGCGTCATGGCGCGGCGGGCACCGCTGCCATCCTCCGGGCCGGCGGTGAGGTGGTAGGCATCGGCACTGGTGCCGTAGCCCACCAGCTCGGCCAGGGGTGTGGCGCCCCGTGCCAGGGCATGCTCCAACGTCTCGATCACCAACAACCCCGCGCCCTCGGCCATGACGAAGCCGTCGCGATCACTGTCGAAGGGACGCGAAGCCTCCTGCGGACGCTCGTTGAATCCCGTGGACAGGGCGCGGGCGACGGCGAAGCTGCCCAGGCTCACACGATTGATCGCCGCCTCCGCCCCGCCGCAGAGGGCGATGTCGGCCTCGCCGCTGCGGATCAGCCGGGCGGCGTCGCCGATGGCCTGGACACCGGCGGCGCAGGCGGTGATCGGCGCGCCCAGCGGACCGCGGAAGCCGTACTGGATGGAAACGTTGCCTGCCGCCATATTGGCCAGGAACGAGGGTGCGGTGAACGGCGAGAGCCGCCGTGGGCCACGCGCATCGGTGGTCCGTACCGCCTCGGCGATGGCACCGAAACCGCCGACCCCGGACGCGATGATGGTCGCCGTCCGCTCCCGTTGCGCCTCGCTGATCGGCTGCCAGCCGGCCTGGTCGAGCGCTTCCTTGGCCGCCACCAGAGCGAACTCGATGAAGCGATCCATCTTCTTCAGGTCCTTGGCGGCGATGGCCACCAGGGGGTCGTAGCCCGCTTCCGGATCTTCGGCGCGGCTCGGTACCTGACCGGCGATGAGACTGCCCACCCCGTCGCTGACCTCGGCCGGCAACAGGCTCAGTCCCGAGCGACCGGCCAGCAGCCGCGCCCAGACGGCCTCGGTACCGCATCCCAGCGGACTGACGGTACCCACGCCGGTGACCACGATGCGTGTTCTGTCGTTGCCTTGCATTGCATTACCTCTTCTCTCGATGGACGAAGCGCCTGCGGGCGGCCTCGTGTCTTGTTCGCGCCCGATCAAGGCGCGTATGCCCGATGCTCCTGTTAGGGAGATGACGGCTGAAGGTCTCCAAGGCGGTATCTGAATGCCTTTCGCACGATCCACCTCCAGGTTACCTAGCGCTTATCTGGATTGCGGACAGGTGCGGCCGCAGGCAGCGTGTTGACCGGGATACAGAGAGCTGCGGTGAGTAGCGCCAAACCGATATGGCACAGATAAACGGAATCGAAGTCAGCGCGTTGCAGGTTGGGACTGCCGAGGAGCAGGACGGTCAAGGCCACGCCCATGACCGATCCGATCTGGCGGATGGCCTGGTTGATGGCACCGCCCACGGCGTAGTGATCGGCGGCCAGGCGACTGACCGCTGCGCCCGCCAGCGAGGGCAGCACCAGGCCGACGCCCACGCCACTGAGCACCATGCCCGGCAGCCACTGTGTCAGGTAGGCGGGCTCGAGCCCTGGAACCAGGAGGAACCACAGTCCGCTCATGGCATAGACCAGGCACCCGATCAGCAGCAGCCGGCGGTGGCCATAACGGCTCGCTACCCGGCCCGACAGTGCAGCGGTGGGTACCACCAACAGCGGTCCCGGCATCATGGCCAGACCGGCCAGGGGCAGCGGGTACTTCCAGATCGCGCTCATGTAGAAGAAGAAGGCGAAGAACATCATCGAAAACGCGATGCCGAAGCTCAGGGTCGCGAGATTGACGTAGCTGTAGGTGCGGTTGTGAAAGAGGCGCAGATCCACCAAAGGGGCGGCGGTGAAGCGCGCCCAGACCACGAATCCGATCAGGCACGCCAGCCCGATGCCCAGTGCGCCCAGCAGCGCCTGCCGTGACCAGGCCGGAGAGTCGGACTGCACGAGGGATAACGCCAGGGCACCGATGCCCACCACCAGCAAGCCCATGCCCACCAGGTCCAGCGGTCGCCCCTCGGTCTGTTGCTTCGTCTCCGTCAGCATCCTCGCTCCGCGCCAGAGCGCGAAGAGGCCCAGGGGTACATTCAGGTAGAACGCCCACTGCCAACCGAGCGAGGCAACGACGAAGGAGCCCAGGCTGGGACCGACAGCCGCGGCCAGGCCCCCCACCGCCCCCCATAGGCTTACCGCCACCGCGCGTTTGGTGACCGGAAAGGCAGCCAGCACCAGCGACAGCGACGCGGGCGTGAGCAAGGCAGCGCCCATGGCTTGCAGCACCCTTGCCGCCACCAGCCACTCCACGCTCCCTGACAAGCCGCACGCAACGGACGCTCCCACGAACAGCCAGACCCCGGCGAGGAATACCTTCTTGCGTCCATGCCGGTCCGCCAAGCCACCGGACGGAATGAGCATGGCCGCGTAGACCACCGTGTAGGCGTTGAGTACCCAGGAAAGATCTGCCGGCGTCGCGTCCGCGAAACCGTCCCGCAGGGCGCTGAACGCCGCGAACAGCATGGTGCCATCCATGGCTACGAGAAATACCGCGATGGCGGCCACCCAGAACACCGGCCAGGGTGACGGCGTACCGGCCGCCACACCTGTCGATGCATTTTCGCCGGGGGCCGGTGGCACGTCGGTACGGGTGCTGTCCAGGTGGGTCATGGGATGTCTTCGCTCATTGGACTCAAGGGCGTGTCCTGCAAGGGAGGTGGCCCGCAGGTTGGCGCGTATCCGGTCAGGCCAGCCCGAAGGTCTTTCGCAAGCCCTTCTCGACGGGACCGGCTGGCATGAAGCGACGCAGCCTGGACAGGAGCGTTGCCTCTCCTTTGGGGGTGTTCCGCATCTTCCAAGCGCCCAGCGCGGCATCGACGATCGTGCCGGCTACACCATCGGGATCGGGTGCCTTCTGCACATTCTTTTGGATGGCGTGGGCGACCAATTCAAACTGTTGTTGGTACTCCGGGATCTTGACGGCGGTCTGGGGCGCGTTGAGATCCAGGTTCGTCCGGGTAAACGAGGGCTCGACCAAGGCCACGCGAATCCCGAACTGGCGAACCTCGTGGTCCAGCGTTTCCGAAAGCCCTTCCACCGCATGCTTGGAGGCCGCATAGAGCGCCATGTACGGCGCCGGCAGGAAGCCCAGCACGGAGCTGACATTGACGATGCGGCCGGCGCCTTGCGCACGCATGTGCGGCAGCACCGCCTGGATCGTACGCAGGAGGCCGAAGACGTTGGTGTCGAACAGGCTCCGGGCTTCGCCGATCGACGTCTCTTCCAGCGCGCCGAGCAATGTCCCCCTGGCACTGTTGATAAGGACATCGATCCGTCCGGCCCGCGCGATGATGGCGGCGGTGCCGCGCCGTACCGAGTCTTCATCGCGGACGTCCATTTCGACGAGTTCCACACCCGGGATGGCCTGGGCGGCTTGCTGGTTACGAACCGTTCCGAACACCCGGCACCCGCGCGCTGCCAATCGGATGGCGGTAGCGCGTCCGATGCCAGACGACACCCCGGTGATGAGGACAACTTCTGCTTTCGACATGTCGGTGCCTTTGAGTGGAATGAAGGGGACGGAAGTGATCAGCCGTGCTCAGGAGATGGCTTGATCCTGAACCAGATGGCATACATCGCCGGCAGGAACACCAGGGTAAGCACGGTACCCGCGAGGGTGCCGCCGATGAGGGTATAGGCCAGGGTGCCCCAGAACACCGAATGGGTAAGGGGGATGAAGGCCAGCACCGCCGCCAGCGCCGTGAGGATCACCGGTCTTGCGCGCTGCACGGTCGCCTCGACCACCGCCTGGAAGGGCGGCAGGCCGTCCTGTTCGTTCTGATGGATCTGGCCGATCAGGATCAGGGTGTTGCGCATCAGGATGCCCGACAGCGCGATCAGCCCGACCAGGGCATTGATGCCGAAGGGTTGCTGAAACAGGATCAGGGTCGGTACCACCCCGATCAGCCCCAGGGGACTGGTCAGGAAGACCATGATCATCGCGGCCATGGAACGCACCTGCAGGATGATGATGAGCAGCGTCAAGGCGATCATCAGCGGGAAGATCGGCAGCATCGCCGCCATCGCCTTGCCCGACTCCTCGATGGCGCCCGCCTGTACGATCCGATAGCCCGCCGGCAACCGCTGGATGATCGGCTGCAGCTGCTGGAGCACGGCGGTGGAAACGTCCGGCGGTTGCAGCTCTTCGGCGATATCACCGCGCACGGTGATCGTCGGCACCCGATCGCGCCGCCGCATGAGCGGCTCTTCCAGCTGCACCTCCAGATCGCCGATCTGCGACAGCGGAATGCGTTGGCCCTGAGCCCCAACTAGCGTGAGATCGCCCAACCGCGCAGGATCGAGACGAACGTCGCCCGCCGCGCGCGCCACCACCTGGACGGTACGGATGTCTTCGCGCACCGCCGTAACCGGCACGCCGCTGAGCAGGAATTGCAGCTGCTGCGCGATGGCGCTGGAGCTCAGTCCCATGGCCTGCAGGCGATCCTGCTGCAACCTGAAGCGCAGCACCGGCGTACGGGTGCCCCAGTCGGTGTTGACGGTGCGCATCAGCGGACTTGCACGCATCACCTGCTCCACCTCCCCTGCCACCCGACGCAGCACCTGCGGATCAGGGCCGCTGACCCGGTAGGCGACCGGGAACGGTGAATAGGGCCCAAACACCAGCTGGGTGATCCGCAGTCGTGCTTCGGGCGCAAGCCCAGCGGCAATTGCCTCGCGCAGGCGCAACTTGAGCGATTCGCGTGCCTCCGGGTTGTCGGTGCGGATGATGATCTTGGCGAAGGACGGATCCGGCAGTTCCGGGCTCATCGCCAGGAAGAAGCGCGGTGCGCCCTGCCCGATGTACGAGGTCACGATTCGGGCATCGTCCTGCTGAGCGAGCCAGGCCTCGACCTCGGCCGTCGCCCGCTCGGTCTCGGTGATCGAGGTGCCATAGGGCATCTGCACCTCCACCATCACCTCGGGGCGATCGGAGATGGGAAAGAACTGCTTCTTGACGACAGCCATGCCCAGGATGGCGGCCACGAACAGGCCGATCACCAGCAGCGCGACCAGCCACTTGCGCGCAATCACCTGGCCGAGAACGCGGCGGAAGCGGTGGTAGCGCGGCGTGTCGTAAAGCGCGGTGTGGCCACCCTCGACGGTCTTGGTCTCTGGCAGCAGCTTGACGCCCAGGTAGGGCGTGAACACCACCGCCACGACCCAGGAGGTGACCAGCGCGATGCCGACGATCCAGAACATGTTGCTGGTGTATTCGCCTGCGGTTGAGCGGGCGAAGCCATTGGGCATGAAGCCCACGGCCGTTACCAGGGTGCCGGCCAGCATGGGGGCGGCGGTATGGCTCCAGGCATAGGCCGACGCCTTGACCCGGCTATAGCCCTCCTCCATCTTCACCACCATCATCTCAATGGCGATGATGGCATCGTCCACCAGCAGCCCCAGGGCCAGGATCAACGAGCCTAGGGTAATGCGATCGAAATTCTTGCCTGTGGCGGCCATAATCAGGAAGACAGCGGCCAGCGTCAGGGGTACCGCAGCGGCCACGACGATGCCCACCCGCCAGCCCATGCTGACGAAACACACCACCATGACCACCAGCAGCGCAACGAAAAACTTGACCATGAACTCATCGACCGACGAGGCGATGTTGACCGCCTGATCGGTCACCTTGGTCAGGCTCATGCCCAAAGGCATCTCAGCGTTTATGGCGCCGACTTCGCTTTCGAGTGACTTGCCGAGATCCAGGCCATTCCAGCCGTCGCGCATGACGATGCCAAGCAGCAGCGCCGGCTCGCCACCGCTGCGGATAAGGAAGGTGGCGGGGTCCTCATAGCCACGCGTCACCGTCGCGATGTCTGCCAGTTTGAAGGTGCGGCCCTTGACGATCACCGGGGTGTCGCGGATGGCATCGAGCTGCTCGAAGGCGCCATCCAGACGGACAAAGACCTCGGGGCCGCGGGTTTCGATGGAGCCCGCGGGCGTCAGGACATTCTGGGCATTGAGCGCGGCGAAGATGTCCTGCGGTGCCACGCCCAGGGTCGCCAGGCGATCGTGGGAAAACTCCACATAGATGCGCTCGGTCTGCTCACCCAGGATATTGACCTTCTTGACCCCCGGTACATGCAGCAGACGCTGGCGCAGCGTTTCCGCCTCGCGTGCCAGCAGCCGTTGCGGCTCGCCCCGGGCCTTGAGTGCGAAGAGCGCGAAGGTGACGTCGGCGTATTCATCGTTGACCATTGGCCCGATCACCCCGGCGGGCAAGGTCTTGGCTTCGTCACTGATCTTCTTGCGCGCCTGGTAGAACTCCTCCGGCACCTCGGCCGGCGGTGTGCTGTCGAGCAGCGTCAGGGTGGTAAAGGCCAAGCCCGGACGGGTATAGGTTTCCGAGCGCTCGTACCAGCGCAATTCCTGCAGACGCTTTTCCAGCTTCTCGGCGACCTGATCCTGCATCTCCTGCGCCGTGGCACCCGGCCAGGCCGTGACGATAGTCATGACCTTGACCGTGAAGGCCGGATCTTCCGCCCGGCCCAGCTTGAAGAACGACAGTACCCCGCCGACCGAGATCAGCAGAATCAGAAACAGGGTGATGGAGCGCTCGCGGACGGCCAGCGCCGACAGATTGAATCGGCTGTCGCTCACGGCTGCTTACCTTCCAGGGCACTGTTGGCAGCTGTGGCCAAGCGGATCGTCTGGCCTTCGTGGAGCAGATGAACGCCGAGGGCTACGATCCGGTCACCCCGCTGCAGCGGCCCCTCCACCAAGGCAGTGTCATCCGATACCTGACGAATCTGCACGGGTACCCAGGCGACCTGCTCGGGCGAGCCCTGGATACGCCAGACCCCCGCGCCTTTGCCCGCGTCGTACAGGGCGCCCAACGGCACCTGCAAGGCATTCGCCCGCGGCACGGACTCTTCCGGAATACGCAGTCTCACGGTGGTGCCCAGGGGCGCACTGGCCAGCGTCCCTTCGAGCACATAGCGCGCCTCGAAGGTACGCGTCTCGCGGTCGGTGCTATCGGATAACTGCCGCAGCCGTGCCGGTCCCGGCTGTTCCGTAGCGCCCAGACGGCTGGCTTGGGCCACGGAGCCAAGCGTCGGACGCAAGGTCTCCGGCAGCTGGACGACGACCTCCCGGGCGCCCGCACGAGCCAGGCGCACCACGCTCTGTCCAGCGGCTACGACCTGCCCGGGCTCGGCCAGGGTATCGACCACGGTGCCATCCGCATCGGCCACCAGGACGGTATAACGGCTGGCGTTGAGGGCGACTTCCGCCTGGGCTTCGGCAGCCTTGAGCTGGGCCCTGGCCGTATCCGCCGCAGCCTTGATCTGATCGTAGCCGGAGACCGAGATCGCCCCCGTGCCCCGTAGATCCCGGTAGCGCGCCTCATCGTCCGCCGCCTGGCGGGCCCGCGCCTGGGCAGCGGCCACGATCTCGCGCTGCGCCTGCAGGGCCAGTTGCAGATCGATGGGATCAAGCTTCAGCAGCGGCTGCCCGCGCTTGACGGTTTCACCGATGTCCACCAGCCGTTCGGCGACCTTGCCTGTCACGCGGAAGCCCAGATCGCTCTGGATCCGCGCGGCGACGATACCGGTAAAGGTACGACCAGCGCTCTCGGCGGGCTCCGCCACCGCAGCTCGCACCAAAGGCGCCTGCGTGCGGGGATCGCCCTGGGAAGGGGCGTTGCAACCGCCAAGGGACAGCGAAAGGACGGTAGCCCCCACAGCGGTGGAAAGCAGACGGCGCGCGAACATGGAAGCTCCGAGAGGATGCCAGCAGAGCGCGCAATTTGATACTAGTGACCATTTTAGTCAATAGTCACTAAACAATTTAGGGCGAGAGGCTACGCAGCACCAGGTTGGACAGCTGGGTAAGAGCGACATCGAAATGCTCGAAGCTGTGCTGGAGCATCAGCGGATTCAGATAGGGTCGCAACACGAGATAGGTCGCCATCGTCACATCGTCGATCGGCGTCTTGCGCTCGAACTGTCCTTCCCCGCGGCCCTGCACCAGGATCTCCTTGAGGAGCTCCTGCATCCGCGCTTCGTAGCTGATCGTGGCCGGCCAGCGGCCCGACGCCGCAGAAATGGCGATTTCGTAAAGCTTTCGATCGTCTGAAAACAGCCGCAGGGTTGCCGCCGGAAGGCTCTGAAACAGCCTTCTCAACTTTTCGGGGGCTTGGGTAGCCGAGGCCACCGCGGCCCTGGCCTCTGCCTCGATTCCGCTCAGGCAATCCGCACAGATGGCCTCGCCAATCGCCTGCTTCGAATCGAAGAACTTGTAAATGTAGGCCTTGGAAAACCCGATGCTCCGGGCGAGTTCGGACACCGTGGTTTTCTCGTAGCCGTAGTGGCTGAAGTGGTCTTTCGCTGCCACCATGATCTGGTGGCGAACGTCGTGCTCGGCCGGTCCACGAGCTTGGCCAGGAGAAACGGATTCGGTAGTCATGAGGTTGGGTGTTCCGGCAGTTGCAAAATGATGCGGAAGGTGACCAATATACACTTTAGTCACCAAAACCGTTCAGGCGTTGCTCAGGATAAAAGCCCATGCGTTCCAGACTCCAGATTATTCTGCTCGCCAGCGCCACCCTGGCGAGCGGCTGTACGGTGGGGCCTGACTACCGCGCCCCTGAAGTTGCGCTTCCAGCAAACTTCCAGCGGGAGCCGATGCCAGCGCCCCTGGCCGATCAGGCGCTGGCTGGCTGGTGGGACCGTTTCAACGATCCGCTCCTGAGCCGCCTGGTAAACCAGGCCCTCGCGCAGAATCTCGATCTGGCGCAAGCCAGCGCACGCATTACCCAGGCTCGCGCTGGCCTTAGGGCAGCCGATGCCGCGCTATTGCCGGCAGGCGATCTTGGTGGCCAAGCCGGTCGTGCCTATCAGTCGCTGGAAACACCGCTTGGACGGGTGCTCGATTCAGCGCCCGGCTACGCCAGGAGCGGTTCTTCCTATGAGGCCAATCTTGACTCAAGCTGGGAGCTTGATGTGTTTGGCGGTCTGCGCCGAAGTAGTGAAGCCGCCCAGGCCGACTACCAGGCCAGCGTGGCGGGTGCCCGTGCCGTGCGCCTTGCCGTGGCTGCCCAGACCGCCGATCTCTATGTCGACATCCGCGGACTGCAGACACGCCTGGCGATCGCTCGCCATCAGGTGGACACCCAGCAGGGCTTGCTGTCGATGGTCAGGCTACTGAACGGCAAGGACCTGGCGACCGACCGAGAGCTACGCCAGGCCGAAGGAGGCTTGGCCGAGGTCCAGGCCTCGATACCCGGCCTGGAGTTCTCGCTGGAGCGGGCCATGAATGCACTGGACGTGATGCTGGCGGCGCCACCTGGCACCTGGCGTACCCAACTGGCTGGCGCCGCGTCCATTCCCGACGCCCCCCGCCTCGAAACGGCAGGCACGCCCGCCGACCTGCTCCGTCGACGTCCGGACCTGATCGCGGCCGAGCGCCGCCTGGCCGCCGCCAATGCCCGGATCGGCGCCGCAATGGCCGAGTACTATCCCAAGATCTCCCTGAGCGCTCTGCTCGGGAGCGCCACCACGATTTCCAGTGGCAATCTCTTCAGCCACGACGCCAATCAGGCGCTCGTTGCCCTGGGCGTACGCTGGCGGCTGTTCGACTTCGGCCGGATCGATGCGCAGATCCAGGCGGCCGAGGGACAGCGCGCAGAATCGCTGGCGGCCTATCGGCTGGCGGCATTGCGCGCCACCGAAGACGTGGAAGATGCCCTGACCGGCCAGTTGAAGCGCGAAGAGCAGGTCACTCTGCTGACGGCGGGCGAGGCCTCGCTCAGCCAAGCCCGCCAGGCCGCCGCTCTCGCCTACCAGAAGGGCGTGCTGCCCCTGGTCGATGTTCTGCAGGCCGATGAACGCCTGCTACGCACGGCCGATGCGCGTGCCCAGGCGCAAACGGCAGCCGCACAGGCGGCAATAAGCACCTTCAAGGCGTTGGGCGGAGGCTGGCAATCCGCTTCCCCCGCCGCCCTGAGCCTGAGATAGAAGAAGACGGCACCTGCTGCACCTGGCCAGCCCGAGCGGCTGTCCGGTACAAAAGCCGGGATTCTGCATCGCGACCCCTGCAAGCCGGCCGGCCATACTGGATACCCATGGCCGGCACCGGTCAGCTCCCTAGGTAGACAGCCATTCCGGTCGTCCCATGCCAGCAGGTTAAGACACGTCAATGCAACACTTCGCCCTCTACCTCCTGCTGTGCGGCCTCACCATCGCCAGCCCCGGCCCGGGCGTACTGCTCACGATCACCAATGCGCTGCAGCTGCGGCTGCGCGGCGCCCTGCCGGGCATCCTCGGGGTGGTGCTGGGCATACTGCTGGTGGCCATCCTGACCAGCACCGCGCTCGGCGCCCTGGTGAGCAGCTCGCCAAGGACCCTGCAGGGGTTGCAGCTGGTCGGCGCGCTCTACCTGGGTTGGCTGGGGCTGCGGCGTCTGCGCAGTCCCGCGGCCCAAGGCCGGCAGCCTGCCGCCACTCGGCCTTCGGTCTGCGTTGGCAGACACCTCCTGCAGGGCTTGCTGGTGTCCCTCACCAACCCCAAGCTGATCATCTTCTTTCTGGCGCTGTTTCCGCCCTTCATCCAGGCCGACCGCCCGGTGCTGCCGCAGTTGGCGGCGCTCGTGGCAAGCTTCTGCCTGTTGAGCCTCATCATTCACTGCAGCTACGCCGCGGCAGTGACGGCCTTGAATGGCCGCCTGACCTCGGGTACCACCCTCGCGCGCCTGAACCAGGTGGCAGGTGGGCTGTTTCTGGTGCTCGCGGCATTGCTGCTGGGTGCGGCCCTGGATTCCGCTTAGGGCCCAGCGACTACCAAGGTGCGGCTGGCATCGTTCGACGCTTCCCGCGGCTGTGACTGCTCCTGCCGCAAGGCCGCGAAACGCGCCTGGGACAACGGCCGCTGCAGATGGAAGCCCTGGGCCTGGTCGCACTTGAGATC
Source organism: Pseudomonas sp. 313 (assembly GCF_000316965.1). Taxonomy (NCBI): domain Bacteria; kingdom Pseudomonadati; phylum Pseudomonadota; class Gammaproteobacteria; order Pseudomonadales; family Pseudomonadaceae; genus Pseudomonas; species Pseudomonas sp. 313. The sequence goes on from NZ_ANBZ01000071.1 coordinate 293,724, forward strand.
GGCGATGCGCGCCAGCTGGCCGGCAGTCTCGATCCCCTCGGCCACCACCGTCAGCGACAGTGCCCGTCCCATGCTGACGATCGCCTCGACGATGGCCGCGTTGCTTTCGCTCACCTCGATGTTGGAGACGAAGCTGCGGTCGATCTTCAGACAGTCGAAGGGATAGGTGCGCAGATAGCTCAGCGAGGAATAGCCGGTGCCGAAGTCGTCCATCGACAGCCGCACGCCCAGCGCCTTGAGTTTCTTCATCAACTCCAGGGCACCCGCCGCGTCATCCAGCAAGACGTTCTCGGTCAGCTCCAGCTCGACCCGTGCCGGGTCGATGCCGGTGCGCTCGAGCACCTTGTGGATCCGGGCGACCAGATCGTCGCGCTGGAACTCCAGCGGTGACAGGTTGATGGACACGATCAACTCCGGCGACCAGTCCATCGCCTGGCTGCAAGCCTCCTGCAACACCCAGTCGCTCAGGCCCAGGATCAGCCCGGTCTCCTCCGCCACCCCGATGAACTCGGCAGGCGCCAGGCGGCCACGGATGGGATGATTCCAGCGCACCAGGGCCTCGGCGCCCAGCAGGCGCTGGCTGCTGGCGTCGAAACGCGGCTGGAAATCCAGCTCGAACTCAAGCCGCTGCAATCCCAGGCGCAACTCGGTCTCCAGCTGACGCCGCGCGAGGATGCGCTGGTTCATGGTGGGCTCATAGAATCTCAGGGTGTTACGCCCCGCCGCCTTGGCTTCGTACAGGGCGATGTCGGCATAGCGCAGCAGATCCTCGGCACTGTGGCCATCCTGGGGTGCCTGGGCGATGCCGACGCTCGCACCGATGTTGATGTCGTGCTCGTCGATGCGCATGGTCCGGCCGATGCCCTCCAACATCCGGTTGCAGAGCAGGCTCACCTGCTCGGCGCTCAGGCAGCCATTCACCGCGATGACGAATTCATCGCCGCCGATACGGGCCACCAGATCGCCCTCGCGCACGCTGGCGCGCAGCTCTCGGGCGACCTGACAGAGCACCTGATCGCCGGCGCCATGGCCGAGGGAATCGTTGACCGGCTTGAAGCGGTCCAGGTCCAGCGCCAACAGGTGCAGCGGCTGACTGGCACTGACGCCCTCGGCGAAGCGCTGCGCCAGGTAGCGGTGTAACTGGTGACGGTTGGCCAGTCCGGTGAGGGCATCGTGCTGGCTGATGTGTTCGATGCGCGCCTTGGCCTCGATCTCCTCGGTCACATCGCACACGGTGCCGCGAAAACCGGCCAGCAGGCCACCGCTGATGATGGGTTGCGCCGTCAACTGGCAGTACCTGAGCTTGGCCTGGGCGTCGCGCATCTCGCAGCGCAGGGGGCGCCGGGTCCGGCCGGCCGCCAGCGGTGTCCTGGCCACCTCCTCGACCTGGCTCGGCGGATAGCCGAGCAGCTCGTGCAACGGGCGACCCAGCCAGGCTTCCCGGCTGAAGCCGGTGACGGCCACGAAACGCTCCGAAAGATAGACCAGCCGCTGCTCGGCGTCGCTCTCCCAGATCCAGTCGGACGACGCCTCGGACACGGTGCGGAAGCGCTGCTCGCTATGCCTCAGGGCATCTTCGGCCACATCCGTCTGCCGCGCCGCCAGCGCGATCCGCCGACGCAGGTACCAGACCAGCAGCAAGGCCAGACCACACATCGTCGCCAGCAACGGCAGGAACTGCGCCAGCAGGCGCTGCCCCATGCCATGCACCAGCCAGTGAAAGGTCACCGCGATACCCGGGTCGGACCTCACCACCAGGGTCGGCCGCTCCGCCACGACGGGCAGTTCCCCTGGCTCCGCGGTCAGCCCGGGCAATTCGAAGGTCTGGCCAAGCTGGGCGAGCTTGTCCGGCGTGAGGATATCGACGAACACCATGTAGGACAGCCGCTTGAAGTCCTGGTAGGTGGCATCCGGGCGGATGACCGCGACCATTACGCTGGCCGGCTTGCCCTCGATCAGGAAATAGCCCTGGGCATGGCCATCCTTGAGCGAGCGCTCCCTGGCCTGGGCCAGCAGGGTCGCCTGGTCGTCACCCAGCCAGGTATCCAGCTGCATCTTGCTGCGTCCGCCGCCGACCACGGCGTAGCGCGTGACGCCGTTGGGCGCCAGGATGAAGGCGCCATTCACGCCATAGTCGCTGTAAAGGGAGGGCCCGACGTTGTCTTCCTCATAGGCCCAATTCACGTCGACCTTCTTGCTGGTCCGTGCATAGGCTTCCATCCAGAAAGAATAGTCAGTCAAGACCCGGCCAAGCCTGTCCAGCCGCGTTTCCAACGCGCGCTGGGCGTCCGCCTCGCTGTGGTGGCGTTGCTGCTCGTCGATGCGCGCGCACAGGTCGAACAGCATCCACCCGGCCAGGGTAAAGATGAGGGTGACCAAGGCGAAGAAACCAAGGGAAGCCTGACGGGCGACACGGTTGAGTTGGGTAGGCACGGTAGCGACCTGTTGCAACGGGTTGTACGAGGGTGCTGACGACAGGCGACCAGGCCGTAATCGTCTGCCTATATATCGGCATCGGCCCGAGCGCCTTGAAGCGTCCGAATGAATATTCCGCAGAAACACGCGTTAGAGCGGCTGGTTTTGCACCATCCGCGGGCAAAGGAGCGCTGGGCGCGCCAAGACGGCGCAGCCTTGCCCAGGCCTCTTGCCCAAAAACGACAGAGGTCGGCCACTTGCCCGGGCAAATGTTGACCTATCGGTCAGCTTTACCCACCATCAAGGCATTCGAGAGCAGGTGGAGAGCGGCCGTGATCAGGTTTCTGCTGGACCAGGAGCTGCGCGTCGAAGAGCAGCTCGATCCCAACCTTACCGTACTGCAGTACCTGCGCGAGCACTGTGGCAAGACCGGCACCAAGGAAGGCTGCGCCTCGGGCGACTGTGGCGCCTGCACCGTGGTGCTGGCCGAGCCCGACGGCGAGCGGCTGCGCTATCGCACGGTCAACAGTTGCCTGACCTTCGTCGCGGCGCTGGATGGCCGGCAACTGATCAGTGTGGAGGACCTCAAGCATCAGGGCCGCCTCCACAGTGTGCAGCAGGCCATGGTCGACTGCCATGGCTCCCAGTGTGGCTACTGCACGCCGGGCTTCGTCATGTCGCTGTTCGCTTTGCAAAAGAACGTCGCCGCGCCCGATAACGCTGCCACCCACGAGGCCCTGGCCGGCAATCTCTGCCGCTGCACCGGCTACCGGCCAATCCTGGCCGCCGCCGAACAGGCCTGCACCCAGCGCCAGCCGGACCAGTTCGATGCCCGGGAGCAGCAGACCCTGGAGCGCCTCAAGGCCCTGGCGCCGGCGCCGCACACACGCCTGGAAGGCGCCAACCGGCGCTGCCACAGCCCCACCACCCTGAGCGAACTGGCCAGCCTCTACCAGGCGCAGCCCGCGGCGCGCCTGCTGGCCGGCGGTACCGACCTGGCCCTGGAAGTCACTCAGCAGCATCGCCGCCTGGAGACCCTCATCTACCTGGGCAACCTGCCCGAGCTGCATGGCGTGACCGTCAGCGAGGAATGTATCGAGATCGGCGCCGCCACCCCGCTGGCCGACTGCGCCGCCGCCCTGGCCGCCGACTATCCGGATTTCGGTGCGCTGCTGCAGCGTTTCGCCTCCTTGCAGATCCGCAACCAGGGCACCCTCGGCGGCAATATCGGCAATGCCTCGCCCATCGGTGACAGCCCACCCCTGCTCCTGGCGCTCGGGGCCAACGTGCTGCTGCGCCAGGGCGAACGCCTGCGCGAACTGGCCCTGGACGATTTCTTCCTCGACTATCGCCAGACCGCCCTGGAGCCGGGCGAATTCATCCAGGCGGTACGGGTGCCACGGTCACACGCGGGCCTGGTCTTCCGCGCCTTCAAGGTGTCCAAGCGCCTGGACGACGACATCTCCGCGGTCTGCGCCGCCTTCGCCCTGGAACTGGAGCAGGACCGCGTCGCCAGCGTGCGCATCGCCTATGGCGGCATGGCGGCCACGCCCAAACGCGCCGCCCGCTGCGAACAGGCGCTGCTCGGCCAGCCCTGGAACGCCGCATCTATCGAGCGCGCCGTCCAGGCCCTGGCGGAGGATTTCGCCCCGCTGTCGGATTTCCGCGCCAGTCGCGAATACCGCCTACTGACAGCGCAGAATCTGCTGCGCAAATGTCATCTGGAGACCACCCAGCCCGCGCTCGTCACGAGGGTCACCGCCCATGTCTAGCACCCTGCCCGCCCGCACCCCGGAGGAAATGGCCGCCGCCTTCGCTGCCGGCCTGGCCACCGGCGTCGGCAAGCCGCTCAAGCACGAGAGCGCCGACAAGCATGTCAGCGGCGAAGCCCTCTACATCGACGACCGCCTGGAATTTCCCAATCAGCTGCACGTCTATGCGCGGATGAGCGAGCACGCCCATGCGCGTATCACGCACATCGATCTCTCACCCTGCTACCAGATCCCCGGTGTGGCCCTGGCCATCACCGCCGCCGACGTGCCTGGCCAGCTCGACATTGGCGCCGTGTTGCCGGGGGATCCGCTGCTGGCCGATGGCGAGGTGCAGTACCTGGGCCAGCCGGTACTGGCGGTGGCCGCCACCAGCCTGGACGCCGCCCGCCGCGCCGCCCAGGCCGCCCTCATCGAATACGAACCGCTGGAGGCCATCCTCGACGTCAAGGAAGCGCTCAAGCGCGAACACTTCATCTCCCCCAGCCATAGCCACCTGATCGGTGACGCCGCCGCCGCCCTGGCCGCCGCGCCCCATCGCCTGCAGGGCGAGCTGGCCATCGGCGGCCAGGAGCACTTCTACCTGGAAACCCAGGTGGCCTCGGTGATGCCCACCGAGGACGGCGGCATGCTGGTCTATTCCTCCACCCAGAATCCCACCGAGGTGCAGAAACAGGTGGCCGAGGTGCTGGGCGTCTCGATGAACAGGGTCACCGTCGACATGAGGCGCATGGGCGGTGGCTTCGGCGGCAAGGAGAGCCAGGCCGGCATGCCGGCGGCGCTCTGCGCGGTGTTCGCCCATCTCACCGGGCGCCCGGTGAAGATGCGCCTGCCGCGCTTCGAAGACATGCACATGACCGGCAAGCGCCATCCCTTCCACGTCGAGTACGACGTCGGCTTCGACGACGACGGCCGCCTGCTGGGCATCCGCTTCGAACTGGCGGGCAACTGCGGCTATTCGCCGGACCTGTCCAACGCCATCATCGACCGCGCCATGTTCCATGCCGACAACGCCTACTACCTCGGCAACGCCCAGATCACCGGCTACAGATGCAAGACCCATCTGGCGTCCAACACCGCCTACCGCGGCTTCGGCGGCCCCCAGGGCATGTTGGCCATCGAGAACGTGATGGACGCCATCGCCCGCCATCGCGGTCTCGATCCGCTGGAGGTCCGGCGGCGCAACTACTACGGCAAGGAGACGCGCAACCTCACCCACTACCACCAGGTGGTGGAAGACAACCTGCTTGAGGAGCTGACCGCGGACCTCGCCGCCAGCAGCGACTACCAGACCCGCCGCGAGGCCATCCGCGACTTCAACCGGAACAGTCCGGTACTGAAGAAGGGCCTAGCCCTGACCCCGGTGAAATTCGGCATCTCCTTCACCTCTTCCTTTCTCAACCAAGGCGGCGCCCTGGTCAATGTCTACACCGACGGCAGCATCCACCTGAACCACGGTGGCACCGAGATGGGCCAGGGCCTCAACACCAAGGTCGCCCAGGTGGTAGCCGAGGTCTTCCAGGTCGACATAGCCCGCATCCAGATCACCGCCACCAACACCGACAAGGTGCCCAACACCTCGCCCACCGCCGCTTCCAGCGGCACCGACCTCAACGGCAAGGCCGCACAGAACGCCGCTCAGACCATCAAGGACCGGCTGATCGATTTCGCCAGTCGACACTTCCACGTCGGGCCCGAAGAGGTCGATTTCCGCAATGGCCTTGTCAGGGTGCGCGATCGCCTGCTGAGCTTCGAGGAGCTGATCCAGCTGGCCTATGTCGGCCAGGTATCGCTGTCCAGCACCGGCTACTACCGCACGCCCAAGATCCACTACGACCGCGACCAGGCCCGCGGTCGGCCCTTCTACTACTACGCCTTCGGCGCCGCCTGCTCCGAGGTGCTGATCGACACCCTCACCGGCGAATACCGCCTGCTGCGCACCGACATCCTCCACGACGTCGGTGCCTCCCTGAATCCGGCCATCGACATCGGCCAGGTGGAAGGCGGCTTCGTCCAGGGCCTGGGCTGGCTGACCATGGAAGAACTGGTGTGGAACGACGCCGGCAAGCTGCTCACCGCCGGACCCTCCACCTACAAGATTCCGGCGGTGAGCGACGTGCCACCGGATCTGCGGGTACGGCTGGTGGAGAATCGCCAGAATCCCGAGGCCACGGTGTTCCACTCCAAGGCCGTGGGCGAGCCGCCCTTCATGCTCGGCATCTCGGTGTGGTGCGCCCTGCAGGACGCCGTGGCCAGCGTGGCGCATTACCGCTTCCATCCCGCGCTGGACGCGCCGGCCACCCCGGAACGGGTGCTCTGGGGCGTGGAGCGCATGCGCCGCCTGGCCGCCGAGCTGCAGACCGCCCCGGTCCCCGCCACGGAGGAGCCCGCATGAACAGCAAACGTGGCTGGCTGGCCCTGCTGGCCGACTTCGAGGCGCGCGGCGAACCCTGCGTGCTGATCACCGTGGCCGACGAGCAGGGCTCAACGCCCCGCGAGGCCGGCACCAAGATGCTGGTGGGCCGGGAAGAGCAGCACCTGACCATCGGCGGCGGCCACCTGGAATACCGCGCGGTGGAGATCGCCCGGGAAATGCTCGCCGCCGGTACGCGCCAGCCGCGCCTGGAGCGTTTCTCCCTGGCCGCCAGCCTCGGCCAGTGCTGCGGGGGCGTCACCACCCTGCTGTTCGAACCCCAGCTGGCACAGGACGTCCCGGTGATCGTCTTCGGCGCCGGCCATGTCGCCCGCGCCCTGGTGCCGCTGCTGGCCGGTTTGCCCTGCGCGGTGCGCTGGGTCGATTCGCGGCCCCAGGAATTTCCCGATCCGCTGCCCGCTGGCGTCGCAAAGATCGTCACCGAAGAGCCAGTCGACGAGATCGCCCGCATGCCGGCGGGTGCCTACTATATCGTCATGACCCATAATCACCCCCTGGACCTGGAGTTGACCGACGCCATCCTCGCTCGCGGCGACCATGGCTACTTCGGCCTGATCGGCTCCCGGACCAAGTGGGCCAAGTTCCGCCACCGTCTCGCAGCGCGTGGCCACGGCGCCGACCGCCTGGCCACGGTGCGCTGCCCCCTGGGCCTGCCCGAGGTCCAGGGCAAGCTGCCGCTGGAGATCGCCATCGCGGTGGCCGGCGAGGTCATCGCCCACTACGGTCGCCAGGCCCAGCAGACGGATCTGCCGCTGCGCCTGGTCACCGCCAGCCCAAGTTAGCTTTGCAATCAGAGAACCCTATGACCGCCATCGCCCATCGCGCCGCCCTGCTCCACAGCCTTGCCGACCCGGCCGAGGTGGGGCTGGACGCCTCCTACGAATACCATGCCGACGGCCTGCTGCTGGTCGAGGACGGCCGCATCCAGGCCATGGGGCCGGCCGCCGAACTGCTGCCCACCCTACCCACCGGCACCCCGGTGATCGAGCACCCCCACGCCCTGATCACCCCCGGCTTCATCGACACCCATATTCACTATCCGCAGACCGGCATGATCGCCAGCTACGCCGAGCAGCTGCTGGATTGGCTGGACACCTACACCTTTCCCACCGAGGGTGCCTTCGCCGATCCGGCCAAGGCCGCCGAGGTGGCGGAGATTTTCGTCGGTGAACTGCTGCGCAATGGCACCACCACCGCCCTAGTGTTCGGCAGCGTCCATCCGCAGTCGGTGGATGCCTTCTTCGAGGTCGCCGAACGACTCGATCTACGCATGATCGCCGGCAAGGTGCTGATGGACCGCAATGCGCCGGGCTATCTGCAGGACACGGCCGCGTCCGCCTATACCGACAGCAAGGCCCTGATCCAGCGCTGGCACGGCAAGGGTCGCCTACATTACGCGGTCACCCCGCGCTTCGCGCCGACCAGCACCCCGGAACAACTCGAAGCAGCCGGACGCCTGCTGGCCGAGCACCCGGACGTCTACCTGCATACCCATCTCTCCGAGAACCTCAAGGAGATCGACTGGGTGAAGGCGCTGTTTCCGGAGCGCAGCAACTACCTGGACGTTTATGACCACTTCCAGCTGCTCGGCCCGCGCTCGGTGTTCGCCCATGGCATCCACCTCTGCGATGCCGAATGCCAGCGCCTGCACGAGACCGGTTCGGCCGTGGCCCACTGCCCTACCTCCAACCTCTTCCTCGGCAGCGGCCTGTTCGATCTCGAGCGGATGGAAGCCTTCAAGATCAATGTCGGCCTGGGTACCGACGTCGGCGCCGGCACCAGCTTCTCGCTGCTGCAGACCCTCGGCGAGGCCTACAAGGTGCAACAGCTGCGCGGCCATCGCCTGCACCCCTTCAAGTCGCTGTACCTGGCCACCCTCGGCGGCGCCCGCGCCCTGCGCCTGGACGACCGCATCGGCAGCCTGGCCCCCGGCCACGACGCCGACTTCGTGGTGCTCGACCTCAAGGCCACCCCGCTGCTGGACTACCGCCTGCAGCAGTCCAAGAGCCTGGAGGAAACCCTGTTCGTCCTCACCACCCTGGGCGACGACCGCGTGGTACGGGAAACCCATGCCGCAGGTCGCCGGGTACACAGTCGCGACGCCTGAGCCCGTTGGGCTTCGGCGATGGAGCCACCTCACCCAACCTACCCATCACCGTAGGTTGGGCTGAGCGCAGCGAAGCCCAACAAAACTCCCCCCATCCCATACGCACAAAAAAGCCGCCCCGAGGGGCGGCTTGCGCGTTCAGCCTAAGCCGACTCAGCTGGTGCGATAGCGCTCCAGCCAATGGGCGTAGGGCGCCGGCAGCACCCAGGACGGCTTGTCGACGCCCAGGGCCTTGGCTGCATAGTAGGGCCAGTGCGGATCGGCCAGGTGGGCGCGGCCTACCATCACCAGATCCAATTGCCCGTCGGCCACTACCTGGTTGGCCAAAACCGGGGTATCGATGTTCCAGGCCGAGGCGACCTTGAGGCCGGTGGCTTTGCGTACCTGCTCGGTGATGGGCGCCAGCAGACCCGAGCCCCAGGGGATGTTGGCGGTCGGGGTGGAGAAACCGATGCTGACGCTCAGCAGGTCGAGCCCTTCGCGCTTGAAGCCCTGGGCCAGCTCGATGGATTCGGCCAGGGTCTCTTCATCGCGGCCGTCGTATTCGATCACGCCGAAACGGGCGGTCAGCGGCAGGTGCTCCGGCCAGACCTTACGTACCTCGGCCAGGGTTTCCAGCAGGAAGCGACTGCGGCCGGCGAGGTCGCCACCGTACTGGTCGTCACGCTGGTTGGAGTGCACCGAGAAGAAGCTCTGCGCCAGGTAGCCATGGGCGAAGTGCAGCTCCAGCCATTCGAAGCCGGCTTCATAGGCACGTTTGGCGGCATCGACGAAGTCCTGACGGACACGGGCGATGTCGTCCAGGGTCATGGCCTTGGGCACCTTGGGCAGGTTGGCACCAAAGGCCACCGCGGACGGGGCGATGGTGTCCCAGCCACGGGCGTCGTCGGCGGCGATGGTGTCCCAGCCACGGGCGTCGTCGGCGGCGATGTGGTCGTCGCCTTCCCAGGGACGATTGGCACTGGCCTTGCGACCGGCATGGGCGATCTGGATACCCGGCACCGAACCGGCGGCCTTGATCGCCTGGACCACCGGCACGAAGGCCTGAGCCTGGGCGTCCGACCAGATACCGGCGCAGCCGGGGGTGATGCGGCCTTCCGGCGAGACCGCAGTGGCCTCGACGACGACCAGGCCAGCACCGCCACGCGCCAGGCCGGCATAGTGCACCTGATGCCAGTCATTGATGACGCCATCGACGGCGCTGTACTGGCACATGGGCGGGATGGCGATGCGGTTACGCAGCGTCACGTCCTTGAGGGTGAAGGGTTGGAACAATGCGGACATCTGAGCGGTCTCCCATAGGACAGATATTGGTTCGTTATTTCGATATTAATCGAACATAACATAATCGCCAACCCCCGGTGTATGATTGGCTCATGCGCCCTTTCAAACATCCCAGTCCTGACGAATTCTCCCTCGAGCGTCTATTCCATGCGCTCAGCGATCCGGTGCGTCTGGATATCGTCCGTTATCTGGCACGGGTCACCGAGGCCACCTGTGGCGAACTCGATGGTGGCCGCCCCAAGTCCAGCATGTCGCATCACTTCCGCGTCCTGCGCGATGCCGGACTGGTGCATACCCGCAACGCCGGCACCACGCACATGAACCAGCTGCGCCGCGAAGACCTGGATCAGCGTTTCCCCGGTCTGATGGCAGCCATCCTGGCGCAATCCTCCGATCCCGTGGCAAAGCCCGACTAGCTCAGTGGCGGGCGGCACCAGCAGACGCTGCCCGGCGTCGTGCTGGTCGTCGCCTGCCGTCTCGGCTGGTCTGGGCGCCGGGAACTCTGAGCGGCGTTCTTCGCTCTTCCCGGTATGAAGGTTGCAAAAGAAATAGCTATGGGCAGCGCAGGCGCTGGACGCTGCCGGGAGGTAGAGGATGGGCAAGCACTGGGGATTGGCGACCGCACTCGCAGGTGTCGCCGCGCTGCTCGCCCTCGTACCTAGCCCTGAGCCCATCGCCGAGGCGCGCGGTATCCAGCGGGTCATAGCCTTTGGCGACAGCCTGATGGACTGCGGCACCTTCGGCCATATCTATGCCACCAACCCAGGGCGTACCTACCCTCAGGAAATCGCCGACGCCTACGGTATCGAGTTGGGCCCCAATCGGCAGGTGGAAGGCTATGGCCAGGAGGGACCGAGCGATCCCGATGGTCTTTGCTACGCCGAGGGCGGCGCCGTGACCGGGAGCTTCACCGAGCCGGGCTTCGATCACAACGAAGCGCCGCTGGCCTTTTCCCAGCAGATCCGCAACTTCGAGATGCAGCATGGCCGCTTCCGCCAGCAGGATCTGGTCCTGGTGCAGATCGGCGGCAACGACATCATCGGCCCCTTCTATGACAAGACGCTCAAGGCCGCGCTGATGGCCGACGCCCCCCTGCCCCCGGCGATCCGCGAGCAGGTCGCGACGCGGATCCGCCATACGGCCCTGAACGAGGTCAAGCTGCTGCGCCATTTGCTGAGTCTGGGTGCCCAGCGCCTGGTGGTGCTCAACAACACCGACTATGGTAAGGCGCCCTATCTCGAACCCTGGACACCCGCCCTGGCCGAGCGTAACCACGAGCTGGTGCGCCTCTACAACGACACCCTGCAGGCCAACTTGCCAGCCAGTGATCGTCTGCTGCTGGTGGATGCCTATCGGGTGATGGAAGAGGTCTTCGCCCACTACGGCAACTACGGCTTCACCCATGCCGAAGGTGATGCCTGCCTGCCCGGTCGCGAGTTCTGCGATCCGGACAGCTACGTCGAACCGGGCGCCGATCAGGCCTATATCTTCGGTGCCCGCGGTCATTTCGCCAGCCGTACCCACAGCATGCTGGCCCAGGTGGTGCTGGAACGCATCGCCCAGACCTGGCCCGGCAGTGCCGTGCCGGATCGACCGCTGCTCGCCACCGCGCGATCGAACACCGAACCGACCATCCACTAGCGCCGCTGGACCCGCGCCCTACCCTGGTGCCGGCCCGGGCAAAAGCGCACCGCGGCGGCGCAATCTTACCTAGCTGCCGCGATAGGTCGAATAGCTGTAGGGCGAGACCAACAGCGGCACATGGTAATGCGCTCCCTCGTCGGCGAGGCTGAAGCGCAAGACCACGGTATCGAGAAAGGCCGGTTCCTCCAGCGCCACATCGCGCCGCCGGTAGTAATCGCCCACGTCGAACTCCAGTTCGTAGACCCCCGCTGTGAAGTGCTCGCCCTGCAACAGCGGCGTGTCGCTGCGACCATCGGCATTGGTCCGCATCTCACCCAGCGCCTGCCGCGCCGCCCCCTCCAGCCGGTACAGCCGGACAGCGATATCCGCACCTGGGCGGCCACCGGTAGTGTCCAGCACATGGGTCGTCAGGTAACCGCCAGCGGATGGAGTGGACATGGGAAAGCTCCTGCAGAGGGGTGCGCCAGCCTAGCAGCTTTTCACCTGCCGATTGTATACAGCCCAGCCCTGGCCCGATCCGCGGGACCGCTGCCCTCCAGCGTGGGAAAGTCTTCAGACCGGTCAGACCAGTTAGGCAGGATTCTTGCTGGGACTCGGCAAAGGTCTCCAAACATTGTATACAAAACATCTCGACTGCCAGGATGCCCCTTCCATGACCTATCCCCGCGATCTGATCGGCTATGGCGCTCAGCCGCCCCACCCCCGCTGGCCGGGTGATGCCCGCATCGCCCTGTCCTTCGTGCTGAACTACGAAGAGGGCGGCGAACGCAACATCCTGCACGGCGACAAGGAGTCCGAGGCCTTCCTGTCCGAGATGGTCGCCGCGCAGCCCCTGCAAGGGGTGCGCAACATGTCGATGGAGTCCCTCTACGAATACGGCAGCCGCGCCGGCGTCTGGCGCATCCTGGAGCTGTTCGCCAAACACCAGGTGCCGCTGACCGTCTTTGCCGTGGCCATGGCCGCCGAGCGCCACCCCGAGGTCATCCGCGCCATGGTCCAGGCCGGCCACGAGATCTGCAGCCACGGCTATCGCTGGATCGACTACCAGTACCTGGACGAAGCCGAGGAGCGCGCCCATCTGCAGCGCGCCATCGAGATCCTCACCGAGCTGACCGGTGAACGCCCGCTGGGCTGGTACACCGGGCGTACCGGGCCCAACACTCGGCGCCTGGTGATGGAGGAAGGCGGCTTTCTCTACGACAGCGACACCTACGATGACGACCTGCCCTACTGGGAACCCAATAACCCGACCGGCAAGCCGCACCTGGTGATCCCCTACACCCTGGACACCAACGACATGAGATTCACCCAGGTCCAGGGCTTCCACACTGCCGAGCAATTCTTCCAATACCTCAAGGACGCCTTCGACACCCTCTACGAAGAAGGTGCCACCGCGCCCAAGATGCTCTCCATCGGCCTGCACTGCCGCCTGATCGGCCGCCCCGGTCGCCTGGTGGGCCTCAAGCGTTTCCTGGAGTACGCCCTGAGCCACGAACGGGTCTGGTTCGCCCGCCGGGTGGACATTGCTCGCCACTGGCACCTTGAGCATCCGCCGGCATGAGCGCCTTCCAGACCGTCACGCCCAGCCAGCTGGATCGCGCCGCCTTCGTCGCGGCCTTCGGCGGCATCTACGAACACTCCGCCTGGGTCGCCGAGCGTGCCTTCGACGAGGGCCAGCCGCTGCCGGATAGCGTCGACACCCTGCATCAGCGTCTCGCCGCGCAGGTCGCCCGGGCCAGCCAGGCCGAGCAATTGGCGTTGATCCAGGCGCACCCGGACCTTGCCGGACGCGCGGCCTTGGCTGGCGAGCTGACCGCCGCCAGCAGTGGCGAACAGGCCGGTGCCGGCCTCGATCAATGTACCCCGGACGAGCTGGCCCGCTTCACCCGCCACAACGAGGCCTACCGCGCCAAATTCGGCTTCCCCTTCATCATGGCGGTGAAGGGCAGCAACCGGCACCTGATCCTTGCGGCCTTCGAGGAGCGCCTGCCCAACACCCCAGAGCAGGAATTCCAGCGCGCCCTGGCCGAGATCGACCGCATCGCCCTCTTCCGCTTGCAGACCCTCTGACCCCTTCCGCACAAGAGTCCGCCCATGAAACGCACCTACGCCGCGCCCTTCGAAAAGTACCTCAACCTCGCCGATGCCCGCCTCGGCACCCGCGTCATCAGCGTCACCGACGACTGGTTCGCCGCCGCCGACCGCATGCTCCAGCCCCATGAGCCGGAGTGGAAGGAAGGCGTCTATGACGACAATGGCAAGTGGATGGACGGCTGGGAATCGCGGCGCAAGAGGTTCGAAGGCTACGACCATGCGGTGATCCGCCTGGGCGTACCGGGCTCGATCAAGGGCGTCGACATCGACACCCGCTGGTTCACCGGCAACTACCCGCCCTCCGCCTCCCTGGAAGCCTGCTTCTGTGCCGAGGGCGATCCGGCCGAAGACGCTGCCTGGACCGAAGTGCTGCCGGCCATCGAGATGCAGGGCAATAGCCACCACTACCATGCCATCGCCGATGACCGCCCCTGGACCCACCTGCGGCTGAACATCTATCCCGATGGCGGCGTGGCCCGCCTGCGGGTCTACGGCATTCCCCATCGCGACTGGTCGACCCAGGCCGAAGACGAGGTGCTGGACCTAGCCGCCGCCCTCAACGGCGGACGCGCCCTGGCCTGCAACGATGAGCACTACGGCCGCATGAGCAACATCCTCAATCCGGGTCGCGCCGATAGCATGGCCGACGGCTGGGAAACCGCGCGCCGCCGCACGCCTGGCAACGACTGGGTGATCATCGCCCTGGGCCATGCCGGCATCGTGGAGGAAATCCTGGTGGACACCCTGCACTTCAAGGGCAACTATCCGGACAGCTGCCAGATCCAGGGCGCCTATGTGCGCGGCGGTACCGACGGCCAGATCGAGACCCAGAGCCTGTTCTGGAAGGAGCTGCTGCCGCCGCAAAAGCTGCAGATGCACCAGGAGCACAGCTTCCGCGAGCAGGTGCGCGACCTCGGCCCCATCACCCACGTGCGCCTGAACATCTTCCCCGACGGCGGTGTCAGCCGCCTGCGGCTATTCGGCAAGGTCGCCCGGGGCCAGGCATGAGCCGGCCACTGCGCATCGAGCCGCTGACCGCCGAGGGCTTCACGCCCTTCGGCGAGGTCATCGAGACGGCGGGCCGGGACTGGTTTCCCATCAACAATGGCTCGACCCAGAGATACCACGCCCTGGCGCGGATCGAGACAGGGCCGGCGGACGGCGCGGCGATCATCAGCATCTTTCGCGCCCGGCGCCTGGACTATCCGCTGACCATCACCATGCTCGAACGCCATCCCCACGGCAGCCAGGCCTTCGTCCCGCTACGCGGCGAACCCTTTCTGGTGGTGGTGGCACCGCCCGCGGCGCAGCCGGATGCCGGCGCCATCCGCGTCTTTCGCACCGATGGCCGCCAGGGCATCAACTACCACGCCGGGGTCTGGCACCACCCGGTGCTGGCCCTGCGCGACGAGGACGAATTCCTCATCGTCGATCGCGCCGGCACCCTGCCCAACTGCGACGAGTTCTTTTTCGCCGCAGGTGAATGCCCGACCCTGGTGCTCTAGGGCGCAGCCGGTGCGCGCCTGAGTTGCTTGCGCAGCAGGCGCGCACTGTCCAGGCAGACCCAGGCCACCGCCAGCCAGATGGGACCATAGGTCCAGATGGCGCCCTCCGGCAGCTGTTCGCCCAGCACATAGAGGGCGACGAAGACCAGCAGCGCCGGCTCCACATAGCTGAGGATGCCGAACAGACTCAGCGGCAGCATGCGACTCGACGCCAGCATGGCGGCGAAGGCGATAGCACTGAGCAGACCCAGCCCCGGCAGCAGCGCCCACAGCCAGGGTGTCTGCTGCAGGATCAGGCTGGGCGAAAACCAGTGCAAGGCAAGCAGCGCGAAGGGCAGCAGGCAGCACATCTCCAGGACGAAGCCGGACAGCGCATCCACCGCCATCCAGCGGCGCAGGACGAAATACGGCGGATAGCCCAGCACCGGCAGCAGGCTGACCCAGGACAGCGCTCCGGTCACCCAGACCTCGTTGATCACCCCCAGCAGCGCACAGCCCACCGCCAGGCGCTGCAGCGGTCGCAGGCGCTCGCCATAGACCAGCCGCCCGGTCAGCACGATGGCCAGGGGCAGCAGGAAATAGCCCAGCGACATCGCCATGGCCTCGCCATTCATGGTCGCCCAGACGAACACCCACCACTGGATGCCCATCAGCAGCGCCGCCGCCGGGATGGCCAGACACAGCCGGGGCTCGCGCACCAGCCGCTTGAGCGTGGCCAGCAAGGCCTTGCCCTCACGCAGGACCACCACCAGCAGGAGCACCATCGGCAGCGACCAGACCACCCGCAGGGCCACCACCTGCAGGCCGTCCAGCGGCGCCAGCCAGACGAAGTACACCGGCATCAGCGCGAACAGCACCGACGACAGCACCGAAAGGCCCAGGCCCTTGCCGGACAGCACGTTCATGACTGACGCCCCTGACGGTTGATGAACAGCGACAGCAGGATGATGCCGCCGCCCAGCAACAGCCTAGGCAGATCGGCTGGGTGCTGCCAGATCAGCAGGCTGACCAGCAGACCCGCCGGCACGTGGGCCTCGTTCATGATCGCCAGGGTGCCGCCATTGACCCGCAGCGAGCCCAGCGTCCACCAGTAGAGACCGAGCGCCGTGGCGAAGACGCCCATCCACACCAGCACGCCCCATTGCAGGCCCGTGCTGGGCAGCCGCGCCGGATTGCCGAACAACAGAAAGGACAGCGCCGCCACCAGCAGGGCGCCGAGAAAGAACAGCCCGAAGTAGCGATGCAGCGCACCCTGCCCGGCATAGGCGTGCCCCAGGTGCTTGCACAGCACCTGGCCGGCGGCGAAGGTCAGGTTGGCCACTTGCAGCAAGAGAAAGCCCAGCAGGTAGTCACCGGTCAGCGGCTGGAAGCGGATCAGCGCCGCGCCCCCAACCGCCACCACGGCGGCCAGCAGCGACCAGAGGCGGAAGCGGCGCTGCCAGGCATCGTCGAGCAGGGTCACATAGATCGGCGTGAGCACGGTGAACAGCAGCACCTCCGGCACCGTCAGCACGGCGAAGCTGCGATACAGGCACAGATAGGTGATGCCGAATTGCAGGGCGCCTGCCGCCATCAGCCCCAGGGCGAAGCGCCCCGGCACTCCGCGCCAGCGGGTGAAGGGCAGGAACAGCACGAAGGCGATGGCCACGCGGACCAGCACGGCGAAATCGCTGTCGACCCGACCGGCGAGGTACTCGCCGATCAGGCTGAAGGAAAACGCCCAGATAAGGGTGACGAGCAGAAGGTAGGGCATGGCGGCGACGCACGAAAAAGGTGCGCGACCTTAACGCGCCCGTTCCCGGAGGGAAACCCCCGGCTTATCGCAGTCTAGCGGGTGGCGTTCAGGCCCGAGGGTTCGGCACCGGTAAGCGCCGCCACCGACTGATTGGCCTGCAGCACGTTATCGGCGCCCGAGACCAGGGTCTTGGGCTCGGCCACGCCGGCCGCGCGAGACCAGTAGACCTGCTGATTGGAACCGCCCACGGCGATGTCGGCCTGGCTAAGCAGGGTCAGCCGTGCCTTGGCGCCGTAGCCATAGGCATCGACCTTGGCGATGCCGTCGCTGCCGCGTACCTTGGCCTGCACCTGCTGATAGCCACCGCCGATGCTCAGACTGGCCACCGCGCCCCTGACCGTGGTGACGCTGCCCAGGCCATGGATGTTCAGCACCTGGGCGCCGTCGAGCACCAGCCGATGATGACTGCCGTAGACGGTCACGGTGCCGCACTGACCTTTCAACGTCAGGGTATTGCCCTCGCCGGACAGGGACACGTCTCGCCCTTCGCAGTCGAGGGTCCGGCTGATGTTCATGCCGTCGATATCGATGGACTCGACGGCCGCCGCGGCGGATTCCTCGGCCTGGACCAGCAGCGGCGCGATGACCAGACAACAACCCAGCAACGCCTTGAATGACGACATGGAGACTCCTTGTCTTGCCTAGAGGGGGACACTCATCGGCTGGCTTGGAGGGCAGCGCCGACGGGACATTTGACCCGGCGTCCGACATTTTTTCAGGCCGTGATGGCCGCCGCGTTTTCCCATCACCCCCGCAGGCACTAACATGCGCCCTTTCGTGGCCCCAGAGCGCTCGATGAAGACTCCTCGCGTTTCCCTCGATCAGTGGCGGACCCTGCAGGCTGTGGTGGATCACGGCGGCTATGCCCAGGCCGCCGAGGTGCTGCATCGCTCCCAGTCGTCGGTCAGCTATACCGTCGCCCGCATGCAGGAGCAGCTCGGCGTGCCGCTGCTGCGCCTGGAGGGCCGCCGCGCCGTGCTGACCGATGCCGGCGCCGTGCTCTTGCGCCGTTCGCGGCGCCTGGTACAGCAGGCCAGCCAGTTGGAGGAACTGGCCTATCACATGGAGCAGGGCTGGGAGTCCGAGGTGCGGCTGGTGGTGGATGCCGCCTATCCCACTCGCCCCCTGCTGCTGTGCCTGCGCGAATTCATGCCGCAGAGTCGTGGCTGCCGGGTACGGCTGCGCGAAGAGGTCCTGTCCGGGGTGGAGGAGGCCCTGCTCGACGGCTCGGCGGACCTGGCGATCACCGGCCTGGTGATCGCGGCCCACCTGGGCGCCTCCCTGGGCAATGTCGAGTTCGTCGCTGTCGCCCATCCCGAGCATCCGCTGCATCAATTGCAGCGCACCCTGGTGACCGCCGATCTGGAAGAGCAGCTGCAGATCGTCATCCGCGACAGTGGCCGCGCCCAGCCGCGGGATGCCGGCTGGCTGGCCGCCGAACAGCGCTGGACGGTAGGCAGCATCAGTACCGCCGCCACCTTCCTGCGTGACGGCCTGGGCTTCGCCTGGCTGCCCCGGGACGCCATCCAGACCGATCTCGACGCTGGCCTGCTCAAGCCGCTGGCGCTGGAACAGGGCGCCCAGCGCTTCCATCCCTTCCAGCTCTACAAGACGCGCCAGCACGAGCTGGGCCCAGCCTCGCAGATCCTCATGAACCTGTTGCGCAAACATGCCCTGCCACGCTGACCGTGGCGGGGTGCCAGCCGGGTTGCTATCGTTCGCCAGTCGTCTCCGCCACTCAAGGATCCATCATGTTCAAAGCCCTGCTTGCCGCCTGCGCCCTGTTCGTCGCCTCCACCGCCTGGGCCGCGGACAATCCGCACGTGCTCATCAGCACCAACAAGGGTGACATCGAGGTCGAACTGGATGCGGCCAAGGCGCCGGTCAGCACCGAGAACTTCCTGGGCTATGTCGACAGCGGCTTCTACAAGGGCACCCTGTTCCACCGCGTCATCCCCGGCTTCATGATCCAGGGCGGCGGCTACACCCGCGACATGCAGGAGAAGCGCACCAAGGCCCCGATCAAGAACGAAGCCGACAACGGCCTGAAGAATCTGCGCGGCACCCTGGCCATGGCGCGCACCTCGGACGTCAACTCCGCCACCAGTCAATTCTTCATCAACGTCGAGAACAATGCCTTCCTCGACCACGGTTCGCGCGACTTCGGCTACGCCGTATTCGGCAAGGTCGTGCGCGGCATGGAAGTCGTCGACCAGATCGCCGGCGTCCAGACCACCCGCCAGGGCATGCTGCGCGACATTCCCCGTGAACCGGTCATGATTCTCGCTGCCAAACGGCTGTAAGCCGACCCGTCCGGCTGGATGCCGCGCGTCGGTCATCCAGTCCCAACGGCGAGGTCCCCCTTCCGGCGACGCGATACGCTGTCTCCTCTCTACAAGGAC
The DNA here is from genome assembly GCF_000316965.1 of Pseudomonas sp. 313. NCBI lineage: Bacteria > Pseudomonadati > Pseudomonadota > Gammaproteobacteria > Pseudomonadales > Pseudomonadaceae > Pseudomonas > Pseudomonas sp. 313. The sequence goes on from NZ_ANBZ01000071.1 coordinate 313,173, forward strand.
CCCGCATGATCTTTCGCCGCTTCGAACGCATCATCGATGCGTTCCGGGAAGCCCCCGATGAAATGCCGCCCACTGGGGTCGGCGCCTTCTATCTCCACTTCCTCAAGCAAGCCTGGCCGGCCTTCGCCCTGCTGTTGGTGGTCGGCCTGATCGGCGCCCTCATCGAGGTCGCCCTCTTCAATTTCATCGGCCAACTGGTCGACCTGGCGGGCAGCGCGCCCAACAGCACGGTGTTCTTCCAGGAGCACGGCGGCACCCTGATCTGGATGGCGGTGGTCACCCTGGTCATCCGCCCCTTGTTCATCAGCCTGCACGATCTGCTGGTGCATCAGACCATCACCCCCAGCCTCACCACCCTGATCCGCTGGCAGAACCATCGCTACGTGCTCAAGCAGAGCCTGGGCTTCTTCCACAGCGACTTCGCCGGGCGCATCTCCAACCGCATCATGCAGACCGGCGTCTCCCTGCGCGATTCGGCGGTGCAGGCAGTGGACGCCATCTGGCACGTGCTGATCTTCGCCGTCACCTCGCTGATCCTGTTCGCCCAGGCCGACGTCTGGCTGATGGTCCCGCTGGTCCTCTGGATCATCGGCTACGTCATCGCCCTCTGGTATTTCGTGCCCCAGACCAAGGAGCGCTCGGCCATCGCCTCGGAATCCCGCTCGCAGCTTTCCGGGCGCATCGTCGACGGCTACACCAACATCTCCACCCTCAAGCTCTTTTCCCACTCGGCCCAGGAGGAGCAATACGCCCGCCAGGCCATGGAAGAGCAGACCGAGAAAGCCGAGAGCGCCGCCCGCCTGATCACCGCCATGGGCGTGACCATCGCCATCCTCAGCGGCTTCCTCATTGCTGGCACCACGGGCCTGGCCCTCTGGCTCTGGCACCAGGGCGTCATCAGCGTCGGCGCCATCGCTCTGGCCACCGGCCTGGTGATCCGCATCAACAGCATGTCCGGCTGGATCATGTGGGTGGTCAACGGCATCTTCGAGAACATCGGCATGGTGCAGGACGGCATGAGCACCATCGCCAAGCCGCGCCAGGTCGGCGACGCCCCGGACGCCAAGCCGCTGCAGGTGACCCGTGGCGCGGTGCTGTTCGAGGACATCGCCTTCCACTACGGCAAGGGCGCCGGCATCATCGAAGGCCTGACCCTGGACGTGGCCCCGGGCGAGAAGATTGGCCTCGTCGGCCCCTCGGGCGCCGGCAAGTCCACGCTGATCAACGTGCTGCTGCGCCTCTATGACCTGGAAGGCGGTCGCATCCTGGTCGACGGCCAGGACATCGCCCATGTCACCCAGGAAAGCCTGAGATGCCAGATCGGCGTGGTCACCCAGGACACCTCGCTGCTGCACCGTTCGATCCGCGAGAACCTGCTCTACGGCCGTCCCGAGGCCACTGATGAAGAACTGCACGCCGCTCTGCGCAAGGCCAAGGCCGACGACTTCATCGCCCGCATCACCGACGCCCATGGTCGTACCGGGCTGGATGCGCAGGTGGGTGAACGCGGCGTCAAGCTTTCCGGCGGTCAGCGCCAGCGCATCGCCATCGCCCGCACCCTGCTCAAGGACGCGCCCATCCTGCTGCTGGACGAAGCCACCTCCGCCCTCGACTCCGAGGTGGAGGCCGCGATCCAGGAAAGCCTGGAAACCTTGATGGAAGGCAAGACGGTGATCGCCATCGCCCACCGGCTGTCGACCATCTCGCGCATGGACCGCCTGGTGGTCATGGAACGTGGCCAGATCGTCGAGATGGGTTCCCACGACGAACTGATCGCCTACAATGGCCTCTATGCCCGCCTATGGCGTCACCAGACCGGCGGTTTCGTCGGTCACGGCGTGCCGGGCAGGCAACGGGTACGCAGCAGCTCCAGTTGACGTTCCTGGTCCAGGCCTGGGTAGAAGCCTTCGATCTTCTGCAGGCCACCCAGCCAGCTGCGCCGCTCCACCACGCACTCGAACACCGGGCAGGCCGCCTGCCCGGTATCGCCGCAGTCGCGGTAGTAGGTCAGTCGCTGGCTCTTTTGCGCCGTGCCCTGGAAGGGACCGGGGCGATCCTGCAGGACATAGAAGTCGATCTCCGCCGCGCTGCGATGATTCTCCCACTGGAACGCCAGGGTGCTGGGATAGAAAAGCACCAGCAGGCCCGCCAGCAGCACCCAGAGAATGCCCGCCGTCACCGGCAGGGGCAGCCGCGAACGAAAGCGGCGCCCACCCCGGATGATCAGCGCCGTCACCACGGTGACCAGCGCCAGAGCGATGCACAGGGACGGCAGGCCGGTGATGACCTGACCGGCCACGCCGATGTCCAGCCCGCTGGGCGACGGTACCGTTCGATAGCCGATCTCCAACCGCTCCCAGCCCACTCGATTGCCGATCAGGCCGGCGAGACCAAAGGCGGCGGCCAGGCCGACCAGAGCCCAGAAGGTACGAGGATTGCTGCTGCGCATGGGGAATCGTCCAGACAAAGACCGGGAGACTGCCTAAGCCCGCCGGTGAAGGCAAATCCGAATTTCTCCTGACCCTGGCCCTCTATTGAAAGCCACTTGCCGAGGAGTCCGCCCATGTCCATCGATCTCGCCCGTGCCGTCCACATCGTCGAAAAGGCCTTTCTGCCCCTGCGCGGCGACGTCCGCGAAGATCCCAGCGACGCCAGCTTTTCCCTTGAGGTGACCGACGGCGCCCGGGTACTGGCCTCGATCGCCCATGTCGCGCGCAGTCAATACAGCCATGCCGGCCACCTCGCCGCCCTGATCGAGCAGACTCGCTTGGAGCTGGCACGCGACGGCTACCTGCTGGAGCCCTGGTCGATGCCGGGTTAGACCGCCGCCCCTGGTCGGCGACCGCGAGGTTCGGCAAGGCGGTGTCGAGCTGATAGACTGCCGCCCCGCAGCCGCCACACCCCGTGGCCCAACGCGAGTGGTTATCGTGGAAATTTTCAAAGAATTCATTTTCGAAGCCGCGCACTTCCTGCCCAATGTTCCGGCAGGCCACAAGTGCGGACGTCTCCATGGGCATTCCTTCAAGGTAGGCCTGCACATCGAAGGTGCTGTCGATCCCCATACCGGCTGGGTCCGGGATTTCGCCGATATCAAGGCCGCCTTCAAACCCCTGTACGAGCGTCTCGACCACCATTATCTGAACGACATCCCGGGTCTCGAGAACCCTACCAGCGAAGTGCTCGCGCGCTGGATCTGGCAACAGCTCAAGCCCCTGCTCCCCGAACTCAGCCAGGTTCGCGTCCATGAGACCTGCACCTGTGGTTGCATCTACCGCGGCGACTAGGCTTGTCGGAAAAGCGCCTGCGCTCGGCCATACTGCGTTGAAAATCATCCCGGAATGCTCATTTACCCCTCGTAAACTCCGCTTCCTCGCTGATTTTCGCCTTGCCTGACCTTCGCTCGGCTGCTGTTCAGACAAGCCTTAATTTTTCCCTCCCATTCAAGGTGCCGATGGCGGCAGTCATTTTTCTGCCATAATTCGCGCCTGCCAACTGTCGACGTATCCCCATGTTCGAACTTTTCAGCGGACTCCACGCCTGGGTCGCCATCAGCCTCGTCTTGGCCCTGGCCTTTGTGCTGGCCTTTGAATTCATCAACGGCTTTCACGACACCGCCAACGCCGTCGCCACGGTGATCTACACCAAGGCGATGCCCCCGCACCTCGCGGTGTTCTTTTCCGGCATCTTCAACTTCCTCGGCGTGCTGCTCGGTGGCGTCGGCGTCGCCTACGCCATCGTCCACCTCTTGCCGGTGGAGCTGCTGATCAACGTCAACACCGGCCACGGCCTGGCCATGGTGTTTTCGCTGCTCGCCGCCGCCATCACCTGGAACCTGGGCACCTGGTACTTCGGTATCCCCGCCTCCAGCTCCCACACCCTGATCGGCTCCATCCTTGGCGTCGGCGTGACCAACGCCCTGTTGACCGGTATCCCGGTGAGCGAAGGGGTGAACTGGCAGAAGGCGATCGACATCGGCCTGTCGCTGATCTTCTCGCCACTGGCCGGCTTCGCCGTCGCCGGTCTGCTGCTGCTCGCGCTCAAGCGCTGGCGACCGCTGTCGAAGATGCACAAGACCCCGGAACAGCGCCGCGAACTGGATGCCAAGAAGCACCCACCCTTCTGGAATCGCCTGATGCTGGTCCTCTCGGCCATGGGCATGAGTTTCGTGCATGGATCCAACGACGGCCAGAAAGGCATCGGCCTGATCATGCTGGTGCTCATCGGTATCGTCCCGGCCAAATTCGTGCTGGATCTGGACAGCACCACCTACCAGATCGAACGGACCCGTGACGCCGCCATCCACCTGGGCCAGTTCTATGAGCGCCAGGGCGACAACCTCAAGGACTTCCTCGCCGAAGTACCCGGCAATCGCGACCTGCCTCAGGAATTCCGCTGCGCCCCGCACATGACCGTACCAACGCTGCAGGCGCTGCTGGCCGACCTGGAAGGCGTCACCGACTACCGTGCCATGAGCGACGACCATCGCCAGCAGGTGCGCCGCTACCTGCTATGCCTGGACGACACCGCCAAGAAGGTGAGCAAGCTGCCGGTGCTGACCGCGCGCGATCGCGACGATCTCAGCCGCCTACGCAAGGACCTCACCAGCACCACCGAATACGCCCCCTTCTGGGTCATCATCGCCGTCGCCCTGGCCCTGGGCATCGGCACCATGGTCGGCTGGCGTCGCGTGGTGCTCACCGTGGGCGAGAAGATCGGCCGCCAGGGCATGACCTATGCCCAAGGCGTCAGCGCCCAGGTGACGGCGGTGGCGGCCATCGGCATGGCCAACGTCTTCGCCCTGCCCGTCTCCACCACCCACGTGCTGTCCTCGGGCGTGGCCGGCACCATGGTCGCCAACCGCAGCGGCCTGCAGGGCAGCACGGTGCGCAACATCCTCATGGCCTGGGTCCTGACCCTGCCGGCCTCCATGGCCCTCTCCGCCGGCTTGTTCTGGCTGGCGCACCTGTTCCTGTGATCCCCATCCACCGGGCTCCGCGCGAGCGGTGCCCGGTTGGACCCCTCGTCGGGAAAGCCTGAACAGGATAGCTATTGACGAGTCTAGAGAAATGTGTCCCAGCAAAGACACCTTTCCGAGACAGCCGTACGGTGAACGTCAATGACTCCTGCGACCTACATCCTTCTTCTGATACTTGGCTGGCTAGCCCTGTCGCTGGCCATACTCTGGGCCATGCTGCGCCTGGCGCGGCGCGCCCGCCCCGTGGCGATGTCCTCGCCCAGGGTGCTGCCAAAGGCAACCCCCACCGTCCCCGTGAGTCCAGGCAAACACCTGGTCTGCTAGAGCTCTAGACGTGACGAAGCCACCTCGACACCTAGGCGGTGCGCGGGAGAAAAAGGAAGGATTCTTATTGTTTGAGAAGAAGGGATTCGAGCGAAAGCGAATCAGGTGAGCAGGGTGTTTTCCTGAGCACTGCGGCTCATCTGCTCGAGAATCTGGTCTTGCTGTTGCGGGGTCAGGGTGTCCCAGCAGTGGTGCTTGATGAACAGCCCGGCGCCAAAGGCGACGTACAGCGACAGGGCGACGATGACGAGCGTTTCCAGCCCGACGATAGCCCAGGAACGACTCTTGGACGCATTGTCCTTGGTTTTCATAACGACCTCGTGAAATTTAGAGGGGCAATAGTTTAGTCCCTTAAGCAACTTCCGTGCAGCGCCAGTCGTCGATTGGTCAAGCTCATTGACCTGACACCGCGACGAACTTGCCCAAGTTCGACGGCCCTTCCGGGTCGGCGACTTCCCCACACAGGCAAGCTGCAGTGGCACGAATGCACGCCAGGCGCCGCGCTGGTATACTCCGCCGACTGACGGGTCGCTGCAGGCCCTGCCGGTTCCGCTGGCTGTATCGGCCGATCCTGCAACTTCCGCAGCGACGCTTTGTCGCATCGCACGTCCATCGCCGCCGCGCCTGTCGCGCGGTCCGATAACGCCTTCTTGGGGCGTCTATCGACTCAAGGGTCGATCCTCGCTCGCCCGGCTTCGCGCCACAGCTGTGATAAAGAGGAGTTAAAGCAAGACATGTCCACCACGTCGAAGATCATCTACACCCTGACCGACGAAGCGCCCGCCCTGGCGACCTATTCGCTGCTCCCCATCGTCGAGGCCATCACCGCCTCCTCCGGCGTCGCCCTCGAAACCCGTGACATTTCCCTTGCCGGCCGCATCATCGCGCTCTTCCCCGAGTACCTGAAGGAAGAGCAGCGCATCTCCGACCACCTCGCCGAACTCGGCGAACTGGCCACCACTCCCGAAGCCAACATCATCAAGCTGCCCAACATCAGCGCCTCGGTGCCGCAGCTCAAAGCCGCGATCAAGGAATTGCAGGGTCAGGGTTACGCCCTGCCGGACTATCCGGACGAGCCCAAGGACGACAAGGAAAAGGACGTCAAGGCGCGCTACGACAAGGTCAAGGGCAGCGCCGTGAACCCGGTCCTGCGCGAAGGCAACTCCGACCGCCGCGCGCCGCTGTCGGTCAAGAACTACGCCCGCAAGCACCCCCATCGCATGGGCGCCTGGAGTGCCGACTCCAAGTCCCACGTCGCCCATATGGACGCCCATGACTTCTATGGCAGCGAGCGCTCGGCCACCGTCGAGAACGCCGGCAGCCTGAAGATCGAACTGATCGGCAAGGACGGCAGCAGCAAGGTCCTCAAAGAGAAGACCGCGGTCAAGGCCGGCGAGATCGTCGATGCCTCGACCATGAGCCGCAAGGCCCTGCAGAGCTTCATCGCCGCCCAGATCGAAGACGCCAAGGCCCAGGGCGTGCTGTTCTCCGTGCACTTGAAGGCCACCATGATGAAGGTCTCCGACCCCATCATGTTCGGCATCATCGTCGGCGAGTTCTACAAGGACGTGCTGGCCAAGCACGAAGCCGCCCTGAAAGAAGCCGGCTTCGATCGCAACAACGGCATCGGCGACCTCTATGCCCGTCTGTCCAGCCTGCCGGAAGCCACCCAGGCCGCCATCAAGGCCGACTTCGACGCCCAGTACGCCCAGCGCCCGGCACTGGCCATGGTCAACTCCGACAAGGGCATCACCAACCTGCATGTGCCGAGCGACGTCATCGTCGACGCCTCCATGCCGGCCATGATTCGTGACTCCGGCAAGATGTGGAACGCCGAAGGCAACCTGCAGGACACCAAGGCCATCATCCCCGACCGCTGCTATGCCGGTGTCTACCAGGTGGTGATCGAGGACTGCAAGCAGAACGGCGCCTTCAATCCCAGCACCATGGGCAGCGTACCCAACGTTGGCCTGATGGCGCAGAAGGCCGAGGAATACGGCTCCCACGACAAGACCTTCCAGATCCCCACCGACGGTACCGTGCGCGTGACCGACGACCAGGGCAAGGTGGTCTTCGAGCACTCGGTCGAGGCCGGTGACATCTGGCGCATGTGCCAGACCAAGGACGCGCCGATTCAGGACTGGGTAAAGCTGGCCGTCAACCGTGCCCGCGCCAGCGGCACTCCGGCGATCTTCTGGCTGGACCAGAACCGCGCCCACGACGCCCAGGTCATCGCCAAGGTCGAGCGCTACCTCAAGGATCACGACACCAACGGTCTGGACATCCGCGTCCTGGCGCCCGAGGAAGCCACCCGCGTGTCCCTGGAGCGCATCCGCAAGGGCGAGGACACCATCTCGGTGACCGGCAACGTCCTGCGCGACTACCTGACCGACCTCTTCCCCATCATGGAACTGGGCACCAGCGCCAAGATGCTGTCCATCGTCCCGCTGATGAACGGCGGCGGCCTGTTCGAGACCGGTGCCGGCGGCTCCGCACCCAAGCACGTCCAGCAGTTCGTGCAGGAAAACCATCTGCGCTGGGATTCCCTGGGCGAGTTCCTGGCCCTGGCCGAATCCCTCAACCACCTGGGCGAGACCACCGGTAACGCCAAGGCCAAGATCCTGGCCAAGACCCTGGACCAGGCCAACGGCCAGTTCCTCGACAGCAACAAGTCGCCGTCGCGCAAGGCCGGTGAACTGGACAACCGCGGCAGCCACTTCTACCTGGCGCTGTACTGGATCCAGGCTCTGGCCGAGCAGAGCGACGACACCCAGCTCAAGGCCCAGTTCGAGCCGGTGGCCAAGTCGCTGACCGCCGACGAAGCCAAGGTGGTCGCCGAGTTGAACGGCGTCCAGGGCCAGGCCGTGGACATCGGTGGCTACTACCACCCCGACCAGGCCAAGACCCGCCAGGCCATGCGTCCGAGCGCCACGCTCAACGCCGCCCTGGAACAGCTCAAGGGCTGAACCTGAGGGCTGCGTCCGCAGCCTGAATGGGTGATTACAGCGAACCCTGGCCCTGGCCGGGGTTCGCTGCATTTGGGACGGACAAAACTTAAGGCGTATACTGCGCGATTACCGATAGCGGAGTCCGAGATGGATTGGCACGCCCACGTCACCGTGGCCACCGTAGTGGAAGACGCCGGTCGCTTCCTGCTGGTGGAAGAAGAGAAGCAGGGTCGCCTGGTGCTCAACCAGCCGGCCGGCCACCTGGAGCCGGGCGAGAGCCTGATCGAGGCGGCACGCCGCGAGACCCTGGAAGAAACCGCCTGGCAGGTGGAGATCCAGGGCGTGATCGGCATCGGCCTCTATGTCGCGCCGGGCAATGGCGTCACCTACTACCGCACCGCCTTCCATGCCCGCCCCCTGGCCCACGAGCCCGGGCGCGCCCTGGACGCCGACATCACCCGCGCGGTGTGGCTGACTCTCGACGAGATCCGCGCCGAACAGGCACGGCTGCGCAGCCCCCTGGTCCTGGACGCCATCGAGAAATACCTGGACGGACACCGCTACCCCCTGTCGATGATCGTAGATATGAGAGGTTTTTGAAGTGAACGGCACCCGCGTCATCGTCGGCATGTCCGGCGGAGTGGATTCCTCGGTCTCGGCCCTCTTGCTCAAGGAGCAGGGCTATCAGGTCGAGGGCCTGTTCATGAAGAACTGGGACGAGGATGACGGCACCGAGTACTGCACCGCCAAGGAAGACCTGGCCGACGCCCAGGCGGTCTGCGACCGCATCGGCATCACGCTGCACACGGCCAACTTCGCCGCCGAGTACTGGGATCACGTCTTCGAGCACTTCCTCGCCGAATACAAGGCCGGTCGCACGCCGAATCCGGACATCCTCTGCAACCGCGAGATCAAGTTCAAGGCCTTCCTCGACTACGCCCTGGCCCTGGGCGCCGACTTGATCGCCACCGGTCACTATGTGCGCCGTCGCGACGTCGACGGCCAGACCCTGCTGCTCAAGGGCCTCGACGCCAACAAGGACCAGAGCTACTTCCTCCACGCCGTGGGCGGCGAGCAACTGGCGCGCACCCTCTTCCCGGTGGGCGAACTGGAAAAGCCCGAGGTCCGCGCCATCGCCGAGCTGCATGGCCTGGCCACCGCGCGCAAGAAGGACTCCACCGGCATCTGCTTCATCGGCGAACGCCGCTTCAGCGACTTCCTCAAGCAGTACCTGCCGGCCCAGCCGGGTGACATCGAGACCACCACCGGCGAGGTCATCGGCCGCCACCACGGCCTGATGTACCACACCATTGGGCAGCGCCAGGGCCTGGGCATCGGCGGCATGAAGGATGCCGGTGACGATCCCTGGTACGTGCTGAGCAAGGACCTGACCCGCAACGTGCTGATCGTCGGTCAGGGCAACGCCCACCCCTGGCTGTTCGCCGAGGCCCTGACCGTCAGCGAGATGTTCTGGGTCAATGGCCTGGACCTCACCCAGCCGCGCCGTCTCACCGCCAAGGTCCGCTATCGCCAGCAGGACCAGCCCTGCCGGATCGAACGCCAGGGCAGCGGCTACCGGGTGGTCTTCGACGAGCCCCAACGCGCCGTGACCCCGGGTCAATCGGTGGTCTTCTATGACGGCGATGTCTGCCTGGGCGGTGGCGTGATCGAACACTATCAACCTGCCTGCGCCGAGGCGCCCGCCGCATGAATCGCACCCAGGAACAACTCATCGCCCTGGGCGGCGTCTTCCAGGCCGCTGTGCTGGTGGACCAGTTGGCGCGCACCGGCCAGGTGCCCGAAGAACCCCTGGCCTGCCTGCTCGGCAGCCTGCTGGTCCGGGATCCGGGCAGCACCCTGGACGTCTACGGCGGCAGCGTAGTGCCGCTGCGCGAGGGCCTGGGCGCCCTTTCCAGCACCCTGGAGCGCAATCCCAACAGCCTGCAGCGGGAGCCCCTGCGCTATGCCCTGGCGATGACCGCCCTGGAACGCAAGCTGGAGAAGCGCGGCGACCTGCTCGACCTCATCGGCCGGCGCCTCACCCAGATCCAGTCCCAGGTGGAACACTTCGGTGTGGCCCACGAGAACGTCATCGCCGCCTGCGGTGGTCTCTACGAGGACACCCTGAGCACCTTCAAGCAGCGCATCCAGGTGCACGGCGAGATGCGCTACCTGCAGCAATCCGCCACCGCCTCGCGGGTACGCGCCCTGCTGCTGGCCGGGATTCGCTCGGCGCGCCTCTGGCGCCAGCTCGGCGGCCATCGCTGGCAGCTGGTGCTCAATCGTCGCAAGCTGCTCGATAACCTCTACCCCCTGCGCAACGGCTGATCCCAGGCCGGCGGCGGTACTACAGCCCCGGCCTTTGCGTGTAGAATTCGGCCCCTTTCTCCCCCGCTACCAAGAGAATGCCCATGCAGCTCTCCTCGCTCACCGCCGTATCGCCCATCGACGGCCGTTACGCCGGCAAGACCGCCGCCCTGCGCCCCATCTTCAGCGAATTCGGCCTGATCCGTTTCCGCGCCCAGGTCGAGGTCCGCTGGCTGCAGCGCCTGGCCGCCCACGCGGGCATTCCCGAAGTCGCGCCCTTCTCCGCCGAAGCCAATGCCCTGCTGGACAAGCTGGCCACTGCGTTCAGCGTCGAGCAGGCGCAGCGGGTAAAGGACATCGAGCGCACCACCAACCACGACGTCAAGGCCATCGAGTACCTGCTCAAGGAAGAGGTCGCCAACCTGCCGGAACTGGCTGCGGTGAGCGAATTCATCCACTTCGCCTGCACCTCCGAGGACATCAACAACCTGTCCCACGCCCTGATGCTGCGCGAAGGCCGTGACCAGGTGCTGCTGCCGCTGATGCGCCAGATCGCCGGCGAGATCCGCGTGCTGGCCCATCGCTTCGCCGACGTGCCCATGCTGTCGCGGACCCACGGCCAGCCCGCCTCCCCTACCAGCCTGGGCAAGGAACTGGCCAACGTGGTCTATCGCCTGGAACGCCAGATCGAGCAGATCGCCGCCATCCGCCCGCTGGGCAAGATCAACGGCGCCGTGGGCAACTACAACGCCCACCTGTCCGCCTACCCCGACGTCGACTGGGAAGCCAATGCGCGTACCTTCATCGAAGACGACCTCGGCCTGACCCTGAATCCCTACACCACCCAGATCGAGCCGCACGACTACATCGCCGAGCTGTTCGATGCCATCGCCCGCTTCAACACCATCCTGATCGATTTCGACCGGGACATCTGGGGCTACATCTCCCTCGGCTACTTCAAGCAGAAGACCGTGGCCGGCGAGATCGGCTCCTCGACCATGCCGCACAAGGTCAACCCCATCGACTTCGAGAACTCCGAAGGCAACCTGGGTATCGCCAACGCCATCCTCCAGCACCTGGCCAGCAAGCTGCCGATCTCCCGCTGGCAGCGCGACCTGACCGACTCCACGGTGCTGCGCAACCTGGGCACCGGCCTGGCCCACGGCGTGATTGCCTACGAAGCCACCCTCAAGGGCATCGGCAAGCTGGAACTCAACGCCGCGCGGATCGCCGAAGACCTGGACGCCTGCTGGGAAGTCCTGGCCGAGCCGGTGCAGACCGTGATGCGCCGCTATGGCGTGGCCAACCCCTACGAGAAGCTCAAGGAATTGACCCGCGGCAAGGGCATCAGCGCCAGCGCCTTGCAGGACTTCATCGACGGCCTGGAAATCCCCGAGGCCGCCAAGGCCGAGCTGCGCCAGCTGACTCCGGCCGGCTATATCGGTAATGCCGCCGAACAGGCCCGTCGGGTCTG